>JAQYVU010000038.1 GCA_030145385.1 Desulfococcaceae bacterium
TTGATATCTGGAAATAATAATATGATTTGTCTGGCATACTTCAAAGCGCTGGCCGATGAAACGCGAATCCGGCTGCTAAATATTCTGATACACCATGAAATGAGCGTCAATGAAATTGTGGCCCTCATGGATATGGGGCAATCCAGAATTTCACGGCATCTAAAAGTGCTGACGGATTCAGGACTGCTTGAATGCCGTAGAGACGGGGCATGGGCCTTTTATTCCGCTGTCGGCAATAAAGCTGGCGGACAGTTTGTGGATTCGATCCGCCCGCTTTTTCCATCAGAGCAGCGACTTGCAGATGATCTTGAAAACGCATCACGCCTTGTGAAGGAACGCAGCATCAAATCCCGGAATTTTTTTAATTCCATTGCATCGGAGTGGAATTATCTGCAGCAGAAAGTTTTGGGAGATTTTGATCTTAACCGGACTATTCTCGACTGTGTCGGGCAATGCCGGTTTGCGGTGGATCTCGGATGCGGAACCGGCGAACTGCTTGCCGGATTAAAAAAAAAGGCCGGGTTTGCGGTAGGCGTTGACAATTCCCGGAAAATGCTCGACCAGGCTCAAACACTTTTTTCAGGTGACAAAGAAAACATTGAACTCCGGCTGGGTGAACTTGAGCACCTGCCGGTCGGCAACAGCGAAGCGGACCTTGCCGTGATTTCCATGGTCATGCATCACCTGGCAGATCCGGAAAAAGTAGCCATGGAAGTGGCAAGAATTTTAAAAACAGACGGTGTATTTATTATCGCTGATTTTGAAAAGCATACCAATGAGGAAATGCGGAAAAAATACGGTGACCGGTGGCTCGGATTTACAAAAGATGAAATCCGGACCATCTTGGACCACAGCGGTTTTAAAGAACAGGAAATAAAAACATTTCAATTAAAACAATCAATTAACTTAAACATCACAATAGCGGGGAAAAAATAATGAGCTTGAATGGACAAACAGCGACAGCGTTTCAGGAACTGGACCTGACCTTGAAAAACAAGGTCGCAGATATGGCACTGGCCGAACTCGGACACAAAGACATGCAGCTTTCAGAACGGGAAATGCCGGGCCTGATGTCGACCCGGGAAAAATACGGAAAACAAAAACCGCTTAAAGGTTTAAAAATCATGGGCAGTCTGCATATGACGATCCAGACCGCCATGCTGATCGACACATTGTATGAACTGGGTGCCGACCTGAGGTGGGCCACCTGTAATATTTTTTCCACCCAGGATCACGCGGCAGCGGCCATTGCCGACAAAGGGTCTTCTGCGGTTTTTGCCTGGAAGGGCGAAACCTTAGATGATTTCTGGTGGTGCACGGAAATGGCGCTGACATGGCCGGACGGCAGCGGTCCGGACCTGATCGTTGATGACGGCGGAGACGCGACCCTGTTCGTTCACCAGGGCGTGAAAGTGGAAAATGACCCGTCCCTGCTTGAAAAAACGTATGACAACCCGGACGAGAAGTGCCTGATGGACCGCCTGAAGGTTTCCTACGAAAGAGATCCGCAGCACTGGCATAAAGTGGCGGAAAAAATAAAAGGCGTTTCCGAGGAAACCACCACCGGCGTCCACCGGCTGTACCAGCTGGCAAAAAACAATGAACTCCTGTTTCCGGCCATCAATGTGAACGATGCAGTGACCAAGTCAAAATTCGACAACCTGTACGGCTGCCAGGAATCACTGGCTGACGGCATCAAACGGGCGACCGATGTCATGCTGGCCGGCAAGATCGTGGTTATATGCGGTTACGGGGATGTCGGCAAAGGATGCGCCGCCTCCATGCGC
Organism: Desulfococcaceae bacterium; assembly: GCA_030145385.1. Lineage (GTDB taxonomy): Bacteria > Desulfobacterota > Desulfobacteria > Desulfobacterales > Desulfosalsimonadaceae > SURF-3. The sequence goes on from JAQYVU010000038.1 coordinate 1,788, forward strand.
GGCTACGGCGCGCGTGTTCTGATCACGGAAATCGATCCCATCTGCGCATTGCAGGCTGCCATGGAAGGTTATGAAGTATTGCCAATGGAAGACGCAGTCAAAAACGGCGATATTTTCGTCACCGCCACCGGTTGTTATCATGTAATAACCGGCGCCCATATGGAACTGATGAAAGACGAGGCCATTATCTGCAATATCGGGCATTTTGACAATGAAATCGAAATGGCATACCTTTGGAACTCTCCGGATTGCACAATGATGAACATCAAACCCCAGGTGGACAAGTGGTCGTTGAAATCCGGCCGAACGATTATCGTTCTGGCCGAAGGCCGCCTGGTGAATCTCGGATGCGCCACCGGCCATCCCAGTTTTGTCATGAGCAACAGTTTCACCAACCAGGTTCTGGCACAGATCGCGCTGGCAAGCGAACCCCATGAGAACAAGGTCTATACACTGCCGAAAAAACTGGATGAAGAAGTGGCCCGACTCCACCTCGGCCGGCTTGGGGTCAAGCTGACAACGCTGACCAAAGAACAGGCGGACTATCTTGATATTCCGGTGGAAGGCCCGTACAAGCCGGATCATTACAGGTATTAAACCCAATTTCTTATAATAAATTGCAAAAGGCGGTCGCGGGTTCATTTCCCGGCCGCCTTTTTTATGGTTTATTAGCCGCATACAGCAAGTTCACACGGAGTCCTTGTTACAGCAACCTAAAAATTATTGCTGTTGCACATGCCTGAAAGAAAATACAAAACACTCAAAAAGATCATTTCCCACCACCAGAAAAAAACCCCAGCGGAAACAGAGACAAAAGCGGAATCGCCGGCCAGATTCCCTGTTCCCACGCAAAAAAAACCGGAACCATGGAGTAGGCCAGTAACGGAATATTGAGCATCAGATTTTTCACTGCAGGATCTGAAATCGCAACACCCAATCGTTTTACCGAAGTTTTGTCTGAAATGCCGAATTTCGGAGTGCGCTTGAAGACCCCTCCCTTTTGAAACAGACCTTTTAAAACCGCCAGCGCAACAACAGGAACTTTTTCTAATACAACAAGCGATCTCTTTCAGGCCGGCTTAACCGTCAGTGATCCGGCCACAGATTTCCTGACCATCGAACCGCCGCCTGCATTTTCCAAAAGCTTTGCACCTGATACAATTTCTCCCGGCAGTATCAGCACACTGACATTTACCATCGACAACACTGCCAGTTCACTCGTGGCCACTGCGCTTGATTTTACCGACAATCTGCCGGCGGGAATCGTCATTGCTAACCCTGCCAATGCTTCCAGAACATGTACCGGCGGCACGCTGATTGCTGTTGCCGGATCCAGCGTCATTTCATACACCGGCGGAACTGTTGGTGCGGGCAGCACCTGTACGGTGACTGTAGATGTGACCGGCAGCACTCCCGGAACCTTTGTCAATACGACCGGGGATCTGACTTCTTCTTCTGGAAATAGCGGCACTGCCTCTGACACATTGACGGTGACTCCGCCACCGTCGCCAGTACCGACCTTAACGGAATGGGGGAAAATTATCTTCATGCTGCTGGTCGGGTTCTGTGTCCTCTATTATTTTCGAAAATCAAGGCTCGTTCTTACAAAAATTCCTTAATCTTTTTGACGATAAGTAATCGAAAAATACCCAGTCCCACATCTCTGCCCGGTTTCTTCACGGGCTAAGTGGGAATGGGTAATCCACCTGCCCACAGATAACACGCGAAGCCAATTTTTCCATTCCTTGAAAAATATCCAAACAAATGTATCCCGCTATTATTGATTATTGCTATAGTCAAGCGGATTGCTATTGACATTATCAATTTGACATATTGAACGAGTATATTCTAACACTTATTACCTTATAATTATCTTAATTAAAATTACTTCATTCATCTCCTTTTTTGTAAACAGTACATGACAGATTCCCATGAAGGATGTACATCCTTTAGTTATAGACATAAAAAATCCGCCCGGACGAGCCGGGTTGCTGCTTATCGGAATAGTATCCCTGATTCCGGTCATGGTCCGGAAATTCTCAAAAGCGGGCCAATGACCTCAATTTGATAAACTGATCAAAAATCAATCTTATAAAAACCGATTCCCAGTCATATCAACAAACTGAAATAACAAAAAAATAACATGGAGAAGTAATGACAATCGCAACACACATCAAAACCACCCTGCTTTTTGCATGTATCGTCATATTCACGGCCGGCACGTGTTTTGCCGGCGCCTGGACCGCAACTAAAGGGGCCATGTACCACAAGCTGTCCGTAAATTACTACAACGCAGATAAACGGTTTGATTCAGACGGAGATAAAGAAAGTTTTTCCGACAACGGGGAGTTTACAGACAAGAACATCAATTATTATGTGGAATACGGCATTCTTGATTCCCTGACCCTTATCGGTTCTTTATCTTATAAATGGATGGAAAATGAAGACGATTTTATCATATCAAAAACCAATGGATTTTCCGATATGGATTTGGGCATAAAATACCGGCTGTTTTCCGGACACGGCAGCGTGTTCTCTGTTCAGGGACTGGTGAAGATCCCCGAATTTTATGATAAAGATGACGTGCTGGCACTGGGAAACGGCCAGTATGACACGGAAATCCGGCTGCTTTACGGGCAATCACTGTATCCGAAACTCCCGGGATATTTTAACGTGGAAGCGGCCTACCGGTTCCGGGCCGAAAAACCGGCGGATGAATTCCGGTATTTGGTGGAGTTCGGACTTGATTTTACCCAGCATACCTATGGCCGCATCAAGCTGGACGGAATTTACGGTATGGGCAACGAAGGCGGCAGTTCCTGGTCAGGCGGCAACCCGTCGGCAACGTTGAATTATGACCTGGGCAAGCTGGATGCGGCCCTGGGTTGGAAAATATCACCTGAATGGGGCATTGAACTCGGGTTTCGTCCGGAAATCTACGGAAAAAATATTTCAGCAGGTGACAACTGGAGTTTTTCGGTGGTCTATATGTGCCCTTAACACGCTTATAAAGCGAAAACCCATGAACGACAAAAAAGACACGGCCGGTGCCAGCACGATCAACAAGGCAGTAAAATCATCTTCGATCCAGACCCCCTGCAGACGGTAAAGAATCAGCACCTGGTACGCCAGAAACACGGCCCATGAAAGCGTAAGACTGGCTAACGTCAGACCGGCGAGCGTAAGACCGGCTGATGTCAGGGCCGAACCTGCGGCAAATGGCAGAAAAACCGTTAAATAAATGGCATACCAGGGGTGCAGGGTGGGTGTTAAAATCAGGTAGGCAAACGCGATTGTTAAAAAGCATCTTAACATTTGCCGATACGTTTTTTCCCACAGCAATTGCCCGCAGGCCAGACCTGTTATGAGAATAAAACCAGCCGCCAGTATCAGGCGGGCGGTTTCCCCGGCACCGGTCATTTGCCGAAGCTGGCGAAAGGCAAACCCGGAAAATTCCCAGTTTTGAAGGTAGGTGCTTAAGGTCTGCAGGCCATGGATAAATTCCGGCAGAAACGGCCATGTCAGTAACCCGGCCGCTGCCAGGCAGCCGTAAATAAAATAACGCCGGAAGCCCGATTTGATTGTCAGCCATAAACCGGGCAAAAAGACCACTGGAAGCCACTTGGTCAAAATGGCAAACGCCATAAAGATACCGGCTAAAATCATGACCACCGATGTTTGCAAATGATTAGGATCCCGCCCCTGCTGTTTTGCGGATCGGATAACAATCACCAGAGCCACGGCTGCCATTAAGAAAAAAACAGCTGCCGCGTCGACATGTCCGGAAGCTGCGATTTCAATCACCGGCAATGGATGCCAGGCATAGAGAATTGCCCGTTTTTTTGACAGATTTAATATCATTAATATGTTAATAATAATGGCACAAGTAATCAGATCCATGATCACCAGCAGCAGTTTCATGCCGGCCAGAGCGCTGATGCCCGAAATTTTGGCGATCAGGGCTCCTGCGGCAAACACCAGTTGGGCGGCCGGCGGATAAATGGTTGCCAGGTGCGCGTGGTTAATCATAGGGACCAGCTCCGCCATCTGCGGTGTGGCTGTTCTGATATTCAAAGGCGCATCCAGATACGGGTTGTTTCCGGAAACTGTCATCAGCCCGTCAAACAGGTATCGGTAAATGTCATCGGACAGTTCGGGAACGCGCCACAAAAACATGGCCCGAAAAAGTGCGGCCAGCGCAAGGATAAAGGCCGGCGACCAGAAAAATCCGGTTTCGTCAGTATGATTCGTTTTCAGAGTATCAACCTGGCAGATTGCCAGCAAAATTATGATCCAGCCGCAGATGCCGACCAGCTCGGGAATCGCCAGACCCAGATCCGGCAGCATGATTAAAAACAAATAGGAAAAAAAAATGAGCAAAGGAATTGCAAAAACCGAAAACCGCCGAAAGCGGGTCAATGTTATATGGTGTCTGTTGATCATAATTTCAAGTGTTCTGATTATGAGTAATCCGGGCCGTGCCGCAGATTTGGGCCTGATTGCCGCCGACCGGCTGAAGGAAAACCCTTCTGACTGGATAATCATCGACGCCCGGCCGAAAGGCGCATGGCTTTCCGGCCACATCCCAGGCGCCCACTCCTTTTCCTGGGAGGACTATACCAGAACCGATGAAAAAGGTATACCCTACCGGATCATGCCGCCGAAATATATCGCCGGTTCTTTGGGTAAAATGGGAATCAACAGCCAGACCCCGATTGCCATCTATGGGGATGCGGACTCCTCCTGGGGGGGTGAAGGATGGGCATGCTGGGTGCTGACATGGATGGGGCATCAGGGTCCAATCCGCCTTCTCGACGGCGGCATCCAGGCCTGGACTGAAAAAAACTTTTCCCTGGCAGTCGGAATCACTTTGCCGTCAAAACAGGCCGTTTATGAGGTTGGCCAAAATGATTCGGTGCTCATCTCCGGCACCGGAATTCATACAAACCCGGACAAATACCAGCTGATTGACACCCGGTCCACCTGGGAATGGATCAAAGGCCATCTGCCAAAGGCTAGCCATATTTCATGGGAAAAATTTTATAAAGGGAAAAACAAAAGCCCCTTAAATCCTGCCGAAACCCGCGCCCTGCTTGAAGAAAACGATATTGATACCCAAAAGCCCGCGGTGTATTACTGCACCGGCGGCATCCGCTCCGCCTACGCCTGGATGGTGCATACCCTGGCCGGTTTGCCGGCGGCGGTTAATTTTGAGGGGGGGACGGAAGAATGGAACAGGAGTTCTTTTTAAGCCAGCAATCGGAGTTTAAGAACATCTTTCATGAGCATAAAATGCTGATCCAGTGAATAAATTTCACAATGATTTTGTTTTGCGTTCTGGGCAAGAATCAGATCCGGAATCCCGATTCCATTTAAACCGTTTTTCAAACAAATGAATTGAAAATCAACAATTTGATCCCAATCGATGTCCATCTTTAATTTTTTAATATTATGAAGTAATTCATTAACCTTTCGCTGGTTGCGAACTTTTAAGAACGGGACCAGTTCCGCAAGAATCAGATCGTTAATCACAATGAGGTTTTCATCAATTAAGAAATCTAGTTTTTCAGAATTATTTCCTTTTCTGAAATACTCTATCCAGACGGATGTATCGACTAAGACCGGCATTGACGGCCTCTGATGGCGTCCATATCAATGCCTAAATCAATTTTGCCTTTAAATTCCTTTAATCCGGAAATCTTTGATTTTCTGATTAAATCTTCCAAGGCAGTAATAATCACTTTGGTTTTGGTATTAATGTGAGTAGCCTTCATTGCTTCATTAATTAAATCTTCCGGTAAATCAAGCGTTGTTCTCATGATGCGCCTCCTTTTTATGCATAAAATTAACATTTCATGCATACGATGTCAAGTTTCGGCAAAAAATTGACATCCTTCGCTCGGCTGCATAACAATGGGATTTCTCGGCGTTCGCTTGTTGCAGTATGCGTTAAAGTGAGGATTTTTTTGTGAGACTTGATAATATGACAATCAGCTGATGATCCAATTTTTTATAATTAAAACTGACGAAGCGAGTTCATCATTCGATGTTCAATGTTGGAAGTTCGATGTTCATCTTTATTTCTCTACTTTTCTTTGACGGGCAAAGAAAAGTAGCAAAAGAAAGCCCGCCCTGCAACTTGGCCTTCGGCTTCCCTCGCGAAATATTTTCTACAGCGGGATCAGTCAATTTATAATTTTGGCGCTGCGCTCAAACAGTTTGTCTTTTTCTGTAGAAAATATTTCTCTCGGCTGCGTTGCACTGGGATGCATCCGGCGCGATATTTCGGAGATAGATTACTCAACGATTTGGGTGCAAAGATTTTTTGATGGTGAATGTGATGCGGATTGAGAAGTGAATAGGTTCAAGCCTTGATTTTTGATTATAAATCGTAAAAGAATTTTGGGGACCAAGTCTGCCCAGGATTCATATATCTGCGGCGGGGTGGGGGTGCCAGTATGATGACAAAGCAATCCATAAAAATATAAAACCCCATCAACGGACGTCTCCGCGACAGGGCTTCAAGAACAGAGAATAAAGTACATTTACGCAGTTATATCGAGCGGTCGAGCGGGGTCGGACCACAGTAAGTATCAAATATTATAGCACATAACACATAATTTGGACTTTAACGTGTGGCAATAATTAACTTTTCAGGCCCCAAAAGAGCAAGATAGATAGAAACAAGAAAAAGAAGGTGGCAAGAACAAAAAAGAGAAAAGGTACAGACTTTTCAAATCCGTGAGAAAATGGAATCATATAATGCACTTTTTGATGGTGAAAAAGGCAATATACCCCCTGAAAACACCCTGCCTTAAAAAGAGAATGCTTGATATAAAAGCGTCTAGCGTGGCCCTACCCCGGACACCCCCGGACGTGTGCTGACTCCTCCGGAGATTTGGCCTTATATGCTGTTTCTGTCCATCGGCTCATAGATTTACCATATAGTTGGCCGCTCACTGCGCTCGCTTTCGCCTGCGGCGAACCTTCCGCTCCGCTCCGCCTCCGGACGGAACCTCACGGTGCCGCCCTTGTCTTCAGCTATTACTTATGCTAAACTTCGCAAAATTGCTGGAGTCATGTGCAGAGGACTTCCCGGCGTGTTGCCGGGTCACCTCATAAGATCACTCCCATGCCGGGCGTACACAACCAAATGCAATAGGATCTTTCCAGCTCGCCTTTTCATCAGGAGACGACAAGCTTAGATTTTCACATCATCCACTCTCGGCTGGCAGCTGGAAAAGCTTGTGATTTGGTGCGTTATGCAGATTTGGAATATATATGATATCAAAATTTTTAGTGAAATTTTTTTATCGTTATTCCTGTGAATAAAGAAAATAATAAGGAGATTTGGTTTGATTAATATGACAATTGTCGACTTTTTAAAGGACCGGGCCGTTAGAAATGCAAACGACCTGGCCTTTCGATTTATGGGCAACGGCGAATTGAACGGACCGATCACAGAGTGGACCTTTTCTGAACTCTATCACCAGAGCGCCGGAGTGGCTGAAGACCTGGTTGAACAAGGCCTCGCGGGATCGAGCGTTCTGCTCGTCTTTCCGCCGGGGCTCGACTTCGTAAAGGCGTTCTTCGGCTGCCTCCTCGCGGGGGCACGGGCAGTTCCTGTTCCGTTACCCAATCCCCGCAGCAAAAATCCTCTGGGCAGGATCCTAAATACTGCCGGTGCCTGCGGTGCTTCGACTGTCTTGACCAATCAGCAATTGGCAGAAATGGTCGCGCCGATGGCGGCCGAGCTGCCTGTTTGCTTGCGGGCGGTGACCGACCGAGTGGCAACCGACTGGTCCGGCCCTCGGGTTGAGATGAACGAGGTTGCCTACTTGCAGTTTACGTCGGGTTCCACCGGTCACCCCAAAGGGGTCGCTGTCAGGCACACCAACGCCGTGTCGAACATCCGCGTGATGGGTCAGATGCTGCGCCTTAATCCGACGAAACCAGCGATGGTGTGGGCACCCCACTACCACGACCTGTGCCTGGTCGGACACGTGCTGGGCCCGGTTTACTATGGATACGAGTCCACACTGATGTCTCCTATGGATTTTCTCTTTAAGCCGGTGCGGTGGCTGCGTGCGATGAGTCACTACAAAATCGCCAACACCGCCTGCCCGAACTTCGGCTACGAGTACTCGGCGCGGCGGATCAAGCCTGAAGACTGCGTGGGGCTTGACCTGAGCCATTGGGTAATAGCTGGAAACGGGGGGGAGCCAGTCCTTCCGCAGACCATGGAAGCGTTCATCAAGAAGTTCGGGCCATACGGGTTTCGGCCGCAGACCTTTATGCCCTGTTATGGCATGGCGGAGTCCGTGCTCTTCGTGGCCGGACTGAAGCCTTTAACCCAGGCTCCCAAGGTGCTCACGCTGAACGCAACGGACCTGGAGACGCACACCGTCCGCGTCCTGGCCGACAACGAGCCCGGCCAGCGGAATGTCGTAAGTTGCGGAAGTCCAGGATCCGACCACCGGGTGATCGCTGTAGACCCCGTCACATTCACCCAGTCCAATCCCAACCAGGTTGGTGAGCTGTGGGTGCAGGGCCCCAGTGTGCCCGGCGTCTACTGGGGGCTGCCGGAGGAATCCGCAGCCACATTTGAGGGGCGTCTCACCGACACGAACGAAGGCCCCTTTCTCCGCACCGGTGACCTGGGCTTTGTTGCAGATGGCGAAATTTACGTGACCGGCCGCTTGAAGGACATGATTATCATCGCCGGCCGAAACCACTACCCGAGCGACATCGAACTCACCGTGCAGCAATCCGGCGCTCCGGTTCGCTTAGGGGCCTGCGCGGCCATCTCGGAGCGTATCAACGGTGTCGAAGAGCTTGTTATTGTTGCGGAGGTGGATAAACGCCGCCTTCCTGCCGATGCTCAGTCCGCTGGCCCGGGAGCGGAATCTATAGATGAGTTCTGGGCCTCAGCCGTAAAGACTGTCCAGGGTGCCGTCTCTGAGGGGCACGGCCTGTCGGTGAGATCCGTGGTGTTAGTGGAGCCTCGGAGTCTCGAGAAGACCTCCAGCGGCAAGCCGCGGCGGCGGCACTACCAGAAACTCTTTCTCAAGGGGGATCTCGCTGTGCTTCATGAGAAACGGTCCCCCCAGACCGCCTGACCAGATTGTTGTTCCATTTAGGAAGTGTGGGTGCTGAACTATACTGAAAAATTACAGTGAAAAGAATTCGGTGTCAAATCTTGAATTGTGAATCAGATATAACTATCTGAATAAAAATAGAAGTTACAGGTAAAATTTTTGACAAATGACACAAACTCATTTCTTTTCAATATTGGCAATTATTGTTTTTTCTTTAACTGCCGGGGATGATGAATTTATTTGCTGATGAATTCATCTTTCCCCGTCCTTTAAATGACGGGCATCCGATTGTCATGCCTCCCCGCTTGCTGCTCCCCGTTTTTTCCCATTGTGATGCGGTCATTTTCCGATGGTATCCGTGGGAGAACGGGCAAATTGTTTGAGCGGCTCCGTGCAAACAAATCTCCCTGTTCAACAAACATTATTACCCCAAAAAAAACCGGCTTTCCAATTTCACAACGAGTTTTTGCCCCCGCCACGGCAACCTTCGGGGCAGGGATTACCGCAACGCAGATGGGTTCATTTGCTACTTTTCTTTGCCCGCCAAAGAAAAGTAGAGAGAAATAAGGCTAAAACGAACATCAAATCGGAATCGAGTTCAACCAAATTTATGTTGGATTTTTTTTGTTCCTTCGGAACACGGGCAACCAGATGCCCGTGCCACCCGCAGATTACGCTTCGCTAATCCATCCTACTGTCCGTCGGCAAGAAATGCCATGATAAGCGGGGACAGTTAATCTGGAACCCCCTGCCCTCCCCTTCCTGATAGAACAAAGACTCCAAAAGTCAGAAGTCAGGAAAAAAAATATGAACATCGAACATCGAACATCGAATTTTGAACAAGGAATGCTGCCTGTTTATTAAAAATGATAAACCGGCCGAACCCCCGAGCAAACCAAAGATCAGCAATGCGGATACTGCCGCATGACACCACTGTCTCCTGTTTGTTTACACTTTTCATCCAAAATCTGTCGACACCAACCAACAGCCCCTTTCAAAATACCCTATCTTCACTTTTTCAGGAGATAATTACGCGCAGACAACATCTGGCATATTTTTTGAATTATTTAAAATTAATAATAAGGAGATGATATGAAAATAAACGGGTTTCCTGTAATTTCAAAACAAGAGGTGGTCGCCCTGATAAAGGATGGGGACACCGTTGCCTTTAGCGGATTTGGCGCAGCCGGTGCTGCCAAAGCAGTGCCGGTCATACTGGCCGAACATGCAAAAAATGAACATCGCCACGGGCGAAAGTTCCGGCTTCGGGTACTTTCCGGGGCTTCCAGCGGGGACTATATAGATAATGATCTGGCCCGGGCTGATGCCATTTCATGGCGGGCGCCCTACCAGGGGGGAAAAACACTCAGGGATCAGATCAACCGCCAGGAAGTGGAATATGTGGACATGCACCTGTCCCATGTGCCCCAGACCGTGGCGGCCGGTTTTTTCGGCAAGGTGGATGTGGCTGTTGTGGAAGCCACGGAGATTACGCCGGATGGCCGGGTGTATCTTTCCGCCTCCATCGGGGCTTCTCCCACCTGGCTGGCCTGTGCAGACAAGGTGATCATTGAACTCAATCATCGCCACTCCCCCCGATTACGGGAACTGGCCGATATTTTCATGATTCCGCCCCCGCCAAGACGCTGTCCCATTAATGTGCAAACGCCCCTGGCCAAAATCGGGTGGTCCTATGCCCAGGTGGATCCCAAAAAAGTGACAGGCATCGTTGAAAATGACGAACCGGATCAGATACGGGCCTTTAGTCAGGAGGATGAAACCAGTGAAAAAATAGCCGACCATGTGATTCAATTTCTGCTCAACGAAAAATCGGCCGGCAGGATTCCGCCTGAATTCTTTCCCTTGCAGGCCGGGGTGGGCAATACCGCCAATGCCGTGCTGGCAGGATTGGGGCGTCATCCGGATATTCCGCCTTTTTATATGTATTCGGAAGTTTTCCAGGATTCCATGATGGACCTGATGGATACGGGAAAGCTGCTGGGTGCCAGTGCCACGTCCCTGACCATTATACCGGAGAAACTCACCCAGCTCGTGGATAACATGGATTTTTATAATCAGAAAATTGTTCTGCGGCCCCAGGAAATATCCAATCATCCCGGCATTATCCGCCGGTTGGGGGTCATCGCCATGAACACGGCCCTTGAGATGGATATTTACGGCAACGTGAACTCCTCCCATTTGCTGGGCACCCATATCATGAACGGAGTGGGGGGCAGCGGCGAGTTTACCCGGAACAGCCATTTGTCGATTTTCATGACCCCTTCCATTGCAAAGACCGGAAAAATTTCCTCGGTGGTGCCCATGATTCCCCATGTGGATAATAATGAACATTCCGTTCAGGTGGTCGTAACGGAACAGGGCCTGGCCGATCTGAGAGGGCTGGGCCCCCTCGAACGGGCGGACAAAATTATCAATACCTGCGCCCATCCGCTATATCGACCATATTTAAAGGATTATCTGGCAAAGGGAACCTGCGGCCATATCTGCCACGATCTGACCCGCTGCTTTGAACTTCACCGCAATTTTAAGGAATATGGAAGCATGCTTTCCGGTTTATAACCGGATTGATTTTGAAAAGAAAACCTTAATGGCGTGGTATGGATTAATTGGAGGAATTATTATGTGGACATATGAGAAACCGGATAATCTGGTGCAATGGTGGGAAGAAAGCGTTAAAAAATTCAGAAGCAATACTCTGTTCTGGGTCAGAAACGACAGCGGGACTCTTGATCCGATAACATACGGGCAAATCAACGAACGCATTGATAATGCCCGCAGCGGACTGGCCCGTGCCGGAATCCGGCAAGGGGATTTTGTCGGCATTATCGCCAACAACCGTCCGGAATGGGCGGTGTTGTCATACGCGACATACGGCTGCAATGCCTGTTTTGTTCCCATGTACGAAAAAGAACGCACCCGGACATGGAAATATATCATCAAAGACAGTCAAATCAAGGTCCTGATTGTTTCCAGCCAGGAAATTTATGACAAGGTAAAAGGGTTCTTAAAAGAAATACCAACGCTTGAAAAAATATATATCATTGATACAGACAATGATGCGGACAACAGCTTAAAAGCCCTTGAAACTTCGGGGGCTGAAAATCCAGTGGCAGCAATCGTCCCGAACCCTGACGATATCGCCGTTCTCATCTATACATCGGGAACAACAGGAGACCCGAAAGGGGTTCTGCTCTCTCACGGGAATCTAACCTACACGTCACGGGGAGGATACAAAATTTATCCGGAACTGAATGAGTCCCACGTGGGCCTTTCCATCCTTCCCTGGGCACACTCATACGCCTTAAGCGGTGAATTGAACAACTGGATACAGTTCGGCGGCTCCCTCGGGTTCATGCGCGATGTGACAACCCTGGCCGAAGACCTGCAGCTGGTGCGGCCCACCTATCTTGTCTGTGTTCCCCGTTTGTTTAACAAGATATATGACGGCATCATGGCCCGCATGGAAGAGGCGGGCGGGCTTAAAAAAATGCTTTTCAATGCAGCCCGCAAAACAGCCCGGAAAAAAAGAGCGCTGGATGAACGGAAACAATCCAGCCCCATAACAAATCTAAAATTCGCGGTTCTGGATAAACTGGTTTTCAGCAAAATACGGGCCGGCTTCGGCGGCCGGTTGACCGGCGCGCTCACCGCAAGTGCTGTCATGAACCGGGAAATCGGAGAGTTTTTTTATGACGTTGGCGCGCCCGCTTTTGACTGTTACGGCTCCAGCGAAACGTCTCCGGCGGTCGCCATGAACTGCCGGAATGCCTACCGCCTCGGCAGTGTGGGAAAGGTGCTTGACGGACAGAAAGTCGTGATCGACAAGTCCGTTGTTGAAGACGGTGCGGATGACGGTGAAATCATCGTTTACGGGCCAAACGTCATGAAGGGATACCACAATAAACCCGAAGCGACCCGGGAGGTCATGACAGCGGACGGCGGTTTCAGGACCGGCGACCGGGGCAGATTCGACCAAGACGGGTTTCTGTACATGACCGGACGCATCAAAGAGCAGTACAAACTCGAAAACGGCAAATATGTCTTCCCCTCTTCAATGGAAGAAGATATTAAACTGCTTCCCAATGTGGCCAATGTGATGATTTATGGAGACGGAAAACCCTATAATATCTGTCTTGTTCACCCGGACTTTGCGGTTTTGGGCAAATATGCCGCAAAAAACAATATCTCCTCTGACCCGGAATCGCTGATGAACAGCAAAGATATCACGGACATGATTGAAAAAGAAATTGTTGAATTCTTAAAGAAAACATACGGCGGATATGAGATTCCAAAGAAATTTTTCTTTCTTGCCAATGATTTTACGCTTGAAAACGGCATGATGACCCAAACCATGAAACTGAAACGACGGATCGCGATAAAAGAATTTCAGGATCTGATTGACGCAGCCTATGCGAAAACGGGGACGCACCTGCAATCGTGAATTATGAATGGAGTATAACTATCAATAAAAATAGCGCGCGGTCACTCCGCCGCCGCTTCCGATGTTCGGATTGGAAATGACCAGGGGTGCGATTGCATAATTCTTTTCTTGTTCAGCGGCCGTTTCATCGAGGTCTGCTGCTTCAGCAGGTGCTGAAAAAGAAATCATAACCATCAATCCAATCATCAACGGAAATACGGTTAATTTTTGTTTCATCTCAGGACCCACTGATGGACACATGCCGCACCCAGCCAGACACCGAAACTTGCGACAAGGACGATGGGCAGCGACAGATTTTTCTTAAAACAGAAGAATGCCACCAGAAAAAAAAGGATGCTGGGCAGAATTCCCCAAAGGGCGCCTTTGGCGAACGTCTGCATAATTTCCGGGTCCCCCTGGTTCTCCAGATACATCCAGACAAGCACCAAAGCCCCGGTCAGCGGCATGACGCCCACCAGACCGGCGGCGGACGGCATCTTTTTCCCGATTGCCGTGGCCCCGAGGATAATGGCAACACTCAATACGACTTTCAGCAGAATTTGCATATTTTTTTCTTTTCTTGCCTAACTGTGACAAACTCGTAAAAAATCGATTTCTGATGGCAAAGAAAAAAGCTCCAAATTCGAGGCGCGCAAATCCTGAGTGATGATTTGTACTTAGCGTACCATGAAGAAACGAAGGATGAAGCGCAACAAAGAATTTGGACTTTTTACGAAGCCATCAACTGTGTTTACCGATTTTTTAATTTTTCAACCGCCTTAATCACCACCTCAACGGCCCGGTCAATTTCAGATTCAGTGGTCATTTTCCCGATGCTGAACCGGACGGTTCCCTTGGCCCAGTTTTCGGGGATGCCCATGGCGGTGAGCACATGGGAGATTTCCACGGTATCCGAATGGCAGGCCGCACCCGCGGATGCGGCCACTTCCAGGCCGATTTCTTCTAAAATCCGGTTGGCTTCAAGCCCGTAAAAAGACAGGCTCAAGGTGTTGGGCAGTCGTAATTCGGGGGGTCCGTTTAAGCGCACCCGGCCTGTTTTTGCCGTAATCCCGTCATAAAGCCGGTCCCTTAAACGCTTCATATGCGCCATGTTTTTTTCCAGATCCCGAAGGGCAATTTCACAGGCTTGTCCTAAGCCGACGATTTCAATCACATTTTCCGTGCCCGCCCGGCGGCTGTCTTCCTGGCCCGCGCCGTGACAAAACGGCTCCAGCTTCAACGGCTTTTGAATGTATAAGACCCCGATTCCCTTGGGTGCGTAGATTTTGTGCCCGGCAATTGTCAGCAGAGAAACATTGAGTTTGGCAACATCAACGGGAATTTTTCCCACGGACTGGGCGGCGTCCGTGTGCATGATAATTTTTTTCGGCCGGGCCAGCGCGCCGATTTCGGCAACTGGCTGAACAGCGCCGGTTTCGTTGTTGGCATGCATAATGGAAATCAGAATGGTTTGAGGGCATATGGCATTTTCAATATCTTCAACCCGGACAATGCCGGTATCGTCCACCGGCAGATACGTTACCCGATACCCTTGTGTTTCCAGAAAACCGCATACTTCAAGCACGGCCGGGTGCTCAATTTCAGAAGTAATGATATGATTTCCCTTGTCCTTCATCAGACGGGCAACGCTTTTAATCGCATGGTTGTTGGACTCGGTGCCGCCGCTGGTGAACAGGATTTCATCCGGTGTGCAATTGATGGCCGACGCCACCTGCGCCCTTGCGGTTTCGACCGCCCGGCGCGGAGCAATGCCGTACCAGTGGGAAGAAGAGGGGTTGCCGAACTCGGTTTCAAAAAACGGCCGCATGGCCGCAATCACTTCCGGGTCATGGGGGGTGGTGCCGTTGTAATCCAGGTAAATCGGGTTTTTCATAATTTTTGCCTTATATGCTTTATTACTTAATTCATCATTAACCAATCTCGCAGAAGTTTTTTGATCTCTATTTACCTTTCTACGCAATATTAAAAGATTTTCAAGTTTGCTGCAGGTACAAGGAAAATGCCGCCCCGCTATAGTGAACTATGCGGGGCGGCATTTGACGCCGCAGATGCGGTGAAATTGGAAATCGCGTAACGTTAAAATATAATGCACGTACTGATCCCATGCGCCACCAATTTTTCCTTATCACCAAAAACCTTGCCCGAAGCCGTTGCAATGCGGCTGCCCGAATGAACAATTTCGGCCCGGCAGCGGATCAGTCCGGTTTTAGCCGTCACCGGCCGGACAAAATTGATCTTCAGCTCCAAAGTGGAACAGCTTTTTCCGATGGGCAAAGTGGACAGCACTGCGGCGGTCATGGTGGTGTCCAGCAATGTGGAAAGGATGCCGCCGTGCACAGTGGAAAACGGATTATAATGGTATTCCCCGGGCTCGATTTCAAAAACCGCCGCGCCGGTTTCCACGTCATCGACTTTATATCCCACCAGCCGGGCAATGGGCGGTGGTGATATATTCCCGCCCTTAATGGACTTCAGGTAATCCAGCCCGCTGAGGGCATTCGCATCCCGGGCACTGATTTTCGGATCTTCCCATGTAATAGTGCGGGTTCTTTCCTTGTTATCTGAAGTCATTTAAACCCTCCATTTTAAATCGGCCGGCAACGCTGTTATTGAAAATCAGACGGGTTTTTGAGTAAAAAAATCGACCACCTTGTGTGTAAAATGCGCCTCAATAAATCCCGCGATCAGCAGGCATAAAATCACAAACAACGCAATGGCTCGGATGGGAAGCTTGTTTCTGTATGCCTGCACATAATCAAACACATCATTTGCCGAATTGTTATCAGCCGCCCCTTTGACCAGCAGATGCCCGGAAAAAGCCACCGCACCGGCCAGGGAGATGGCCGGAATTTCAATGACCCCATGGGGCACCAGGGACATGATGCCGGTTAAATAGGATCCGAACAAGTGAGTGGCCGTAGACACGATAAACCCGCATTCCGCGCCGAGCAATATGATGCCGAGCAACGGCACCATCAGCCAGACGTATAACCGCCGGACCGGTTCTTCTTCTATTTTTGAACACCCGGGCAAAAAGCACAATGCCTTCATCCGTGACTTTCCTGCCAGTGATTTTCTCAGTCCCCGGGGAAATCTGGAGATATTACGCGGATTGATTAATGACGCGGTATAAATAAATGATATGGTGGCCAGGGCGCCCAGGGAATTCCAGACAAACAGGAGTACACCCGTATCGATTCCGAATTTAATGCCTTTTTCAAACACCGAGCCGGCAACCGCCAGACGTTGAGTTGATATTTCAAACAATTTTAACGGATCCAGATGAAACCATTCGATCAGAATATATCCGGCCGCCAGACTTGCGGCAAAAGAAATCAGATAGGCGCGAATCAATTTCATCCAGGCCCGGTACATGAGTGATCCGTATTTAGTATGAAACATAACATCGATGATTATATAAAAACGTTTGAAAAACCATTCTCCTGATATTGAATTTAATCTATAAATTCAGCAATTAAACTGTGTTTTAACTTTAATTGGCGAATCAGATGCTCGTAATGCCGCATACGAACCATTGAGCGGAAAATCAGGTAAACGCCCAATGCAATTAAAACCAGAACAAGCACCCCCAGCGGGACAAGAAGAGGTATCACAGTCAGGACATCATAGTATTTTGACGTGGCAATCAAAACGCTCAATACGGAGAGGGGCAGTGCCAGCACGGCGATGCCGGTGCGCATCACGGAGAGAGACGTGCGCTTTTCGGCTAAAAGCAGCTGCGCTTCATTTATGGCGATTGAAGTACTTTCACTATTTTTATTTTTCACAGTCCCCTCATATTGATAAATGCATTTTTTTTATTATGTATAAAAAGCTTCCTTTCTCTGTGCCAGTTGTATGAAATTGCCCCAGGGATCTTTAACAATCAGCACCGTGGCGGCCGGGTCTGCGGTGGCGCAATCAGTCACAAATTCCGCACCCAGTTCCAGCAGCCTGCTTTTATCTGCTTCAATATTGTTGCTTTTAAATGCAATGTGAAGCTGCAGGGGATGGGAAAGGGCATCTTCGATGCATGCCAGCGTAAGATCCGTTATCAGTTCAAATATCAGCCCGGTTTGACTGCATTTAATAAACGCCACATGACCGTTTGGTGTTTCAAAAGAATTTAAAACAATAAATCCCAGGGCCTCTTGATACCAGCGGGCCATGGATTCACTGTCTTTGACTACCAGCCCGATATGTTCGATGCCGTTTGATGCCATGAATCTTCCTTATCTGAAACAATCAGCAAAAAATAAAATAAAAAATCCTGAATCGTTTGAGCATATCAGCAAATGATATTGTGAACCTTTTGTTTCTGCATTTGGTAAAGATCAATGTCTTTTGAACGCCAGGGCCGAAATCCTTTATCAACATATTTGAACGCGCCGCGTGTGAGCATGGGCAGGGATTGAAAAACAAACTTCAGGTACGGTCCCCAGTTTTTGCCTTTGAGCAGGATTCCGTCTTTTAGAAGAAAATAAAACTGAATGCCGTAGACAGAGACCAGCGTGGCCGGCATCCAGAAAAAAAGAAGTGCCAGGGTCAACAGCCAGGTCCGTTTTTCCAGGGCCGCAAACACATCAAAGCATACGGCCTGGTGCTCCAGTTCTTCAAGTGCATGCCAGTTTGTGAAATCAATGGCGGCATTGGTGGCGGCATTGGCCTGGTCCCCCGTCCAGAACGTTTTATTGACAATAAAATCGCGACTGATAGCGGATGTAAAATGTTCAAACGCAGCCGGCATGGCCAGCTCCCACGCCGGCGGAGAAAATCTGCGCAGGATGCGGACAAAAAATTTCTGAAACTGTTCAAACAGGCGGATGGCCGGGTATCCGCATTTTTTTAGCAGGCCATTGCATCGCAGGTGCATCAGCGTATGGCGACCTTCCTGCCGGATCAGCGCATCCATGTCACGGATCAGTTTCGGATCGGAGATGCTGTCCGCGTATTTTCGGACAATGTCGATGACCGTGCGTTCCGAGTGGGGCACCACAATGGAAAGGGCGTTCATAAAATGAGAGGTGAACGGGTCTTTCAGCCAGTATTTACTGACTCCTGAAAAATCAAACTCCGGCCGACGGGGTTCGATGGCAATATCATCCGGTGTTGAACTGTGCGCCGTATTCAATTGTTTGATATTATCTTTCATTGGCAATCCCGATCATTTGATTATTTACCGGTTCGGAGCTTGGCCAGTTCTTCCACATACCCGTAAATGTGAAGGCCTTTACTGCTGGCCACGATCGGACCGGATTCCACACCAATTTCATCGGCCATGGTTTTCTGCAGCACCGAGATACCGGCAAGATTTGCGGGAAATCCGCCCCACAGGTCCCAGGACCGGAAATACGGGTAAAAAATAAGGGTATTGTCCTTTATCCGCATGTCAATATGCCTTAAACACGGCGGATCTTCCAGGTTATAATCATCATGGCGGGCCACCTGCAAAACCGCCTGGTTCGTGCTGGGTGTTTTCTTAAGCACCTCGGTCCAGTAGGGAATCTGCGGGTATATCCTGGACCCGTAGGTATATTGTTCGGTGGGTTCGATATGATCGGTCATTAAATAGGGCAGATACTGCTCCACATAACCGTTGGCAACCGGGTTCGGAATGTTCAGATGGGTCGGTATCTGCGGCAGCATGGTGTCATAGGGCGCGGAATACGGTTTTTTAATGTACACGACAATGTGATCAAATTCCAGCCGGGTCTGTCCCACATACGACCCGTGCTGAATTTCATATTTAAACCCGACATCTAAAATCGCGGCAATACATTGAAACCATGCATCCTGAATATCAACCGCATCAATTTTTGTCATTACAAGATCCATACCTGATTATATCCTTTCCTAAAAAATCCAAAGCAAATGCCATATGAGTATTCACGCCTTAACCCATAAAATGCTTAAACGCACAACGCGGGTTTAAGCAAAATTTTATCTTACTCCTAAGTTGAGCGATTGTCGAGGTTGCCGCAAGTTTAAAACGCTCAATTCAGGTTACTGATTTTAACCACCGGAACGCTTGACTGTCCATCCTTTTTTTTCCAGTTCCGCCACGAGAAAATCCCTGTGATCCCCCTGAATTTCAATAATACCGTCTTTCACGGTGCCGCCGGTGCCGCATTTTTTTTTCAGTTCCTTTCCAAGGCTTTTTATCGCCTCTCCATCTAAGGGGACACCGGAAATCAATGTGACGCCTTTTCCCTTGCGCCCTTTGGTTTGTCTGCCCACCCGCACAATACCGTCTCCTTTGGGAGCACTTTTTTCCCGCCGGCAAGCGCATTGGTCAAACGGCCGACTGCACACCGGACACATTTTACCGTGCTCCGTGGAATAGACAATTCCGCTATTTTTTTTCATTTTTGCCATTTTTCCCCCTAATAGCCTTCCACCTTCAGCCTGTCCACCTTCACTATAAATTCCGCAATTGCGCCCCAATACTTTTCCGGATCCACCTGTGACAAATTATTATGGCCGGCACCGTCGATGATCACCAAGCGCTTTTCAACATCCGCATGGTCAAAAATTTCCCTGCCCATTGAAAACGGGAGGATTTCGTCATCCGTGCCATGAACGACCAGCACCGGGCATTTGATATTAGAAATTTTAGACAGATTATCAAATGCGTTGCCGGCAAGCAAGGAAAGGAAACCCAATCCCTGGGCCCTGGCATGGGCTTTTGCGCTGGTCAACGGGGTAATCAGAATCAGGCCGGCAATGTCTTTTTGCTGTGACGTGTGAACGGCCACGGTGGTTCCGATGGACCGCCCGAATATGATGATATTTTTCAACGAATAGCCAAGCTTCTGTGTTGCGTAATCAATTGCCGAGGCACCGTCAATATAAATCCCTTTTTCACTGGGCTTTCCGCTGCTTTTCCCGTAACCCCGGTAACTGATTGCCAACACATTGATGCCGCAGTTTTTAAGATTTAAGATATCGGAAAGACGATGGCAGATATTGCCGGCATTTCCATGGAAAAATATCAGAATACGATCAGAGGCAGGGTTTTTAACATAATAGGACTGAAGTCTGACATTATCGCTGGTGGTGATAAAAATTTCTTCAACCTCCAGCGGAAGTTTTTCCGCAGGTATGATGTTTTGGGTATCCGGATAAAACGCAAACTGGTTAACAATACTGCTGCACCCTGCCAGGACAATCAGGCAGCACGCCAGGAATGCGGATTTGAAAAGCGATTTCTTCACAGGTTCCCTTTTTTTTCAAAATCAGAGTGTTTTTCACGATATCGATTTTTTTTATCATGATATTATAATGTTTTCAATCACTAAAGTATTTACACGCGCCGGCGGCATTGCAAACCAAAATTGTTCTTCTTTCAGTCCGGACACTTACCGGACAGAAAGTTGCTATTTGTTTTTGTTTAAAGTAATCTTATTTTTATTAAATACGCAGATTCTTTTCTGATCATCACAGGGAGATTGATCACAATGAAAATCGCACAGGACATTTTAAAAGAAAAAAAAGCACCTAAAATGGTCACCATTTCAGAGGATGCCACCATTTATGAAGCCATCACGCTGATGGTAAAAAATAAAATCGGCGCCATGCTGGTCAGCAACGGGGATGACATTAAAGGAATCTGGACGGAGCGCGATTATTTGAGGAACACGATGGAGCCCGGGTTTGACCCGAAAACCACCCGGATCAGAGATTATATGAAGACGGATTTGATCTCTGCCACGCATGATACGACAATTATCAAGCTGCAGGAAAAATTTTTAGGTCTCTACATCCGTCATATACTGATCAAAAAGAAAAAAAAGTACATCGGCATGCTGTCGGTGGGAGATGTCATCCGCGCCAGTCTGCTGACCAAAGATGACGAGATCAAAAATCTGAATAAAATAGCCAGCTGGGAATATTATGAAAACTGGAGCTGGAGCCGGAAAACAAAACCAAAATAAAAATTTGAACCTGATTGATCGGGGAACCCTTTTTTAATCGCCGTCCGCCGGATGCGCCATATCGTTTATGATGTGCTGATAAAAATCTGACAGGTACGGCTTAAATAAATACAGGATTTCTTCCAGGTGATCTTCAATAACAATCGGCACCGCATGGGTAAACACATCCAGCATGATAACGGCATTTACGGATGAATCCGTTTGGGTGATGCTTCGCAAACGCGCAGCGATGTGGATATTTAACACATTTAAATTTTTATAAATTTGAGACAATCCCGTCAATTCGGAATCCACTTTTAGCCCCTGTTTTTCACGAAGGTACTGGGCCAGCAAATACATCCCGGTTGCCCGAAATATGGTTTCCTGCGGGGTGGCCATGGGCAGATGGAAACGGACCATTGGTTTAAAAAAAGCGGTATGCGGGCAGCCGCTGGCGGAAAACAGCACCCCAAGCAAAGAACTGATGCCCCGTTGTGCAGTGGTCCGCTGGCATACTTTGCGTTCTGATGTAATGATTTCCAGATCAACTTCATCATAGGACAAAATCTTATCAAATCGCGCAACAACATCCACCAGACTCCCGGCGATGGGGCAAAACAAATGGGTGCCGCTATCCAGGGAACAGTGAGGGCACTGATGGAATTTGAGCCTGGCCCATGCCGGCAAATCTAAAGCGGGCTTGTTGACAAGTTCAAGATTATCAGCATCTAATTTTATATCTACCGTCTCATGCAGACCGTTAAACTTGAAGACGTATTGAATCTCAATCAAATCCATTATAGCCCATATCCTAAGGGAAAAGTTTATTACCGACCCTAAAAAGATTAAAAAAAATCTTAATCTTTCGCGGGGTACAGCTGCTGATGTGATGTCAACCAATGACCTGTAATTATTCACAGGGTGCTGCAGATGTGAGGCACCGAGTACGCAGACGTACTTTTGTACTTCAAGTGCTCGGCAACAATACAGATGCGGTGCCATGTGAATAATTACAAAAAATCAATTCCGCATACTGGTCACCGGAGCCGGCAGGCGTCCGCCCCGTTTTAAAAAATCCTTTGCTGAAAACGGGTTGACTTCCATCACCGGGGCGGTGCCTAACAGCCCGCCGAATTTTACCAAACTTCCGGCTTTTTTTCCGGGTACCGGAATGACCCGAACCGCCGTGGTCTTATTATTAATAATGCCGATGGCAAGTTCATCGGCAATGATTGCGTTAATGGTTTCTTCGGGCACATCACCGGGAATGGCAAACATATCCAGCCCCACAGAGCAGACTGCGGTCAACGCTTCGAGCTTGTCCAGCCCCAGCGCCCCTTTCTGCACCGCATCGATCATCCCCTCATCTTCACTCACCGGGATAAACGTTCCACTCAGGCCGCCCACATTTCCACTGGCCATGGCCCCCCCCTTTTTGACCGCATCCATCAACAGGGCGATCGCAAGCGTTGACCCGTGGGCACCGATCTTCTCGATACCGAACGCCTCGATCACGTTGGCCACGGAATCACCCGCAGCCGTTGTCGAGGCCAGGGAGATATCCACAATACCGAACGGAATGCTTAATGCCGCTGCCAGTTCCCGCCCCACCAGCTCACCGGCCCGGGTAATTTTAAATACGGTTCGTTTGATGACTTCAGACAGCTGGGTCAGATCACATTCCCGGTTCTGCTCCACCACCGCCTTGACCACCCCCGGTCCGCTGATACCGACATTTAAGGTGATATCCCCTTCTCCCACGCCATGAAACGCCCCGGCCATAAACGGGTTGTCCTCCGGCGCATTGACAAACACGACGAACTTGGCGCACCCGATGGCGTTTTTACTTTTTTGGGCAGTCTGCTTGAGCATGCCGCCCAACAGATTTACGGCATCCAGATTTAAACCCGCCACATTGGAACCGACATTTAAAAACGAACACACCCGGTCGGTCTGGGACAGCACATCGGGCAGGACCTCAATGAGCATCCGGTCGGATTTTGTCAGCCCTTTCTGCACCAGTGCGCCGAAACCGCCGATAAAATCGATCCCAGCATCCGCGGCCGCCTGATCAAGGGTTTGAGCCATTTGAATAAATTTATTTTTTGTACAATGACTTTCCATCACCAGACTGACCGGCGTAATGGAAATGCGCTTATTGGCAATCGGGATGCCATATTTCATCTCAAGGGCCCGGGCGTGTTCCACGAGTTTCACTGCATTGGAAAAGACCTTGTCATAAACATTTTTCTTAAATATTTTAAAGTCCGAATCAATACAGTCTTTCAGGTTAATTCCCAGTGTTGTGGTCCTGATATCAAGATTCTGATACAGGGTCATGCTTGCTGTCTCATATACTTCTTCTACGGATATTGGCATTTTTATACTCTGTGCATCATTTTAAAAATATTTTCATGCTGAAGCTGAACTCTGAGTTCAAGGGATTTGCCGATTTTTTCAAGTTCCCGGGTAATTTTTTCCATGGGAATTATTGAATTTTTGATATCCACCAGCATGGTCATGACAAAATAACCGTCCCCCATAATCCGCTGATTGATATCCTCGATATTAATGTCTTTTTTATATAAAAAATTTGATATTTTGGCGACGATTCCTTTTTTGTCTTCACCAATCACCGTAATAAACAGAAGTTCCTTTTCCATGGGTAAACCTTTATCGTTATAGTGGTTTTATTTTTATATATCGTGCAGACCGATACGACCGATCGCCTGATTTCTGTTAAAACAAAATTCTTTATTTGAAATTTTTGAAAAATACTTTCGTCATCCACTCTAAAACTTTCTTAACACCCTCTCCGTATAATATCAATTTTTTAAGAAAATTTTAATTGGGAAACAACTGGGTAAAATAAAGCGGCAGATAATTGGCGCGAAGGTAAATCTGGGGAAACTTTTGGGTAAGATTTGAATGACGGTACAGTGCCTTGACAATTCGTGTGATGTGTTTATCGCCGGACCAGATGGTTTTAGATTTATTATCAATAGCCGCCTTGGAACAGCAATTGGCCACAAAGTTAATATCCGTTTCTCCGGGCGGGTCTTTTCTAATATCATGGAAGTAGTTTTTGCAAAACTCAACGATTGCTTCATGTAACGGGTCTGATTTTAAATCAAATACCTGGCCATTGATTTTCAACGTTTTTAAAAACATATCGATTTGTTCAAGAAAAAGCTTCTGATGCTTCCATATTTCTTCTACCCAGCTGTCCCTGTCGCATGACCGCGTGTGATAGGCATCAAAAAAATTCTGCAGACCATTGTCCAGTTCAACATAAATGTCTTCTGAAATGGAAATCGCCGGGGCATAAATAATCTTTTCAATCACCCGGATAAAACGCCTTAGTTCCTGAAACAGCAACGGGAGATACTTTGCATATTCCCTGTTGTTAATTCGTTTGATAAAACCGATATAGTTAAAAATCTGGTTAATTTCCGAGGATTTGACATATGCGGGATGCCTTCGTATACCTTCTTTTGTTGCCTGGGCTTTGCGGGGATCATCTATTCGGGGAATTGGAAAATTCCAGGGGATATAGGCGTTTAAAAAATTAGAATCGACAATGTTCTCAAACTGATTCTCTTCAAAGACATTTTTCAATATATCTGGATAATTTTCATATTCTTGCATCAGAATGATTTCCCGGTCACGGATTTACACAATAAATCCGGCGACCTGATTGTATCATGGTGACTGGATTATTAATATTAAAGCAGTTACAATGCCTTCTCCCTCTTTAAAAAGCATAAGGATCCGAACAGTCAGGCGTATTCAGCCTATATCATTTATTAAAAATTCTTTAACCCACAGCAAAACAAGATTAAATCAAAAAAACAGGCAACTAAAGATATAAAATAAAAATACTTATTAAATAGAGCATCCATCGTTTGCCAAGTCAAGTGTTTTTAATCAACATACTGATATAATTTAATAATATAATAAATCAGCTGCCACAAACGGGCCTCAATGATTACTAATCTTTGCTGTAGCATATTTCATGGGCATTGAATTTAAGAATTATTTTTTTAAACAGCAACAATTGCCGCTTAACAGCCACCCCAGCGGCTTGCGCTTTTTTTACAAATGAGCCCCCGGCAGCTGAGCCTGTTTGACAATCGTTTGACCGGCATTATGTTAATCTTAAGGATAAATTTTAAGAGAAACTTTCCATCTATTGCAATGAGGGAGGTGACTTATGGGTGCTTTGAGTTGTTTTGGAGAAAAAACCACATCGGCTATCGTAGGATTTATACTAGTGGGCGTCGGCTTTCTATTTGTTATCGCGGGCCTGACGGTGTTACCGATTTTCGGTTTTATCATTGCCCTGCCGGCATTTGCTGCATCCTATCCATTACTGCGTTCCGCTTTCAGGGAAGCCTGTGAATATTACGAGAAATAATTTTTTACATTGTATTTCGTAAGTCCCTTTTTACCAAAGGGGACTTACTAACCTTTTTATCTGTTTTCCATATTTTTCAATTATCGGTCAAATCATTGCCGAAGACGAATCCGCAGGCTTTTTTCCTGTACTTCGATTTTGTCGATTCCGTCGGCAAAAGATTTCCAAAAACCTTTTTCAACGCCAAATTCTTTTACCAGATCCACATTTTTCATATTCCCTATCCATGCATTCGGAATGGGTACGCCCCAGACACTGACACCTTTTAACATGATAACCGGTTTACCGTTTGAATAATCAATTCCCAGACCGGCCGTTACCTTAAGCGTTCTGCCGCCCAAAACAGGGAATTCTTCATCCAGAGGCAGCAGCAGCTTGGCGCTGGCCACGCCGTCGGACAGGTCAATGGCAAGTTTTTTTGCCATATCCGTATTTTTTGCCAGCAGGGCATTGAGTTCCTTTTCACTCAAGACAATCGTTCTCATGGACGGATCTTCATGGTACCGTTCGGGTTCCAGCGAAACTTCTCCGGACACCGGCGGCTGACGTTTATCAGTCATCCTTTCCAGCCGTTTGATTTTTACATCAAGGACGTTCTCTTCCTTTACGGTCAGAGTTACCGGCTTAAATTCATCAGGAAGCACATATTTTTGAATCACCCAGACGGAAATCACGGATGCGATAATCGCCGCTGCCGCAACGATCCCCAGCAGTTTCAGACACCCTGTGCGCGATGATGTTTCCGGTTCATTGAGTCGCTTAATATCATTTGTCATCATCTGTTATTCCCTTTTTACAGGTTCTGTTCCACGGGCAGAAAATTACAGGCAAGAGATAAATTCCATGTATATTTTTGCTGATTTTTCAGGTACTTCAATCATAGGGGCATGTCCTACCCCCTCCAGAATCATTGTTTGAGAATTCGGTATCAGCTCATTAAAAATCGACGCATTGTTCACATGGATAATTCGATCCTCCACCCCCCACATGATGAGTGTCGGGACGGTGATCTTTTTGATTTCATCGCTAAACGAATAGCCGGGATCACTGTGAATATCTTCAAAAATCTTTCGATTAATCGCCTCATTTCCAACTGCTTTTTCAGCCATAACACTGGTAATCGGCCAGGGAATATATGGCTTTTCTTCTAACGCAAAATCTATTAACCGGTAAAAATCTTCATCGCATGTTACAATCAGCGGGTTTTCGCCATTGGCCAGACGCCGGGTAAGTTCACAATCATAGCGATAAATACCGGCGGGATCGATTAAAAACAGCGATTCCATCTGTTCCGGATAAGCAACCGCATAGAGTGCGGAAATAGCGCCGCCCATGGAATTGCCGGCCATATGGAATTTATTAATGTTCAAATAGGTTAGAATTTCATTTACATAAATCACCTGGTCACTAAACTCATATTGCAGATTGAAATCCTTGACACTATCCCCGTGACCGGGCAAATCCATGGCCACCACATGATAGTCATCCGTTAAACAGGCGGCAAACCGGACCCAGTTTTCCTTGTTTGCGCCAAACCCGTGAACCAGAACGATGGAGGGCTTATTTTCATCCCGCTCACTTTCCAGCAGACTGATGGATTTTCCATTCACCTCAATGGTTTTTAAAAAAAGCCCGGCTTTGTTTCGCTCGTGATTCATTGCATTTTCATACAGGCTGTGCTTAATTCCGGTGCAACCTGCTATAATAACAGAGGTAAAAACAATCAAAAATCGGACCAATCCGTACAATCTCCTTGATTGAGACATGATGACTCCCTTTGTATTTTGATATAATTTCATCGAAAAATGAAAAACTATTTTAAAAATTATTCTGCCAGATTTCAATGATTCGCCCGGCCACCTGTTCCGGTGTTAAACGGTCCGTATCAACTACATAATGTGCGGCATTTTCGTATTTTGAATTCCGCTGCGCAAGAACCTCGGCCACCTCTTCCGTGAATGTTTTGCCGTCGGTTAAAGCCGGACGCTGGGTATCGTCTTTGATGCGCGACACGATGACTTCTACGGACGCCTTTAACCAGAAAATACATGCATTAGATTTAAGCATGGCAATATTTTCCGGCCGCTCGATCACGCCGCCGCCGGTATCGATAATCAGGTGATCCTTTGCTGACAAATCTTTTGCCACTGAAGTTTCCATATCCCGGAATCGCATCCAGCCGAATTTTTCAACGATTTCAGGAATTGACATACCGGCCTGTTTAACAATTTCCGCATCCATGCCGATGCAGTCCATTTTCAGCCGATCGGCGACAATCGCGCCCACCTGGCTTTTTCCCGTTCCCCGATATCCGATCAACACGATATTCATGATTTTAATTGCTCCATAACAACATTTCTCATCACCTCCACGGGCGCATCCGCTCCGGTGAACCGCTCAAACTGCAGCACTGCCTGATTGATAAACATTTCAACCCCGGAAATCACCTGAAGGCCTTTGGACCTGGCATCTGCCAGCAGCTTGGTTTCAAGAGGCGTATAAACAATATCAAAAACAACCTGCCCCGGACGGAACAACTCAATCGGAACGATAGAGCTTCCTTCTTTGGGATGCATGCCGATAGGAGTGCAGTGGATCACTATATCTGCTGCTGCCATAGCTTTGACAAGGGAGCTGTCCGTCATTTTATTGGATTGAATAACCGCTTGCGTGCCCGCCGTTAAATCGGCTGTCAATTCCTGAAGTATTGTTTCATTGATATCTAAAATTTCAATTGCCGCCGGCCCCCCATTGATTGCCAGCGTAAATGCAATGGCCCGCGCCGCACCCCCGGCCCCCAGCATCAATACTTTTTTACCGTTAATCTCCACTTCCGCATCCGCCAGGGCCTTTAACGCGCCCGGGCCGTCCGTACCCAGCCCCAGGAGTTTTCCATTATCATTGATAACGGTATTGATGGAACCGATTTGGCGATCAACGGCTTCGATGTCATCCACATGTTTCATGGCCTCAATCTTGTGAGGAATCGTGACGCTCATGCCGCAAAAATTTTCCAATGCCCGCATTCCGGCCAGGGCCTGTTTGACATCCTCAACCCGAAACGCCACATAAACATAATCCAGCCCCAACTCCGCAAACGCGGCATTGTGAATGGCCGGTGAAAGACTGTGTTCAACCGGATTGCCGATAATCGCGCAAACACGGGTACTGGTTTTTATGGATCGAACATTTTTCATTAACTTCTCCATCAAATTATTTATCGAGAATCTCTCGTATCAACGGCGCCATTTCTTTTCTGAGAATCGGTTTCATAACAACCGCCCGGACCCCGATATTTCTGGCATTCTCGTCCTGGATTTTTTCACTGAAACCAGTACACAAAATGATCGGTATATCCGGCCGGATGCGGATAAGTTCTGCGGCCAGCTCCTCGCCCAGCATTTGCGGCATGGTCATGTCCGTGATGACCAGGTCAAACATATCATGCCTGGACCTGAAAAGCTCCAGCGCTTCTATACTGTTCGTCCGGATCTCCACCCGGTAACCCAGTCGCTCCAGCATTTGTTTTAGCATAACAGTAATCGGTTTTTCATCGTCAACGACCAGGATACGCTCATTGCCCGTTGGGACAGGCTGACTCCCAATCGTTTCCGTAATCACTTTTGCATGAATACATGGAATATATACTTCAAAAGAAGTTCCTTTTCCGATTTCACTTTGAACGGAAATCATACCGCCATGGCTCTGAATAATCCCGTGAACCACAGACAATCCCAATCCTGTTCCCTGGTTCATTTTTTTTGTTGTATAATACGGTTCATAAATCCGTTCCAGAACTTCAGGGCTCATCCCGTGCCCCGTGTCCCTGACCGTCATTTTCAAATAATTGCCGGGATTCAGTCCCGTATACCGGGATGTAAAAGATGAATCCAGAGCAACTTCAGACAGACACAATTCAAGAACACCGCTCTTTTCCCGCATCGAGTAGGCGGCATTGGTACACAGGTTCATGGCAACCTGGTGCATCTGTGACGCATCGGCCCATATGTTGCTTAAATTTTTATCAATCAATTGCCGGATTTCAATATTTGCAGGCAAAGAGGCCCGCAGAAACTTGATGGCTTCATTGACAATGGCGACCATCTGAACCGGCTTTTTTTCCTCTTCTTTCTGCCTGCTGAAGGTCAGAATGCGCTTTACCAGTTCTCTGGCCCGGTGCCCGGCTCTGAGCACTTCATGGATATCGGAATATAATTCCGTTCCTTTTTCTATATTCGCAACGGCCAGCTCGGAAAACCCGATGATTGCAGAAAGAATATTATTAAAATCATGTGAAATTCCGCTGGCAAGAGTCCCGATAGCTTCCATTTTCTGGGAATGGCGAAGCTGATTTTCCAGCCTGTTCCTGGTTTCCTCTGATTTTTTTCGATCGGTAATATCATGCCATAACGACAGGATTCCGATTTTATTTTTATCCGCATCAATGACCGGGTAGCCTCTCAGAAGCCAGAACCTGTTATTTGACGTGGCCAATTCATGTTCCTGGAAATTATCAGCCTCAAGACCTTTCTGAATAGGGCATGTAGCACATAGCTTATCTTTGATAACGCATATCTCTCGGCAAGAACGGCCGGACAGATCTTCCGGCGCCAATCCGTATAAATCCTGGGCTGCTCTGTTGGCCCATCGAACCTGCATATCCGTATTAAAATAAACAAAAACCTCTGACGTGGAATCCAGAATAAGATTTTTTTCAATCTCTGCTTTTCTTAATTCTTCTTCCATATGTTTCCGTTGTTCAATATTGATTTCAAGGTCCTGTTGGGTTTTCTCCAGTTCAAGCACCTTGTTTTCCAGCTTCGTTACCAGCCGTTCGTCATAGAGAAGGCTGACATTAATATCTTCTGCCGGTTGAAGTTTTTCCAATACCCGGTCTTTTTCTTTTTTTTCTTTTTCTCTGAAAATACTTAATAACACATCATTAAAAGTGTCCCAGTTCATGGGCTTTCGGAAAAACCGGTCAGCGCCGATTCTCAAGCCCAGGGCCTCATCCCGGTCATCCGTGTATGTTGCGGTATAAAACACAAAGGCAATTTTCCTTAATATGTTATCGGACCTTACCGCCTCACAAAACTTGAATCCATCCATCACCGGCATGAGAATGTCAGAAATAATCATATCCGGTATTGATGCAATAGCTGTTTGATAAGCTTCTTTACCGTTTTGAGCCTCTAAAACAGAATGACCTTCGGCCAGGAGAAAATCCTTTAAAATCAGCCGTTCAATATGATTATCATCAACAATCAAAACTTTCATATTGATCCTTTTTTTTAATTAGCCATTAAGGTTTTAGTGTTTCTTTTTTCCACACAATTGCCGGTTTTGTCAGTTTACCATTTTTGTCAATGGCTGTCAGGATCAATTTTTCCCCATTTTTCTCATACTTCCAAATGGATATAATATATCCGAATCCTGGTTCACGAAGTGAAGCCGTTATCGCATTTCCATGACGTGATGGCCAAATCCGGTAATAGCCGGTGGCTTTACCGGAATCGATCTCACAGGATCCGTCCATTTTTAAAACCATGTATTTTTTTGTCCCCTTGTTTTCAGAAATCCATTTGCCCGCAATATCCTTTTCCAGCATCCGGTAAGAACGGAAATACACTATCTCAATACCTCCGGATTCAAGGATCATCGCCTTTCCTGTATTGGCCAGCGAACACCTGAAATTGTATGCCATGGAATTTTCATTACCCGGCAAATCAAGGGAAAAAGAAATCACATCACCGGAAACCTTGTATTTTCCGGTTGAATCCGTGCCATAAATCTTTGAAATCAACCGAATGACGTCCGGTTTGCCGAATTCAATCAGATCAAACTTTGGCGGCGGCGGGTTTTTACCTGCAAGCGACCGGTATTTTTTAAAATAAACAAATGACCAGCTGCCAATGATGTCATCCGGACCCGACAACGGGTAAACCAGATTCCGGCCTTCGTTAACCGGCTGAACCTGCTGTTTTCCGGATTCGGCATAAGACAGGCTAAAACTAAATATGAAAAAAATTACCAGTAAAAAAAAGACTGTTCGCAGCTTCATTTTTTCCTCCTTGTTCATATCCCCCTTCAGAAATTACTGATAAGGAACTTTAAAGAAAGTATTTACCCGCGCATGTTTTGGAACCAGAACGCACTATCCCTTCTGATCACTATGTTGCCGGGTTTTCAGCTTATATGGGATCTTTAATTTCTCCATTCGTTTTCTCAGCGTGTTCGGATGAATGCGCAAAAGTTGTGCGGCGCCGCCCGGACCGTTAATTTTTCCATTGGAGACCTTTAAGGCCTGCCTGATCTGCATGATGTTTATTTCATCCAGCGAGAGGAACCGTTTATGATTATTCGATTTTTCCGGAATTTCATTCTGCGCCTGCTCGTTATTGCTTAAGCTGTCAAACCGGACCGGACCTTTGCCATACTGAATAAGCGCCCGTTCGATGATGTTTTCCAGTTCCCGGACGTTACCGGGCCAGTCATAATCCGTCAGCTGATCAACGGCCCCAGGGGCCAGCCGGGGTTTTTCCTGAAGTTTAAGCTCAATCGATTTTTTTTCAATAAAATAATATGCTAGGGCCGAAATATCCTCTTTTCGATGCCTCAGGGGCGGAATCTGTATCGGAAACACATTGAGACGAAACCAGAGATCTTCACGAAACTGACCGGACCGGATCATTTCTTCAAGATTTCGGTGAGTTGCAGAAACAATCCTCACATCCACCGGTATCGGAGCGTCTCCCCCCACCCGCTCAATAAACCGTTCCTGAAAAACATGCAAAAGCCGGACCTGCGCCGGGGATGGCAGTTCACCGATTTCATCCAGAAAAATGGTTCCTTTATCGGCCCGCTCAAACCGCCCTTTTTTCAGTGTGACCGCGCCGGTAAACGCCCCTTTTTCATGTCCAAAAAGCTCGCTGTCAAAAAGCGTTTCCGGGATTGCGCCGCAGTTTACGCTGACAAACGGTCCGTTATTTCGGGCAGACGCATAATGAATGGCATTGGCAATCAGTCCTTTGCCCACCCCGGTCTCGCCGAGCAGCAGTACCGGACTGTCAAGCTTGGCAACCTGCCGGACCATTTCCATGACATGTTTAAGTCCCACATCCGCGCCGATAATTTCCGAATTTGACAAATCCCGGATCTGCCTGCGAAGATACTGATTATCCTCGGCCAAAATATCCTTTAACCGGATCAGCTCCTGGTGCTGCATCGCGTTTTTCATGGCAATCGCAAACGGCTCATGGAGCATCAGCATCAGCCGGCTGTGATTTTCGGAATATCGATTCGTTCCCGAAGTTCGCAACATCAAAAATCCCACCCGCTGCCCTTCCAGTTCAAGACGCATCACCATCATGGAAACATCCAAAGACAGCGAATGCATTTCAAACACTTCCCTTACTTCAGGTCTTGATGCCGGACGGTTTATGATTTCAATATCATCCATATCCGCCCACTTGGCCGGCCAGATGCGTTTCCCGCCTTCCGGCAGCTGCCATACCGGGCTTAAATCCCCTTCCGGATGCCGGGCAACCTTTGCGACTCGTTTCAGAACATTCAGTTCCGGATCATACAAAGACAAGTTGATCTCATCTACCGGTAAAAATCTATCAAAATACTGAATGCAGCGATCCAGAGCCGTTTCAATATTCAGGCTGCCGCAGATCCGTATGGTCGCCTGTCTGAAAAATTCATTTTTATTAACCGTCATGAACTGGTCTCATCTTAAATCATTTGTTCTTTCGTTATTTTTTATCCTATAGGGTATTTTTTATAAAATTTACGCTATATGGTATCACATTTTACCCCTCAGCGTAAACATGTCTTTTCGCTTTTTTCAAAGTATTGATATTAATAATAATTTAACCATGGCACACTTTAAGCAATACAAATTATATCAGACATAATTCGTTAAATAAAGGCCCCGGAACATTGGTGCCGAAAAAATAAGAGAAAGGATCACACCATGCATTTAAAATTCATACGATCACTTTTGCTGATGGGAATGGTTTTTTGTATCAGCGGCTGTGCCAGCTTTTTAACGTTGATCAGCCCCGTGCAGTCCGAAATCGTTGTGGGCGAAAAATCAACCGGCGATTTTAATAAATATGAATATCAGTATAAAATCCGATCCAACCAAATTGTTCTTTCCAAAATTCCGCTGTGCAGTGAAACAGCGCAAGCATATCGAAAGTCGCAAAAACGTGAGATCGGATACGGCATTGCCTTGCTGGAAATGCCGTTTTTCGGCCTGGGGCTGATTGACATGGCCAATGCGTACGCCATTGCCGACTACAGTAAAAAACAATACCCGCTGGCTGAATATGAAACCGGTGAACTGCTCACCTGCGGCAGACCCGAGCCGGCCGCCGGAGAGGCCGTCATTATCGAAAACAGACAGCGCACCATCTGCCGAAAGGGTTTGACCGACAGCCGGGGAACACTGGATCTTGAAACGGTTTTAAATGATGTCAGCGGAAAAGCCCGATTCACTGTTTACCTGGAATCCGACCGCAGCGTCCGGTTTTCATGTGTGTATTCAGGTACAAAACTGGCCGGAAAAACCCCTTCCAAACCGGTTATATATAAAAATTAAACCATGAGGGATACGATGAAACGATTGACAATAAGTGCTCTGCTGCTGATTTTGGTTGCCGGATGCAGCCATGTGGCACCGCCCGGCGAAGTGATGAAAAAAGGATGCGGACCATATCCTGAACACTACGAAGCAATGCTGATGGATTTTTTGAGCAACGATTTATCCAGGCCCGACACCCTGAAAGATGTGTCGATCATCAAGACTCCGGCAAAAATAACGCTGGATGCCGATTATCCGTTTATCCCGCTTTTTAAAGGACATGCGGTCTGGGAATGCTACATCGCCTATGACGCTGAGAACAGAAACGGCGTTTATACCGACAAATCCTTTCATGTCGCCTGGATTCGCCATAACCGGATTGTGGCTTACGATTATAAGGACATTGACCTGGGTTACGCCATTAAAAACCGGATTCACGGCAAATATCAGCCGGGAAACCAGCCTGATGATAAGTCATAATATTATTAACCGTGGCCTTGCTTTATATCGATATCAATTTCCGGACGTTTTTTCGTCCATATCTTTCAAGGAATTCATCAATATACCCATAAAATTTCCCAATGGCCTCATCTTCTCTGCCTCAGGCGGCAGTTTGGGAGTAAAATTAAATTTTCCGGTCCGGTTCAGAACAATTTTTCCCACCGCATCCGTTCCTTTTTTACCGGCATAATCTGCGTGGAGGATGTCACCGTCTCTAAAGAAGACAGTTGCCTGACCGTCGGATAACTGCAGGGCCAACACACCGGTTTTGCAATTCATATTGAGTGTCTGCAATACTTCCTCAGGCGGCATTTCAGACAATTTTCCAGACATGCCGGAAGACAGATCCTGCGACCGTTCCACATTGCTCTTTGCCAGCCGCTGGGTCAAAAGTTTTGTAAAATACGACTGCAGCACCGGAAACTTGGGCAATATCCGATTAAAATCTTTGCTGTCCAGCCGGAAAACCGTAGTCGGTGCAATGACCCTGACGGTTGCGCCTACCGGGTTTCCGCTGATCAGACTCATTTCTCCGAACACTTCACCTCGGGACAGAGTCGTGATCATATTATCCTCTTCATCAACCACCTCGACGGAGCCGGCTATAATGATATAAAGATGCGTTCCCGGCTGCCCTTTCTTAATGATAACATCTCCGTGCCGAAAGGACTTTAAGCCCAGGTCATGGATATGCTCAAACCGAAAATGAGACAAAAGACGGATAATACTGTTTTGATCAAAAGATTGAAACATCGGCAGGTTCATCAACAGCTTTGAAATGGTGTTGAAATTTTTTCCTGCGACCGTTCCGGCTGCTTCATTTTGAAGGGTTTTTGTTTTTTCAATACGGTATGCCATCTGGCCGCTGCATCCTGCACGGCCACCGGTGCAGTTAAACTCCATTGCCAAGGCATCGAGATCCACCATGCTTGATAAAGCAGGAATCAGGTTTTCTGCAAAACCCAGGCAAAACCGGGTTTGCACAGGAAAGACCAACGCTCTGCCGGAACAGTCAAACTGATCTTCTGCCTGAAAACACGGGCATTCTTTAACATTTGAAATGGTGATGCGATATCCTGATAGATCCATTTTTTTACCTTATGCTTAACACATTAATATAATGAAATTTTTCGCAATCAATAATTTTTCATTCTCACAATGGCTAAGATAAAAATTTCATATACAAGGCGTAGTCGTTTTTCAGGCTCGAAATAATACAAGCCGTATATTGAGTGCCTGAAAAACGGCTACAACGCCGTAGATGAGATTTTTATCGACGCCATCAGAATCGGATTAAAAAACTGCCGGTAATCCTTCTTGCCACATCCGAAGTGCTTAACGGATACTCATCAAATTCAGTGTCAAAGACATTAAACGCGGCAACCCCTATTTCCGCATGATTTCCCGACACAGCAAACGCATAACCCATTCTCAGATTGGCATACACATGACTGTCGGCCCGGCCGCCGGCTATTGTGTCTCCTTCTGGGCTTGCCCACACATACCGGCGCCACGTTGTAACATCTTTATAATGAACCGTCGCATTGGCCGAAATTCCATTTT
>JAQYVU010000039.1 GCA_030145385.1 Desulfococcaceae bacterium
TTCCAGAACCGGCGCTTCTCTTCCAATAACTCTTCTCGTGATTTGTCTGCTGTCATAATATCGTCTCCTCATCTGAATTGATTTGACGGACACCATGACAGATCTTATATCTTCTGTGAAGATGGGGTTCCTTGAGCGCTTACCCACCAAAACCAAGCTTTCAAATGCACCTTGCAATAGCAATTCGGCACTCCGGAAGAAATCAGACAGGCACAAAATATGGTGCTTTTGATTTTTTCCCGACACCTAAATTTTATGTGATTATCCAAATATCGCGGTGAGTATGATCAAATTATAATCTGAGAGCATCAACGTAAGTAGATCCTGTTTTTGATTATTGCCAAACCATTTTCGTCTATTGACAGATCAGCGACATGATTTTACAAGGTTTCAGGCCAGTCTTTAAACGGATATTTGACCAGATTGGCGTTATAGTACCGGGGGTCATCCGTCACTTCCGTCAACACCCAGGGCGGCAGTTCAATTTCCTGATTTTCAGATGCCAGTTCAATTTCCGCGATGACCAGCCCCGCATTTTCTTTCTCAAACACATCCACTTCCCAGGTTACCCCGGCATGATCAACATAATAACGGGTTTTTTCAATAAAGGGCCGCTCACACAATTCATCTAAAATCTGATGGGCATCCGCCACCGGAATGGAGTATTCAAATTCCGACCGGACCGCGCCTTTGTTTTCGCCTTTAATCGTCAGCCAGGCACTGTCACCGGAGATGCGTACCCTGACCGCTGTCCTGTGCGATGTCGGCAGATACCCCTGCCGGACCCGGACGCCTGCGTCATCGGGATGCCACTTATTACAGTCTACAATAAATTTTCTCTCGATCTCTTTTGCCATTTCGAATCACCGTGCGAACTTGATGGTCCCAGCAGTAACAATGCCCCACCCCCAGTTAAAAATCAGCACAAACATCGGGGTCAACAATCCCAGCTCCAGCCCCGCCATACCTTTGTTTATTTTATATGGAAAAATAATAAATAACTGCACGGCTGTTGGAAACAGGCTTAATACGGAACCTTTCAACAGCAGGCGAGAATTTTTTAATGGCAGTAAAAACAAAAATCCCCAGAGACCACCCCAGACAATCCGCGGATATAACCAGGCAGGACTCAATGCCGGTGCAATTGCTACACCGGCAACCTTTGTAATTGAATATTCTCCAAACAACCAGACAACCAGACTGCTTGCCAATGCTCCCAGACTGCCGGCCGCAAAATAAATTAAAAGTTTTTTCATAATGAATTCTCCGTAAAACAAATCCACCAGGCGGATTTCGGTTGAAATGCTTTGATTGTAATTTTCATTGCAGGAAAACACAAGTGATAATACAATGAAATTATTATATTATCATTCAAACACAATCAACCGGATAATATTATATTATCAATTCCGGCATATAACCGTAAACGGTCTTTCGGTTTACAAATTCATTATTATGATTAGAATTATCAATTAGAACAGACAAAATTGCTTACCGGTCCCGGAAAACAATAGTTTTAATACACTCAAACAAGGCATAAAAAAATGTCTAAAAAGAATAAACAAAATATTCTCTTGCTGATCACTTCGATGCTCTTTGGCGCATTTGACGATACTTCGGGTTTTGCGGCCCCGGGTTACCAAGGTCCGGTGACCGATCATTTTGATGGGGAAAAATTTTACAACCGTGTTGACAGTGATGTCGGGCTAATCGATTTTTTCAGATTCAGCCTGCCCTTTAACTTTGTCAAGAGAGACTGGCCGGAATGGATCGATTCAACCCCTCAGAAAATTGACCTGAAAAAACAGGCAGGCGACGAAATATCAGTCACATTTATCAACCATTCAACACTGCTCATCCAGGTGGACGGGATCAATATTCTCACAGACCCGATTTTTACCCAACGTACCAGTTCATTGTCCTGGATCGGGCCTAAACGGGTGCGGAATCCGGGCGTGAACCTGGTCGACCTGCCCCCCCTTGATATCATCCTGGTCAGCCATAACCACTATGACCACTTAGACATTGAATCCCTGAAACTTCTGCAGGACCGGAATCCGGAAGGCCGGCCGCCGCTGATCCTGTCCGGCCTTGGAAACGGATTATTTTTCAAAGACAGGTTGCTAACCAATTTTAAAGACCTGGACTGGGACCAGTCAGTGCAATATAAGAACATTGAATTTGTTTTCACTGAAACCCGTCACCGCAGCGGAAGAGGCATCACGGACCAGAATAAAACCCTGTGGGGGGGATTTGTAATCAAAACCCGGCTGGGCAACATTTATTTTGCCGGTGATACAGGTTACGGTCCCCATTTTAAAGACGCGCGGAAAACCCACGGAGATTTTAGTCTTTCCCTTTTGCCCATCGGCGCATATGAACCCCGATGGTTCATGAAAGTGGCCCACTTGAATCCCGAAGATGCAGTTGAAGCACACATGGATTTAAACAGCAAAAAAAGCATGGGTATCCATTTTGGGACCTTTCAGCTCACTTATGAAAGTATTGACCAGCCGGTAATTGACCTGAAAAAAGCGTTAACAAATAAACAGATCTCAGAGACGGATTTTATTGTGCCGGAATTCGGAAAAACATATATATTCAGACCCTGAAATTTAATTTGATCCTTTATTTCACAGTTCATTTAACATCTGAAAATAAAATAGCCGGCTGATTTAAACCGTCTTTTTTATTTTTTTATAGATTGAACCCGTCTCATTATTAAACTATATTTAAATTTTTTTAGCTTTCAACAAAACCGCTTAATGCGGCCCCGCAATTTTGGATATTTTAATGAATAGCAAACTCAAACGCATCGGACTGATTTCCGATACTCACGGCATGTTAAGAGACAGTGCTGTAAAAGCTTTAGCAGATTCTGATATCATCATTCATGCCGGCGATATTGATACGCCGGATATCATCGACACGTTAAAAACCATTGCGCCGGTATTTCCGGTCCGCGGCAACATGGACAGAAATCCCAATGCCGCTGCCCTTCCGAAATATGAAATTGTTGAAATGGAGGGTATTTCCATCTATGTTCTCCACGATCTTTATCAGCTGGATTTAGACCCGGCGGCGGCCGGCATTGAAGTGGTTGTATCGGGTCATTCTCACCGCCCAAAGATAAAATACAGGGACGGTGTTTTATATATCAACCCGGGCAGCGCAGGGCCCAGAAGATTCACGCTGCCGATTTCCATCGGTATGCTTGAAATCGAAAACGGCAGAATCACGCCTAAAATCATCGAATTGGAAGAATCATAGACAATTTTTTCAGCAATACTTTATTTTTCAGCAATACTTTACCGGCTCTGATTTGCAATTAACAACAGATAATTAAATGCCGGAACAATCAATATCATAACCGGGCATTGTCCAAAACTTTACGAACGGTTTTGGCCAGTTCTTTTTTGATCAACGGTTTCATTTGAATCGCCTTAATGCCGTTTTCAAGCGATTCAACATCGATAATTTTTTTACTGTACCCGGTGCATAAAATAACAGGAATATCCGGCCGTATTTTCATCATTTCAAATGAAAGCCGTTCACCGGTCATATTGGGCATCGTCATGTCAGTAATGACTATATCAAAAATATCCGCCCTGTACCTGAACAGTTCCAGAGCTTCTATGCTGCTGGTTCGGATTGTGACGCGGTATCCGAGAGATTCCAATATCTTTTGACCCAGCCTGGCGATCGTTTCTTCATCGTCAACAAACAAAATATGTTCGCTGCCCATGAGAACCTCCATTGGGTCAAATCGCTTTTCCGTTCCAATACTTTTGATCACCGGCAAATAAATTTTAAATAAAGCCCCTTGACCGACCTGGCTGGCAGCGATAATTTCCCCGCCGTAACTTTTAACAATGCCGTGCACTACAGCCAGTCCCAACCCGGTCCCTTCCCCGGATTCTTTTGTCGTAAAATACGGCTCAAATATGGAATCTAAATTTTTAGCCTGAATACCGATACCTGTATCTTCAACCTCAAGCTTTATGTAAAAACCGGGCTCAAGGTCCGGATAATGGTCCGTAATCTGGGGTCCCAGAACCGCATCCTTGATACTTACCTTGAGCGTCCCCCCTTCTTCTTCCATAGCGTGCGCAGCATTGGCGCACAAATTCATAATGATCTGATGGATTTGAGTGGGATCCGCCATCACCAGTGATTTGCTTTTAAAAGAATGAACAATCGCAATGGTTGTCGGAACGGTTGAACGAATCAGCTTAAGCGCTTCCTTGGCAATCAGGTCAACTCGTATCGGCTTGAGTTCCTGCTCGGTCTGCCGGGCAAATGCCAGAATCTGCCTGACCAGATCGCGGGCGCGCAGACCGGCGTTATAGACTTCATCCAGAAGGTCACTCACACCTGATTCGGCATCAATCTCTTCTAAGGCGATTTCCGTATATCCCAGAATCGCTGTCAAAATATTATTAAAATCATGGGAAATTCCCCCCGCCAATGTTCCGATCGCTTCCAGTTTCTGGGATTGGCGTAATTTTTTCTCCAGCTCTATTTTTTCTGATTTTTCTCTTTTAATATCTGTCGTATCACGGATCACAGCCGTTATTCCGATA
Source organism: Desulfococcaceae bacterium (assembly GCA_030145385.1). Taxonomy (GTDB): domain Bacteria; phylum Desulfobacterota; class Desulfobacteria; order Desulfobacterales; family Desulfosalsimonadaceae; genus SURF-3. The sequence continues at coordinate 4,584 of JAQYVU010000039.1, forward strand.
CCCTTTCCGTCACTGTCCGACACCCGCTGCTTGACCACATGGAATGACCGATCCTCGAATTTTATTTCATTGGAAATAAAGCCGTTCCTTAACGCCTCAAGATCACTATTCTGAAAATTTTCAGCAACATCATGCGGCATAAAATCAAAATCCGTTTTTCCGATAATATCTATAGTTTTAACATTAAAGACCTGCTCATGCGCCTTGTTTGCGATCACATATCGAAATTGCCGGTCTTTAAAAAAAATCAGATCCGTGGATGAATCGATCATTGTTTCAACTTGTTTCTGACGGTCAAGCTGTTCTTCCAGCTCTGCAATCCTTTTTTCCAGCGCACCGCATTCAGGGTGATCCTTCATTTAACTGAGTCTCCGCTTAAACAGAATTTATTTCGATGATAGTACAAAATTCGGGCGGACCAGTCCGCTCAACAGTCATTTAACATACCCCAAAAATGCTTTAAATAAAATAACTGCGTCAGCAATAAACTGAATTTAAAATCCTGCCCGCCGAATACGGATGATAAAGGTCTGAAATATTTTAATAATTTATTAGACTTCTTTCGGACTGGAAAGATAAGGGGCAAACAAATGACGGATTTCTTCTAATTGTTCTTCAATTAAAATTGGCATCGTATGGGCAAAAACATCCAACAGAATGATGGCATTTACTGAAGACTCTGTACAGGCAGCATTTCGCAGGCGCTCGGCAACATTCATGTTCAACAGATTCATATTTTGGTATATTTGCTTAAGCCCCTGCAGATTTAAATCCCTGACCGAACCTTCTTTTCTTAAAAAATACTGGGCCAGCAAAAACATACCGCTGGCGCGGAATATGGTTTCTTCTTCAGTGGCCAGCGGTAAATGAAAGCGAACCATTGGTTTAAAAAAAGCCGTGTGCGGGCAGCCGCTGGCCGGAAACAATACCCCAAGCAAAGAGCTGATACCTCTCTGGGCCGTGGTGTGCTGAGAAACATGCCGCACTGATGTGGAGACCTCCATATCAAGTTCATCATAGGATAATACATTTTCAAACCGCTCAACAATTTCCACCAGATTGACTGCAACCGGACAAACCGGATGCGTTAAAGGATCAAGCGGGCAATGGGGGCATTGATGGAAATCAAGGCTTGTCCAGAACGGTAGTTTTTCACCGGAGGTGTTAACCCGTTCAAGAGTCCGGGAGTCCAGCTTCAGGTCAAAAATTTCAATTTTTTGCTTATCCAGTTTGAAAACATATCGAATATTAATCATATGCATTTTAATACCAGAATCAGTTAAACAGAATTTACCGGAAAAAGACTGGCCGGGATTTAAATTAGTTTAATCAAATTATTCTCAAACAGGTAGCAGCAGGTATCCGCAACATCCGGATCAAACATTCGGCCTTTATTCTTATTTATTTCATCAAGCGCCATATCAATGCCCAGAGAAGGACGGTATGGGCGATGGGACGCCATGGCTTCCACAACATCAGCAACAGCAAGGATCTTTGCCTCTATAAGAATTTCATCGCCTGAAAGCCTTTGCGGATATCCGGATCCATCCACCCTTTCATGGTGCTGATAAACAATTTTAGCCAAAGGATATGGGAATGCAATTTCTTTCAGAATCTTATATCCGGTTAAAGGGTGTTCTTTCATAATGTTGAACTCCGCATCCGACAGGCGGGTCGGCTTGCAGAGAATTTCCGCAGGTACCGAAATTTTGCCGATATCATGAATCAAACCGGCCATTTTCAGGTACTGAATTCTTTCCAGGGAAAAATTCATTCGGATGGCAATAGCCACCGCGATATCCGCAACCCGCTGCTGGTGCCCTGCCGTATAAGGATCTCTTGACTCAACAGCTAACGACATTGCCTTAATAATGCCATCTAAAATATCATTTAATCTTTCATTGGCTTTAAATAAGTCATGGGTCTGGTCTTCAATGATATTTTCAAGATTTTGAACTTCAAATTGACTCTGGAGATCAAGTGCCCTGCGCCTGAGTGCATTGGTAACACTGATCAGCACCTGCTTTTTCTGAAACGGCTTTACCAGAAAATCATAAGCACCCATTGAGATGACGGATTCCGCAATTTTTCTGGTACTGTTGCCGGAAATCATTAATGTCGGAATATTCGGATGATTTGTTCTAATTTCTTCCAGCAATTGAATACCTGATTTTCCGGGCATGGCCACATCACTGATGACAAGATCAAAGCTTTGACTTTTCAAAAGAACAATGGCTTGTTCGGCATCCTCGGCCAATTCACAGGTATATCTTTCCCTTTCCAGTATTCTCTTCAGCAGATCGCGTATGGCGCCATCATCATCGACGATCAAAATCGTTTCTCTTTTTTGAATTTTTCTGCCTGAATTACTTTTTTCTTTAAGCTGCATGCTGTACATGGTTATCGCTCCTGAAAAATTGACATTTATAAATTAATATTCAATCGTTATATTTTAAATATAAGCCGTCACATCGGTATGCTGCGCGATATCAATCACACGGTCTTCGTCAATGGGTTCCTCGAACTGCACATGGACCGAGCATTCGCCAAAAGGGAGAAACTTCAGAGAAACGACTTTTGCTGATTTTTTCAACTCGTATGACAATGAATATTTTTGGTAAGAAGCAGAAATGTAAATCCGGCTATTATGAAGATAAGCGGCTTCACCGATCTTCAAATTCCGGACACGGTAACCCAGGCCGCCTGCGGAAAGGTCAATAATTTTTGCTTCTGAAATCGCTTCTAAAAGATTCCCGTTTTTATCAAACCGCTGCACCTGGCCAATCAGGTCTGTTTTATAACGTTTATGGGCCCTGCGGTACGGGGTTTCCGGTTTGATCTGATCATAGTTGATCTGCTTTGTTTCACAATATTTGCACAATTTTGATTCGATCGCATGATTTTCAGCCACAATCTTCTGATAAGCGGATTTTTCCAGATAACTGATCTCGGATTCCTCGGCGGCAATGAGATTGGTTGTATGATTTGTCAGTGTAAAAAATGTTTCAGCACCTGCAATATCTCCTTTCCTCAGAATGGTAATCGACACATTTTTCCTGACATCATAGTCAAAATATTTTAACTTTAAGCTGCCTGACCTTATAAAATACAGCCGGTTATCACAGTTGCCCTGCTGAAAAACAGGTTGATTGGGTTTGACTACAAAATCTTTGAGCGCAAAATAAAATGCCGCAGCCTCACTGTTATTAAACCGGTTGAAAAGGTCCGCCCAAAGCCTTATTTTTTTCGGATCCATACAGGCGTTTTTTTTCTGCTCAATAATTTCACCGGATCTGACAATTTCCCTGACAGCCGTCGGCGCTTCAACTATGAGTTTTTCCCGCAGTTGTTCGGCTTTTGCAAAATTGTTCTGGTTTAGATTATGAACAATGCGGTCAAACAGTAACTTTACAGTCGCGGCATTGTTTTTTTCAGGTTCTGGTTCATCCGAACGGTGTAAAATTGATGTCTTTTTTTTCTTTCTCAATTGATTATCAGGCGAAACCACCTCATGCAGGTGAATGATATTCTTAATTTTTTCAGTCAGGCTGCGGGTGGCTGCCCTTTTACCTGATAATTGATTTTGATCATGCGGGGATTGTAATTTCATATCTGTTCCATTTCCACTGTGGTATTGAATCAATGCACCATCGATATGTAATACAAAAAATATGCCAAGCCCCTTGAAAATAAAATATTAATATATTATCAATTCATTATATGAACAGCGCTGCAACAAACGGTAAATTTTCCCATCGGCTGAGTCTAATTTTATTGTAAAACAGGAATTTTTTCCTGTATGGCAGGAATCCGGAACACAGTCTCAGGCGTTTGATTTGCACAAACTTGCTGAGAACTGGCAAGGGAACGGGTTAAAATTTGGGAAAAAACAGGCAAGAAACTTGATTTGAAAAACAAGGTACGTCAGGAGCGGGAAATTTGGTATTTTTTCATCAGCGAATAAAGCCGGGATTGTGACAGACCGGAGACCCGGATGGCTTCTTTCATATTGCCTTGCGTCTGCTCCATAAGATCTTTCAGATACTGTTTTTCCACTTCTGAAATTGCAGACTCCCGGACCTCGTAAAGCTTGCGGAAAGTATTTGTGTTCTTTTCAGACAGATTATTTTCATTTTTCACTTCACTTCCGTTCACCAAACTCCGGGCCTGGTGAACCCGTATCTTTGTGGGAAGATGACGGGAAAACAATGTCGGATCAAAACGTGCAACGGTAAACACTCTTTCCATGGTATGAATGAGTTCCCGAACATTTCCCGGCCAGTCGTATGCAATAAGTGTTTCAAAAAAATCAGGAGAAAACCCCTTGGTTTCAATCCCCTGTTTTTCGCACAAAAGGTTAATCCAGTGCTGGGTCATCTCCTTGATATCCTGGGGCCTTGATTTTAGATGCGGCAAATGGATATTAAAGGACTGAATCCGGTAAAGCAGGTCTTTCCGGAACTGCCCGGAATTTACCATTTGATTCAAATCACGGTTGGTGGCGGCAATCAGCCGGAAATCACTTTCAATTTCCCGGTTACTTCCGATGGGCCGAAAACGGTTTTCCTGCAGAACCCTTAAAAACTCTTTCTGGTGTGTCAGGGAAAGCTCGCCCACTTCATCTAAAAAAAGCGTCCCCCCATCCGCTTCTTTGATTAACCCGGACCGGTCATTCTGGGCACCGGTAAAAGAGCCTTTCTTGTGACCGAAAAGCATACTGTTTACAAGCGCATCCGGAAGGGAGGCGCAATCAACCACAACAAATTTTTTTTCAAATCGAAAACTGTTATTGTGAATGGTGCGCGCAAAAAGTTCCTTGCCTGTTCCGGTTTCACCGGTGATCAGGACATTCACGTCACTGCCCGCCACCTGGGCCACCTCTACAAGACAGGATTCCAGCTGTGGGCTGCTGCCGATAATGCCATCCCGTTTAAGGATTGACGGACACTGCCGCTGCTCTTTTTCTGTTCGGTATTGAAGGACCCGGTTCAACTGGAGAATAATATCGGACATTAAAGGGGGCTTCTGGATGTATGTCCAGGCACCGCTCCTGATGGCAAGCTCTGCACCATCCGGATTCCCTGCGCCCGTAATAATGATGACATCCGGCGATGACGGAGCTTTCTTAAAAGCCGGTAAGGCGTCCAGACCGTTCCCGTCCGGGAGGTTGACATCCAGAAAAACGACATCAAAGTTCCCGTCAGCAGCCAGAATCAGCCCTTCACCGAGTGTCAGGGCATGCGCCACATGATGCTGTTCCCGCTGAATTGGCCGGGCCAGCAGTTTGCATATCGCTACTTCATCATCAATAATCAGAACATTTGCCAATGGTCTTTGTTTCCTTCATAGAATGACAATACTGCTGTTTACAAATAAACCGGAACAATTTCTTGTAATTTTATATACATAAACATAAGAATTTGAAAGGATTTTTATAGGCGAAGGGACAGTCTCTTAATAAATACCGGCTTTTTTTAAAGCCCTCCGGAACTTTTGTTATAAAACTCTTATTTTTTAAAAAAAATATGCATTTGGGTTTTATCCTTTCCTGATATTTGGAAAGCAGCAAAAAATCGAGATGCGGGGAAACGCTATCTTGTGCCTGTCAAATTTTTCCTGGTGTCCCGAAGCTATTGCAAGATGCACTGTTGTTTTAGCTTGACGGGGCGGGGAATGTTTTTTGAAATCTTCTGAATGAACAAGTTCAAGCCATATGAATTTCTATTCTTTTCAAAGCTATATTTCATGGCAAATTATCCTATTTTTTCACAAAGCCCAATCCGTATAATGCCTTTGTTCAATTTTGCCATCGAGCCAGAATAGCGGCCAAATCATTGCGATTGTCGATCATTGGAAACCTGAGGGTTATCGAACACCAACTGATGAATTTATGAGCAATTATAATACTGTCGCAACTGGCAATTTTTAGCTTTTTTCAACCCTATTCTCTGGAATATCTTTAATATTCTAACTTCCCATGATATTTAGGCGGAATGCAAGCATACTCAAATTGATAAATATTTATATTTTTTTGTGTCCTGGAGATTTCTAAATGCCTAAAAAACCAACCTACGAAGAATTAGCACAAAGAGTTAAAGAGTTGGAACATGAGAAGCTTCAGGCGAATGAGGCAAGAGACGCCCTGATTAAAAGCAATGAATGGCTGTTTGATAGAATTGACATAAAAGCGCCTCCTGAAATTTCTTCTCAGGATTTTGATCTTGGATCTATTATTAACGCTGAAGAAATACAGTTAATTATGGATGAATTTTGCGCTATTACAAATATGGTAACAGCCATCCTCGATTTGAAAGGAAAAGTGATTGAAGCCACAGGATGGCAGGATATATGTACGAAATTTCATAGGATTAATCCTGAGACAGCAAACAACTGCACTAAAAGCGATCTCTTTTTAGCAAGAAATCTAAAACCGGGGGAATATGTCGATTATAAATGTAAAAACGGGCTATGGGATGTTGTTACTCCCCTTTATGCCGGAACCAGACACCTGGGAAATATTTATACCGGGCAGTTTTTTTATGATGATGAGGAAGCAGATGAAAACTTTTTTATCCAACAGGCTGAAAAATATGGTTTTGACAAAGAATCATACTTGGATTCATTTAGACGCATACCGAGGTACAATAGAAAAACCATCAATCATTTAATGAACTTTTTGGTTAAATTTACATCATATATTTCTAAAACCGGTCTCACTAATATTCATCTTGAAACCGAGATCTTTCAACGCAAACAGATGGAAGAAGCGCTGATGGAAAATCGACAGCTTCTGCTGGACCTCATTGAAAACAGCGGATCCCTTATCGTCATCAAGGATTGCGAAGGTAAAAACCGGCTGGTCAATCGAAAATGGGAGGAAGTCACCGGCTTAAAGCGCGAAGCTGTTTTGGGCAAAACCGATGAAATGCTATTTCCTGAAGAAATTGCCCGCCAGTTTCGGAAAAATGATCTCCGTGTCACTGCGTCCGGATCAATAATTGAGACGGAAGAATTTCTGAATACACCATCCGGAACACGTTACTTTATTTCCAGCAAGTTTCCCATAGTTAACAATAAAGGAAAGATAAACGGTCTGTGTGGAATAATCACCGACATCACCGATCGCAAGCAGGCCGAAGAAAAGCTTCGAAAAGAAGAGCGGGAATATCGTTCAACTGTTGATAGCCTTCTTGTTGGCGTGGTCGTGCATGACGCTGACACCCGTATTTTGATCAGCAACCAGGAGGCGTCTAATATACTTGGCTTAACAGCCGCGCAACTGTCGGGCAAGGTGGCGATCGATCCGGCCTGGATGTTTGTTTATGAAGATTCATCTCCAATGAAAATAGATGACTACCCTGTCAGTATAGTGATCTCAACAAAGAATCCATTAACAAATTATGTATTGGGGGTAGTCCGCCCGGACAGGGAATATGTCACCTGGTTAAATGTAAATGCAAGGCCATTATTCTTTGCGAATGGTGAACTGGAAAAAGTCATAGTTAATTTTATGGACATCACTGACCGAAAGCAGGCAGAAGAATTGCTTAAGAGAAGTGAAGCCTTGCAGAGCAAAATGATTGCGAATATTGGAGATGTGATTGTCATCATAGATAAGGATGGTATCAATAGATACAAAAGCCCCAACATTGAGAAATTGTTTGGCTGGAAACCCGAAGAAGTTGTTGGCACCAGTGCCTGGGAAAATGTGCATCCGGAGGATTTGGAATCAACACAAAATTATTTTGGCGCCCTTATGCTACAGCCGAATGCTGTCGGAACTACCGAGTGCCGTTACAAGTGCAAGGACGGCAGTTACCGATGGATAGGATTTACAGGAAGTAACTTTTTGAATGATCCGGATATACGGGGAATTTTGGGGAACTATCATGACATCAATGATCGCAAACACTCAGAACAGTTGCTGAGCGAAAGCGAATACCGTTTCAAAGTCCTGCACAATGCTTCTTTTGGCGGTATCGCAATTCATGATAAAGGTATCATTTTAGAATGCAATCAGGGGTTGTCAGAAATGACCGGCTATTCTGACAAAGAACTGATCGGAATGGACGGTTTATTGCTAATTGCAGAAAAATCAAGAAATTTTGTAATGAATAAGATTCTATCCGGTTACGAAAAATCGTATGAGGCATTTGGGTTGCGTAAAAACGGAGAAGAATTTCCAATGAGTTTAGAAGCGCGAAACATACCATACAAAGGGAAAAATGTAAGAACAGTTGAATTTAGAGATATCACAGAACGTTATCGTGCTGCGGAAGAAATTCGGATACTCAATCAAGATCTTGAATTGCGTGTTGCCAAACGGACTTTCGAACTTGAAGAGGCGAATAAAGAACTGGAAGATTTTGTGTATTCGGTATCTCACGATCTGCGGGCCCCGCTACGTTCCATCAGCGGGTTTGCCGAAATCATCGATCGCAGGCATAAAGCATCCCTCAATGAAGAAGGCCAGCACTATTTTGATAATATTATCAAGGCAAGCAGTCAAATGGGGGGATTGATAGATGACCTTCTTAATTTTTCCCGGTTGGGACGCAAATCAATAAAATCCGAGGCCATGCCACTTGAAAATGTCTTTAAAACAGTTATTGAAACACTTTCAGACCCAATAAAAAAAACATTCGCCCGAATTCATCTGCCCGAAAAAATGCCGGTTATTCAGGGAGACATTTCACTGACGACCCATCTTTTTATCAACCTTCTGGAAAATGCCTTAAAGTACCATCAACCGGATGAGGCACCACTTATTGATGTCCGGTTTGAAGTTGAGGAGCAATACGTGGTGGTGTCCATTGCTGACAACGGAATTGGTATTGCACCGGAATATCATGAGAAAATTTTCAATATATTTCAGCGGCTTCATAGTCAGGGTGATTACCCGGGAACCGGGATCGGCCTTGCTGCCGTGAGAAAGGCAGTGCAGATGATGGGCGGTCAGGCCTGGGTTGAATCGGAACCGGGTAAGGGAAGCATTTTTAAGATAAAAATTTTAAAGGCAATGACAGCCTGAAATAGGGAGGACACCGCAATGATAAAGCCTGCCTCAATTCTATTGGTTGAAGATAATCCTATGGATGTTGAACTGATTATTGATGCATTTAAAGAAGCGCGCCTGGCAAATCAAATGCAGGTGGCCAAAAATGGAAAAGAAGCGCTTGAATTTCTGTTTGGAGAAGGGAGCTATGCGGACCGGGAAAAATATCCCCTGCCGGATATTATTCTCCTGGATTTAAAAATGCCGGGCATCGACGGCCATGAAGTGTTGAGAAAAATTAAAAGTGCCGACATACTGAAGCGCCTGCCGGTCATCATTCTCACTTCTTCAAGAGATGAGGGCGACAGAGCCATGAGTTACGACAACGGTGCTAACAGTTATCTGGTAAAACCGGTTTCTTTTAATGAATTTTTAATAGTGGTCAAACAAGTCTCCGATTACTGGCTCACGTTAAATATTGAACCGCCGCTGGATTGATTTGGCAACCGAGGGATATCTAAAAATGAGTGATAAAATCAGAATACTTTATATTGATGATTATGAACTCGACCGTGAACTGGTTAAGGACGCCCTGGAAAAGGAGCACGGCGGTTTCGAAGTCATGGAAGCCGCTGACAAGCCGGAGTTTGAGGCGCTGTTGAAAACTCAGGAGTTTGATCTTGTCCTAAGTGATTTTAACATTGCCGGGTTTGAGGGACTTCAGGTCCTTGAGGCTGTCCGGGCTTATGATCCCCGGTTACCGGTCATTATTGTCACCGGTACCGGATCTGAAGAAATCGCAGTTATGGCACTCAAACAGGGCGTCTCCGATTATGTTATCAAGCGTCCCAAACATATCCAGAGATTGCCGCAAACCATTTTTGCCGCCATCGAAAAACAAAAATTACAAGACCAGCATCAAGATGCTGAAATTTCGCTAAAGGAGAGTGAAGAGCGGTTTCGGGCCATATCGATGAATACTCCGGATCACATTCTGATTCAGGACAAGGATCTCCGCTATGTATGGGTTCTCAATCCGCAGCTGGGACTTACAGAAGAAGACATGGTTGGAAAGACAGACTTTGACTTTTTGTCAAAGGAAGACGCGACGGCCCTTACCAAAATAAAAAAGAGGATTCTTGCAACTGGAAAAAAGGAATTCTTGAAAGTACCATTGGTCTCCCGCAATGGTGAAACGCAGTACTTCGAAGGCTCTTACATCCCCAAGCACGATCATGGAGGAAAAATCGATGGTCTTATTGGTTATTTCCGAAACGTGACCGACAGGGTAAAAAGTGAGCAGGCTCTGAAAGATAGCGAGAAAAAATACAGAACAATATTAGAGAATGTATTGGTAGGGGTTTATCAGGTGTCCCTTGATGGTAAATTTCTATTTGCCAATAAAAAAATGACGGAAATGTTTGGCTATTCTTCGCCTGATGAGCTGGAAGCGATCGGCAGTATTGCCGAATTGTATGCCCGGCCGGAAGAAAGAGATAACGTGGTTGAAAAAGTTCTTGGCAAGGGATTTGTTCATGATGAGTATGAATTCAGGCGCAAGGACGGTCAGCATATTTGGGTTCGGTTGCATATTCGGAAAACGGAAAAGAAAGAAGGAAAGATCATTTTAGAAGGTTTAATTGAGGATATTTCAGAATTAAAGAAAATGGAAATCCAGCTTCAACAGACACAACGGCTTGAATCAATCGGTACGTTAGCCGGCGGCATTGCGCATGATTTCAACAATATTTTATCCGCCGTAATCGGCTTTACAGAGCTGTCAATAGACGATGTCGAACCCGGGACGCTTCTGCATAATAATCTCACCGAAGTTCTTCTTGCAGGAAAAAGGGCCAAAGATCTGGTCAAACAGATAATGACTTTCAGCAGAAAGGGTGAACAGGAAAAGAAACCGATTCAATTGAATCCCCTGGTTTTGGAAGCCGTCCGGATGCTCCGCTCTATGATTCCGACAAATATTGAAATAAAAGAACAGGTCAGCAATGAGATGCTTATGATTAATGCCAATCCATCTCAAATAAATCAGGTTATATTAAACCTTGTCACCAACGCGTCCCATGCGATCAAAGAAAACGGAATTATCGAAATCGGATTGCAAGAAATAATCCTTGATGAAAATATTATAAGTCAATATCCGGATCTCTTGCCTGGAAAATATGCTGAAATTTTTGTCAGCGATAACGGGTGTGGTATTACAAAAGAAAATTTAAATGTGGTTTTTGACCCATATTTCACTACCAAAGATCCGGACAAAGGAACCGGTCTGGGGCTTGCCGTTGTTCATGGCATTGTGAAAATTCACAGCGGCCACATCACTGTTTTTAGTGAGGTCGGCAAAGGAACGACATTTCATGTTTATTTGCCCCTTTACCGGCAGCAATCATTATTACTCAAATCAACTCCGCAGTCAGAGCTATTGACGGGCGGCACCGAACGTATTTTATTGGTAGACGATGAACCGTCGATTGTAAAAATGCAAAAATTAATGATTCAGCGTTTGGGCTATACCGTAGCAACTCAAAACAGCAGCATGGAAGCGCTGGAATCATTTCGGGCAGATCCCGGTTCATTTGATTTAATAATTACCGATATGACCATGCCGGGGATGACCGGTGATAGGCTGGCTGCTGAAGTCAAAAAAATCCGGCCGGACATTCCGGTGATCCTGTGCACCGGTTTCAGCGAAAAGGTCAATTTAAAGACCGCAAAGGATATAATGATTGATGGATTTCTAATGAAGCCGGTCGACAAGGAAAAAATGGTCAAAATGATCAGGAATGTCCTGGATGAAGCCAAGAAGAAAGATTGACGGGCCCAAGGGTAATTTTGGGATTATATATCCCCTTAAAAACAATACCGTATATTATGAATCCGGCCATTTTGTCAGCAAGTTTATAGCCTTTTGGGCAGTTAGGTCTATACTTTGGCTAAAAATCGACGGTATTGCGAAATCGTATCGCAGTGAAGCACAGTCGATAACTTGCCACATTTTTCTATTATCGTTATTGACGCAACATGCCGTGTTAAACCGAATTCGGGCGATTTTACAACGTATCCCAGCTTTTTCGGAAGACATCACCCATATTCAATAAAAAAACCCTGCAGCCGGTATCTTGCAATAACACCGGCCGCAGGGCAAATTGATTTTAAGAAAATCGAAAATTTAAATTACTTATTTAATATCCGCATGATACTCCTGAAGCGATTTGGGCATTGAAATACCTTCCCTGCGTGCCCGGATACCCTTTGCCGCGGCCTGGGCCGAAGCGATGGTTGTAATATGGAGAACTTTGTAATTAATGGCTGCCTTGCGGATATAGGAATCATCATCCTGGCTTTCTTTGCCGCTGGGCGTATTAATCACCAGATTAATATTCCCGTTTTTAATTTCATCGACAATATCCGGCCGGCCATAACCAAGCTTTTTGATCGGTGCCGATTCAATCCCATGACCTTGCAGAAACTTATGGGTCCCGTTGGTGGCATAAATCTTAAAATCCAGTTCCTTAAACAGCCGGGCCGTCTCAAGGGCACTGGTTTTTTCAGAATCCGCCAGTGTGATCAGAACCGATCCTTCCAGCGGCAGGGCCACCTTTGTGGCTTCCTGAGATTTAAAAAATGCCAGGCCGAAAGAATCCGCCATGCCTAAAACTTCACCGGTGGATCGCATTTCAGGACCCAGCACGGGGTCCACTTCCGGGAACATGTTAAACGGGAAAACCGCTTCCTTGACGCCAAAATGCGGAATGGGTTTGTGCTTTAAATCAAACTCGGACAGCTTTTTACCCAGCAAAATCTGCGTGGCGATATTGGCCATTGAGATATTACAAATCTTGGATACCAAAGGTACTGTCCGGGACGCCCGGGGATTGGCTTCAAGGATATAAACCGTACCATCGGCAATTGCATACTGAATGTTCATCAATCCGACAACCCCCAGTTCGATGGCAATTTTTTTAGTGTATTCATTGATGGTTTCAATATGCTTGACCGGAATGCTGACCGGCGGAATCACGCAGGCCGAGTCGCCCGAATGGACTCCGGCCAGTTCGATATGTTCCATAACCGCCGGCACAAACGCGTCCGTGCCGTCAGCAATTGCATCTGCTTCCGCTTCAATGGCATTCTGCAGAAATCTGTCAATCAGAATCGGCCGCGCCGGGGACACATCCACGGCTGCCACCATATATTTTTTCAGCATCTCTTCATCTGACACCACCATCATGGCGCGGCCGCCCAGCACATAAGACGGACGGACCATCAACGGATATCCGATGCGTGCCGCCACTTCAAGCGCCTGGGCTTCCGAATGGGCCATTCCGGATTCCGGCTGGGGGATGCCCAGTTTTTGAATGACCTGGCGAAAACGATCCCGGTCTTCGGCCAGGTCGATGGTATCCGGCGATGTTCCTAAAATTTTAACCCCGGCTTCTTCCAGTTCCTTGGCGATATTTAACGGTGTCTGCCCGCCGAACTGAACAATCACCCCTTCGGGTTTTTCCTTTTCATAAATACTTAACACGTCTTCCACTGTCAGGGGCTCAAAATACAGTTTTTCGGACGTATCATAATCAGTGGACACGGTTTCCGGGTTGCAGTTGACCATGATGGATTCGAGTTTCGCGTCCCGAATGGCAAATGCCGCATGAACGCAGCAATAATCAAATTCAATCCCCTGCCCGATCCGGTTCGGACCGCCGCCGAGAACCATAATTTTCTTGTTGTCGCTGACAGCCACCTTATCTTCGGCATTGTAGGTGGAATAATAATATGCCGCATCTTCCACGCCGCTGACCGGAACCGGTTCCCATGCTTCACCAATACCCAGGGACAGGCGTTTTTCACGGATTTTCGTTTCGGAAATGCCCAGGATCTGTGCCAGATATTTATCCGCAAACCCGTCTTTTTTCGCCTGAGTCAGAAGATCATCCGGCGGGAGCTTTCCCTTGCATTTCAGAACCTGCTCTTCAAGCTCTACCAGTTCTTTCATCTGCTCGATAAACCAGGCCTTGATATGCGTTACTTCATGCAGCTCATCAATATTTGCCCCTTTTCGCAGGGCTTCGTACATGATAAATTGGCGTTCACTGGTGGGCGTACTCACCAGAGTCATCAATTCATCCAAGGGTTTTTCATTAAAATCCTTTGCAAATCCCAGCCCGTAACGGCCATTCTCCAGGGACCGGATGGCTTTGTGAAGCGCTTCCTTGTAATTTTTACCGATACTCATGACTTCGCCCACAGCGCGCATCTGGGTGCCGAGCCTGTCTTCCACCCCTTCAAACTTTTCAAACGCCCACCGGGCGAATTTTACCACCACGTATTCTCCGGACGGCGTATATTTTTCGAGAGTTCCATCCCGCCAGTACGGAATTTCATCCATGGTCAAACCGCCGGCCAGCAGAGATGACACCATGGCAATGGGAAATCCCGTGGCTTTGGAGGCCAGTGCCGAGGAACGGGATGTCCGGGGATTTATTTCAATCACCACCACCCGGCCGGTTTTCGGATCATGGGCAAACTGAACATTGGTCCCGCCGATGACTTCAATTTCTTTCACAATAGCGTATGAATAGTCCTGAAGGCGCTTCTGCAATTCCGGTGTAATGGTCAGCATAGGGGCCGTGCAGTAAGAATCACCGGTATGAACGCCCATGGGATCGACATTTTCGATAAAACACACGGTGATCATCTGGTTTTTGGCATCACGAACCACTTCCAGTTCGAGTTCCTCCCACCCGAGGACCGATTCTTCCACCAGAACCTGGTGCACCATGCTTGCGGCCAGTCCACGGGCAGCAATAGTTCTTAATTCTTCAATATTGTAGACCAGCCCGCCGCCGGTTCCCCCCATTGTATAAGCCGGACGGATAACCACCGGATAACCAAGATCTTCAGCAACTCTTTCTGCTTCTTCAAGTGTATTAACAGCCTCACTTTTCGGCATTTCAATGCCGATTTTATCCATGGCTTCCTTAAAGGCCGTCCGGTCCTCGCCCCGCTCAATCGCGCCTAAATTTACCCCGATAATTCTGACGCCGTATTTTTCCAGCACACCGCTTTCAGCCAGTTCAGAAGACAAATTCAGCGCGGTTTGCCCGCCGAGATTCGGCAGCAGCGCGTCCGGGCGCTCTTTTTCAATGATCCATGTCATTGTCTGCAAATTCAAGGGCTCAATATATGTTACATCCGCCATGCCCGGATCAGTCATAATGGTCGCCGGGTTTGAATTCACCAGCAGGATTTCATATCCTAAAGACCGCAGTGCTTTACATGCCTGTGTTCCCGAGTAATCAAATTCACAGGCCTGGCCGATTATGATCGGACCGGACCCGATGATCATTACTTTTTTAATATCATCTAATCTTGGCATAGCTTCTCCTTATATTTTATTTTTTCTATATGTTGTCTATCTATTATTTATACGAAGACCCTTTAGTGAAAATTTACTTTCATTATTGGGGAGTTACACCCGAAACGATATCTTAAAACAGGGGGATTACTTCGTCGTTCGTTCCTCACTTCTCGTAATGACATCCTGGGTTCGGGATTTACGATCAGCGACTATCTACAAAACACTATATGAATTCCTACAGAGGGTCTTAGGCACACGTTCTCTTTAAAATATCGAAGCAGGTTCGAGAGCAAGGCGCAGGCGAATGAAAAAGCGGAGCATACATTGTATGTGAGCATTTTGATTGAGTCTGCAATGCGGCTATCGGGCCTGATCCGGCATTTTAAAAATGACTGGTGCCGTCCCAGCAATGAGTGCATAATTTTTCTTTCGGCATTCCAATAGCCTCAACCAGGTCTTCCAGAGTCTGGTATTTTAAAGACGTCATTTTTAAACGCTCCCGGATGCGTTCCACCATGGCAAGATTCTCGGCTGAACCTGAAACCGCATATTTTTCTATGTCCATAAAGTCCGGACCCTCGATTTCATGGATTACTTTTCTCCCGATCAGATCAAGGGTGGAACGCGAAGTTGAGAAATTCAAAAATTCACACGGAAAAATCAGTGTGGGACAGGCAGTCCGCATATGGATTTCTTTCGCACCGGCATCAAACAATATCTGGATGTTATCCTTGAGCTGTGTCCCCCGAACAATGGAATCATCACAGAATAACAGGCGCTTGCCATTAATCAGTTCCTGGACGGGAATTAATTTCATCCGGGCAACCAGGTCCCGGGTCCGCTGGTCCTGGGGCATAAAACTTCTCGGCCAGGTCGGGGTATATTTCACAAAAGGCCGGCAATACGGTACTTTTCTTTCATTTGCATAGCCTAAAGCATGACCGATACCGGAATCCGGAATCCCTGAAACAGCATCGACTTCCAGAGTATCGTTTTTGGCAAGGGCGCACCCGCATCGATACCGCACCTCTTCAACATTGATCTGTTCATAACCGGAGGCGGGATACCCATAATAAACCCACAAAAATGAACATACCTGCATCTCGTCACCCGGTTTTTTCACCTGCTCATAACCGTCGGCATCAAAAAACACAATTTCACCCGGGCCGAGATATTTTTCAATTTTATAGCCCAGATTAAAAAACGCACAGGTTTCAAAACTTGCCGCAAAGGCATCTGCTTTCTTTCCGATGGCAATGGGTGTTCTGCCCATCTTGTCACGCGCTGCGTAAATCCCTTTTTCAGTAAGCAAAAGGATGGAACAGGAACCTTGAATTGCATCCTGAGCCTTTGCAATCCCATCTTCAAAAGAACTCCCCTGCCCGATCAGCATAGCGACCAGCTCGGTCGGATTGATCTGGTTTTCACCGGATTCCGAGAAATTAATTTTCTGATTAAAGGCGGTTTTCGCAATTTCAGGTAAATTGTTAATCTTTCCAACAGTGGCGATACCGAATGTTCCCAAATGCGAGCCGATAACCAACGGCTGGGAATCAGTATCACTAATCACACCGATCCCTTTTTTACCGGCAAGATTTGCAAGCTCGGGTTCCAGCTTTGTCCTGAAATAACTATTTTCAATGTTTTTAATTGTTTTCTTAATCCCGTCCCTGTTTCTGATGGCGATTCCGCCCCGTTTTGTTCCCAGATGGGAATGATAGTCTGTCCCATAAAACACATCCCGAGTACAATCCTGCTTGGATACACACCCAAAAAATCCACCCATGCTAATACGGCCTCCATTTATTTCATTTTAGCTAACAAACGATTAGCTTAATTATTCATAAAACCGGAGATCATGCAAAAGAAAAATTATTTTCCCACCAAAAAAAACCGTGCATACTTTCAGATCCTGCCATTGCCGTGATTCGATGCCATAAAAAACCATCAGCAACACAGCCCAACCGATATCAGCTCCAACCATTTGAATTCAAATAAATTATTGACCGTAAAACCATAAAAATATATGGCGCTTACCCTCAAACAAGATTTTTCACGCATTGAAAAAGTACTTGACAACAAACGCCGCCATGGAATACAACTGATCAATCAGTCAGCATAACTGACCGATCAGTTAGTTTTTATTGATTATATCCATTGAAACAGGCACACTCCTTACCATGTCAAAAAAAGAAGAAATATTAAAAGCCGCCACGCTCCTTTTTGCCACCAATGGCTTTAAAGAGACCTCCATGACGGAAGTCGCCTCAATGACGGGGGCAGCCAGCGCCACGGTTTTTTACCATTTTAAAAGCAAGGAAGAACTTTTCCTGTCCGTATTAAGCAGTGTCAAAGACGGTATCATAGAAGAGTTTTCCCATTATTTCGGTGAAAAAAAATTTACCAACGGATTGGAAATGCTGGAAGGCACAGTCTCTTTTTACCTTTACCTGGCAGGCAGCAGGGCAGAATGGTTTCTGCTGCTTCACCGGTACTATCCTTATAAACTTGCCAAAGAAAACAATGCCTGTCGGCATTCGCTGGAAGATATTTACAACTGTTTTGTGGACATATTTGAAAAAGCCCTGGTTCAGGGTCAGACTGATGGCTCCATCGGCAAACTGTCGCCTCGCAAAACAGCTCTGCTCATATTGTCAACGGTAGACGGCATGGTCCGGTTTAAAAACTGTGATTTATATGATGCAGGGGCACTTTATAATGAATTGATCGCTGTTATACGACGAATGGCGGCAAACCAAAATCAAAAAATATAGGTGGTATTTTCAATGATTAAAATGTTTTTTCCCTTTATTGAATGGCTGAAAGACTACAATTTTGAAAAACTCAAGATTGATTCACTGTCCGGCCTTACAGTCGCACTGGTGCTTATTCCCCAGTCGATGGCTTATGCCCAGCTGGCCGGCATGCCTTCCTATTACGGTTTATATGCCTCGTTTCTGCCCCCCATCATCGCGTCCCTGTTCGGCTCGTCCCGTCAGCTGGCAACCGGCCCGGTTGCCGTTGTTTCCCTGATGACAGCCGCCTCACTGGAACCGTTAGCTACTGCCGGCAGTGAAGGATATATTGCGTATGCAATACTGCTGGCGCTGATGGTCGGCATTTTCCAATTTTCCTTAGGGGTGCTGCGGCTCGGCGTGGTGGTCAACTTTCTTTCCCATCCGGTGGTCAACGGGTTTACCAACGCAGCAGCCATTATCATCGCATCTTCCCAGCTGTCCAAGATGTTCGGGGTTTATGTGGACAAGGCGGCCCATCATTATGAAACGATTTACCGGGTGTGCGCGGCGGCTGTTCATTATACCCACTGGCCGACCCTGATTATGGGAACACTGGCCTTTGGTATCATGTACGGCCTAAAACGCATTAATCCGAAAATCCCCAATGTCCTCGTTGCCGTTGCTGTCACTACAGTTATTTCCTGGGCAATTGGCTTTCAGCAGGACAGTTTCGTGGATTTAAAAGCAATCAAAGCGCCGCAGGTTCATGAGATGGTTGTCGGATTCAACCAGACCGTTTCTGAGATAAGTGCTGCAACTGAAGAACGCACGCGTTTTATGAAAGAGTTGGATGATGCCAAAACAAACCACAACGACATTGCCAGGCTGGACGCGGAACATGCCATCAATATGATCAATTATAAAATTGACCGGCTGAAAGAAGAATCCCATACATACCGCAAAGGCCTCAGGGATATGATGTTTTATGCGGATGGAACCGATTCAGCACAAGTATTTCATTTAAAGAGTGACCCGGCGTTGCAGGATTCAAAAGATGATCGAATATGGCGCATCAAGGTCGGCAACAAAGCATTGGATACACAAAACCTGCTCATGACCGGCGGGGGGGCTGTGGTTGGGGGGATTCCACCAGGCATCCCCAAACTTTCAATGCCAGAAATCAATTTAAAGGTCATGCTGCACCTGTTTCCCTATGCTGCCATCATCTCTTTGCTGGGATTCATGGAAGCCATTTCTATTGCCAAGGCAATGGCTGCCAAAACCGGCCAGCGCCTGGACCCCAACCAGGAGCTTATCGGTCAGGGTCTGGCCAATATGCTGGGTTCGATGACAAAAAGTTATCCCACATCCGGGTCTTTTTCACGATCCGCCGTCAATCTCCAGGCCGGTGCAATGACCGGTCTGTCCAGTGCGTTTACCTCTCTGGCGGTGGTCATTGTGCTGCTCTTTTTCACGCCTTTACTTTACCACCTTCCCCAGGCAGTTCTGGCCGCGGTTATCATGATGGCCGTCATCGGCCTGATCAATGTCAGCGGTTTTATCCATGCCTGGAAGGTCCAGTGGTATGACGGGGCGATCTCCATTCTTTCATTTGTCTGCACGCTGGCATTTGCCCCCCATCTGGACCGGGGAATCATGGTAGGCGTCACGCTTTCCCTGATGGTCTTTTTGTATAAAAGTATGCGCCCCACGGTCACGTCTCTTTCCCGCGGTAAAGATGATGCCCTTCGGGGGGCAATGGTGCATGGACTCCAGAAATGCAAATATATCGATATGGTACGTTTTGACGGGCCACTGTTTTTTGCCAATGCCAGTTATCTGGAAGACAAAATCAGCGAACGGATGCTGAATAGAAAAGACCTGAAACATATTATCATTGTATCCAATGCGATTAACGATATCGATGCATCCGGCGAGGAAGTCCTGTCCCTGCTGATCGAAAACGTCCGCAGCGCCGGCGTTGAAATTTCCTTTTCCGGGGTCAATGAGTCCGTGATGAAAGTGTTTGAACGCACACACCTGATGGCGATGATCCGGCCGGAAAACATCTATCCGACAATGGAAAAAGCCATTTGCGCGGTCCACGATCACGCCCATCAACACGGCAATGAAGAGAACTGCCCGTTGACAACGGTCTGCCATATTGCATAAAATATATAAACATTAACAAAAAGGAATATATATATGTCAATTATCACTTTTTTCAGCGGATCCTTTTGTAGCGAAGGGGCTGTATTAGACAAATTAGTACAAAAAACAGGATACCCGGTAATCGATGACCGCATGATCATCGCGGCGGCCAGCCGCGCATCCGGTCTTTCGGAAAAGAAAATCCAGGGGGCTTTTTCAGCCAAAACATCCCTTTTCAACCAGTTCACCCATGAGAAAGAACGCTCCATCGCGTATTTGCGTCTGGCTTTGGCGGGAATGGCGGATGCGGACAACCTGATCGTTGCCGGTGCATCCGGCTTACTGATTCCGGGAAATATCAGTCATGTGCTCCGGGTATGCCTGATTGCGGACTTAAAATCACGAATCGCAACCGCGCAGAAACAGGAACAGATTTCAGAAAAAGAAGCAGCCGCCCTGATTCGCAAGAACGATGAGAGCATGGGTGCCTGGGTCAAATCAATACTGAGAATCGACGACCCATGGGCATCATCCTCCTATGACATCATGATTCCCACGGACAAAACAGACACGGATGAATCCGTAAAACTGATTTCCCAGCACGCAGAATCCGATGTTGTCCGGCCAACAGATGCCTCGAAACAGGCCATATCCGACTTTCTTTTGGCCGCAAAAGCGGGCGAAGCCCTTGCAAATGCCGGACATAATGTTTCAACAGCTTCTACAAACGGCACCATCGCCATCACCATCAACAAGAACGTATTGATGCTCGCACGCCTGGAAGAAGAACTGAAGCAGATCGTGGAAAAGATCCCCGGCGTAAAAGGCGTGGAAACCAGTGTGGGCGAAAAATTTTATCAGCCGGACATATACAGAAAATACGATTTTCAGATGCCTTCCAAGATTCTGCTGGTGGACGATGAACGCGAATTCGTCCAGACCCTGTCCGAACGGTTGATTATGCGGGATATGGGTTCAGTTGTGGCCTTTGACGGCGAATCCGCACTGAGCATGGTGGATGAGGAAGAACCGGAAGTTATGATTCTGGATTTAAAAATGCCGGGTATCGACGGCATTGAAGTACTGCGCAAAGTCAAGGCAACCCGGCCGGATATCGAGGTCATCATCCTGACCGGACATGGCTCCGAAGCGGACCGCGAAGTCTGCATGGGACTGGGTGCTTTTGCCTATCTGCATAAACCGGTGGATATTGATCTGCTGAGCACAACTTTAAAACAGGCCAATGAAAAAGTTCAGGAACAAAAAAAATAGAAACCCCATTTTTTCAAACTGAAAGCATATGAATAAACTGCTAAAAATATTTAACCCCAATTTTTTGTGGGGCGGTAAACAGGGCAAAGGCCCGCTTTACAGGCACATGTTCAATTACAGCCGACTATGGCGGTCAGCTGTTATGCTGACCGCGCTTTCAGCCATCCTGCCGCTGCTGGCCATCTCCTGGTTTGACTACAATGTTACCCTAAAAGCAGTGGAATCCGAGACCCTGTCAAGGACTTCCCGGACGGTTTCAAATACCAAGCGGACCATTTCCGCGTTTATGGCGGAACGGCAATCCGCACTGGATTTTATTGTTCATGATAACATCTATGCAGAACTGATTGATCCGGTACGTCTTGCCGTAATTCTGGAGAATCTGAGAAAAGCGTTTGGCGGCATCAGCGATATCGGGGTGATCGATGCCGGCGGCCAGCAGATTGCATACATTGGACCGTACCCCCTTGAAGGCAAAAATTACAGAGACCAGGACTGGTTCAGGGAGGTCGTGGAAAGGGGTATTTACGTCAGTGAAGTATTTTTAGGTTTCCGGAATGAGCCCCATCTAGTCATTGCGATCAGTTATGAGCTTCCAGACGGGTCTTTTTATATTTTGCGAACATCCATTGATACCGACCGCTTAAATGAACAATTATTGAGTCTTGAACTCGGCGCTCAGGGCAATGCCTTTATTATTAATAAAAAAGGCGTTCTGCAGACCCCGGCGCGCTATCATGAAAAAGTGTTTGAAAAAATCGCCATTCCGGTTCCTGAATATTCTCCTAAAACCGAAGTTTTCCAATATGACGACCCCTATGAAGGAACCTTTATACTCGGATATGCCTATATTCCGGATACACCGTTTATTTTGATGATCGTCAAAAACAAAAATGAAATAATGAAATCCTGGCATAAGACGCGTATCGAAATTTTAATCTTTTTGTCCATCGGCATCTTCATTGTCATGTTCGGCGTGATCGGTTTTGCGACATTTTTTGTAAACAATATCTATATTGCCGACCAGCGGCGGATTAAAACCCTGCACCAGGTAGAATATTCCAACAAACTGGCGTCCATCGGGCGGCTGGCAGCCGGTGTCGCGCATGAAATTAATAACCCGCTGGCCATCATCAACGAAAAATCCGGGCTGATCAAAGATATTTTCCAGCTCAGAGAGGCGTACTCAAAAGACGAAAAACTCATCGGCTTAGTCGATGCGATCCATGCTTCAGTGGCCCGATGCGGGGCGATCACCAAACAGCTTTTAAGTTTTGCCAGACACATGGATTTTTCTTTTCAGCCGGTGGACCTGGAAAAAATCCTCCGGGAAGTCATCGGTTTTCTGGGCAGGGAAGCTGAATACCGCAACATTAAAATTTCAGTCAATGTGTCAGACGATATTCCTCAGTTTGAAAGTGACCGCGGAAAACTGCAGCAGGTTTTCCTCAACCTGCTCAACAACGCCTTTGCTGCCTTGGCTGACGGCGGCAATCTGGACATCTCCGCAATCCTGATGAAAAACGAGCGCATCCGGATCACGATAGAAGATAACGGCTGCGGGATTCCGGAAAAGGATATGAAAAAAATATTCGAACCTTTTTTCTCGACCCGCACCAAAGTCGGCGGTACCGGCTTAGGTCTTTCGATTACCTACTCCCTGATTCAGGAGATCGGCGGTACGGTTGATGTGAGCAGCACGGTTGACGTAGGTACCCGATTTATTATAACACTGCCGTTGAATGCCAAAAATATTAAGGAGAAAGATAATGCGATTACTCCTCGTTGATGATGAAAAAGAATTTGTGGCAACACTGGCTGAACGCCTTTCTTTAAGAGGCATTGAGGCGGACTGGGTAACCAGTGCGAAAGATGCGGAAAAAATTATCAAAACAGAACATTATGACCTGGTGCTGCTGGATGTCAAAATGCCGCAGGTGGGCGGACGGGAATTGAAAAAAATCATCGAAAAAAAAATCCCCGGCATCAAAACAATATACCTGACCGGTCACGGTTCAGAAGAAGACTACCAGGCCGGCAGTGCCGAAGCGGAATATTACCTGATGAAACCGATCAACATCAATGACCTGATCGAAAAAATCAACGATGCACTGGGAAAAAAGTAAGGAGGCTGAATCATGAGCAACAGAATTGATCCTTTAGGCGAGGCGGGCCTCCAGTTTTATTCCAAAGTATCTGCGTCTATCTCCCATGAGATAAAAAATTCACTGGCAGTTATCAACGAAAGCGCCGGTTATCTTGAAGACGTCACCCTGATGGCCAAAAAAGGGATGAATGTTGATATGGACCGTCTCCAGTCTCTGGCCGAAACTATGTTAAAGCAGGTCCAGCGGACCAACGCCATTATTAAAAACATGAATCGCCTGGCCCACAGCCTGGATGATCCCGAAAGCCAGATTGATTTGAACGCTTTACTTGAACTGATGATCAACCTGTCGGAACGCACGACGGTGACCCGGGGCTTTAAAGTGTTTGCTGCACTTTCCGACACAGCGGTAACAATCACCACCCATCCGTTTTTCCTGGAAAACCTGATCTGGCTGATACTTGATTTTGCCATGAACGTCACCGGCGATGCAAAAAACATTGAACTGAAGCCGGCAAAGGCAGAACCCGGGGCCACTATCAGTTTCACGGGACTTGAAAAACTGACACAAAGCGAATTTAACATTTTTTTAACTCAACGAGTCCATCTGATGCTGGCTGCGCTGAATTGCACATTGCAGGCAGATGAGAATAAAGGTATGATAACGTTAAACTTACCCGAAAATATCACCCAGCCGGCGTCATAAACCCGCCGGAAATAAGCTGAAAATAAACTGAAAACATACAAAATACAAACAACCTAAAAAACGAATAAATAAGGAGGCCTACCATGACTGACAAAGTCTTAATCGTGGATGACGAGCAGGATTTCTTAAACATTATCTCTGACCGCCTGACAGCTCGCGACATGAATGTTTCGACTGCCTCTTCCGCAAAAGACGCGATAAAACAAATCGATGAAGATTCCTTTGACGCGGTGGTGCTTGATCTGATGATGCCGGAAATGGACGGGCTGGAAACCCTCAAGATTATGAAAGAGAAAAATCCGGACCTGCAGGTCATTTTACTGACCGGACATGCCACGGTGGAAAAAGGAATTGAAGCCATGAAACTCGGCGCCATGGACCTGATTGAAAAACCGGCGGATCTCTCAACCATCGTGGAACGGATCAAACGCGCCAAAGCGGAAAAAATCATCCTGGTGGAAAAAAAGAGCGAAAAACGTATCCGGGAAATTCTCACCCGAAAAGGCTGGTAAGATCGCCGGTCAAAATAATTTAGTCGTCTGGAACATGCCCTGGGCTTTTCCAGACGACAATATACATTCGGCAATTTTTCTGAATTGTTTTCACAAGATTTGAACGACATCAATAATTGTCGGTGCACTCTTTCTGTTGATCTTATCGATGAGTTCTTCTTGTAAAATCTGAACGGTCATGAAAATTTTCCCGGTTGCTTACCCTGCTACCGACACCCCACCCAGACGCGTTCCTGTTCCCAGTACCCCGGGGACTTTTCGATGTCTATATACTGGCCCGGGACCCACTGGCTATTTCGGTTATAATGTCCGGGATTCCAAACTCTGTCGCATCTCGGTTCAACCCAGATCTTTCTGACTTCCCAGTATCCACGGGATTGCTGAGCGGAATAACGCGGCCTGTGACAATCCCGGTCAATCACCACAACACGTTCCGGCGGGGAATCATACCGGTCGCTGTTGATTATTGCGTTTCCGAGGATGGCGGCACCCAGGCCGATGGCCACGCCCTGCCATCGATGCCGCTGTTTGGAACCGGCATAGGCAGATGGTGCCAACAAAGACAGAAAAAAAATCATCGCAATGGAGAAAATAATTATTTTTTTCATTTTTTGCCCCCTTCTTTTTTACTTTAGCATCAAATCTTTATTCGATGCTTGCCCTGATAAATAATTTCATCATTAAAACCGGCAACGTCAATTATTTTTTCGATTCCGCAAAATCGCTGATTTCCCGGCCAACAAGGGCAATCGCCCGTTCAACCACCTTATTTAACAATGCGATTTCATCCGGGTCATTGCCAATCGCTTCTGCAAGCGGTATATAGGACTTTGCCCGCTGGGCCTTAATTTCATTGATCTTCTCAAGCCCCTTGTCCGACAATTCAATCAAGTGGATTCTCATGTCATGCTTATCCACTTTCATGTCAATTAAATCCAGTTCCGTTCTAAGCTTTTTGATATCTGTCGAAAGCGTGCTTTGCTTGACTCCGGGAAAAAACTGCGACAAATCCGTCATACTCATAGACCCTTGGGTTTTGAGCAGTTCAAGAATGAGAATTTCACGATCTTTGAGCACTCCAGCGTCGCTGTCCGCAATTTGAACTGCCCGGTAAATCCTCATTTTAATGCCTAATTTTGCGATGTTGGTAAATAGCCCGTTGATCATAATTTTTCCTTTTTGATTTTTATATAAAATAAATTATTTAGTTTTGTCAAATAAAATATTTCATAAAAATGATATATTTCATTATTCTGATATTATTTTGCTTTTCTCTTAAAGTATTGGGTTCAGTTTTTCAAATTATTTCAGAATGGTTTGATGAGCTGGCGGAAACCTGCCGGGACCTGATGGACGAGGACACGGACAGCGTTTATGTCTTCCCGTTCTGCCAGGATGATTTCAGGCGGGTCAAAGTGCTGGGCCAGGGATTTGATAAAAAACTGGTGAACGACGAGATTCTGGCGAAATTTTTTTGAATGTTAAACCACGGAGCACACAGAATTCATGGAGAAAAGCTTTTTGAAAAAAAAATCTCGGTGTTCTCTGAGATCTCTGTGGTGAAAAATATTTAATAACAAAAGGAAAAACGAATGACTGAAATCATAACAACGGAAGCAATCGCATCAAAAATCTATTTCATCCGTGGCGCTAAAGTCATGCTGGACCGAGATCTTGCCGAATTGTACGGCGTTGAAACAAAAGTATTAAAACAGGCCGTCAGAAGAAATATCAATCGATTCCCGGCCGACTTCATGCTGGAACTGACGAAAGAAGAATATGATTCTTTAAGGTCACAATTTGTGACCTTAAAGAGAGGGCAACACGCTAAGTATTTACCTTTTGCCTTTACAGAACAAGGGGTTGCCATGCTTTCCTCCGTTCTCAACAGCGAACGGGCCATTTTGGTCAACATTCAAATCATGAGAACATTTACAAAAATCCGGCACATGATCTCCGTCAGTGAGGAACTGAAACAGGAAATTAAAGAACTGCGGAAACAGACGGACGACCGGTTCCAGGTTGTCTTTGAAGTTCTGGATCAGCTGCTGAACCCGGAAAATCCACCGAAAAAAGGGATTGGTTTTACAGTAAAGGAGCAGGTGGAGCGATACGGATAAGGATTGAAACCTAATCCGGCTTTCTAAAACCGTGACTTTCACTTGCGTTCTTTTGAAATGACTTCCTTGCCCCGGGCTAAGCGGAGGGCTCAAAGAAAACCATCTTTTTAGGGGAGAGGGGATAAAAAGATGATTTCTTCCCGGGAGCAAGGGAGTCGGGTATCGGGCGAGCGGGGGGGGTATCCGCCCGCCCGATGATTTAAATCATTGCGAAGCCATCGTTATTTGATTATTTTCACCACCATATACCCTTTATTTAACCGCCGGATATACATTTGGATGGCATCTCCTTTTTTCACATCATCAACGATCTTGTTATAATCGGAAACATCTTTTACCGGCTGATGATTGATTTCTTTAATGATATCGCCCCGGACAATACCGGCTTTATCTCCTATACTGTCGGGCTTCACACCTGCAACAATAACGCCGTCCGAGTCTCCAAGATTGAATTGCTCGGACATTTCAGGTGTGATGTTTGAAATTTCAATCCCAAGTTCGCTTTTCAGGCGTCCCGGCTGACCGCTGGCGGATGCGTATATTTTTTCGTCATCCCGACGGGCGATTTTTACCTTGAATATCTTAATCTTGCCGTCACGGTTGACTTTGACTTCCGCTTTGCTGCCAACGGCAAGTCCGGCGATTATTCTTGTCAGATCCCGGCTGGATTCAAGGGGCTTCCCGTTGATGTAAAGAATGATATCATTGGCCTTAATTCCGGATTTATCAGCCGGATCACCTTCAAAAACCTCCGCAATCAGCACACCCTTATCCACGCCATAATAGCTCTTCAGCTCCTGGTCCAGATCCTGAATGGCAACGCCCAGCCATCCGCGGGTCACTTCGCCGCTGTCCTTTAATTGTGCGAAGATTTCCTTGGCAATATTAACCGGAATAGCAAAACCAATTCCGTCGCCGCCGGCCACGATGGCAGTGTTAATCCCCACGACCTCTCCATACATGTTGATCAAGGGGCCGCCGCTGTTTCCGGGGTTGATGGACGCGTCCGTCTGAATAAAATCATCATAGGGGCCGGCACCGATGACCCGGCCTTTAGCGCTGATGATTCCTGCGGTAACCGTGTGTTCCAGTCCAAACGGGCTGCCGATGGCAAGCACCCACTGCCCGATTTCCATCTCATCCGAGTTACCCAGATTCAGTACAGGTAAATCATGGTCCGCCTTGATTTTAATCAGCGCCAGGTCCGTTGATGAATCTTTTCCAATAATTTCAGCCGGGTACTCCTTTCCGTCTCTCAGTTTGACCTGAATTTCATCCGCGCCTTCGATCACATGATTATTGGTGACAATATATCCTTCTTTATCCATGATAAAACCGGAACCCAGGCTGCTTTGTTTGAATTCCCGCTGGGGCTGGTTTTTAAAAAAATCTTCAAAAAATCGGCCAAACGGATCCTGCCGGCCCTGGGGGCCGCGGAAAAAATGTTCAAACACACGTCCGCCCCCACTAGTGAGGGTTTTGACGGTACTAATGTTCACCACCGCCGGACCGCAGGTTTTAGCCAGCTGGGTAAAACTCTGCGGGACCATTTTAACGGCCGGCGCCCGCGTACCGGCTGCGGTTGTTGAATATGGGGCGAGAATAAAAACAGAGGCCAGCACAATTGCCACTGCTGTAATGGAAAGAACAGCCCATCGCCTTGTCTTTAAACGTTTTTGCTTTATAGGCGTCATGTTGAATCTCCTTTCATTCAATTATATTTAATTTAAATATAATTATTCTTTTTAACATTATATAATATTTTATATTATTATTGTTTAATATTTTGTATTATTATTTAATAAATACAAAAGTTCTAATTTATCCCGCTGCCAACTGTGACGTATTCAGACTACTTCCCATGATTTTTTTAACTTTGCGAATCAGCACCTGAAGGCTGTCTGATTTGTCATAGTAATCAGCGGCCCCACGGATGAGTCTCTTCTGGTCTTCAAGCGGGTAGACGCTGGTCACAATAATTTTTGATTTTTCGCAAAATATCTGCGCAATCTCATACAAAACCGTACCGTCAACATCCATCATGTTAATATCCAGCAGAATAAGATCCACCGGATTATTTAATAATAATTCATACGCAGCAGCAGCATTATCGGCCTCATGCACATGGAAGCCTTCCCTTTGCATGATTTTGACAAAAACGCTTCTGATTCTTTGTTCATCATCCACAACCAGGATATTCATTTTGAACCTTTTTTTCATTCAAAAATTAATCATTTCATGACTACGGTTCAAACATAAGGCATCAAGGATTAGAGGAAGGTTAAAATCAGATTAAAATTTTCTTATTTTTTAAACGATGGGAAGGATAACGGTAAAGGTAGCGCCCTGCCCGGGCATACTCTGGACAGTGACCTGCCCCTGGTGAGCCCTGGCAATGGAACGGGCGATACTCAACCCCAGTCCGCTGCCGGGTTCAGAAACCTGGGCATGATGGTGGGCACGGAAAAATTTATCAAAAATTGTTTCCAGATCTTTCTGGAAAATCCCGATTCCCGTATCTGAAACAGCAATCCGGGCACGGTTATCCATAACAGTCAATGTGATGCTGATTGTTCCGCCCCTGGGCGTAAATTTCACCGCATTATTAATCAGGTTCAGGAACAGGCGTCTTAAATGAATTTTATCGCCGTCAATATAATGCGCTGATTCCGGGATTTCCAACTCAGACGCAAGTCCTTTTTGTTCGGCCAGGATGCGGCTGTATTCATAAATTTCCTCAAGAAACGCCTTTAAGCTGATATTTTCAAACTGAAACACATCCGGGTTATAATCCAGGCGCGCTATCAGCAGCAGGTCTTTAATGATTCGGATCAAACGGTCGATCTCTTCCAGGCTGACGTTTAAAACCCTTTGATATTCATCAATATCACGGGTTTCGCTGAGTGCGAGTTCCACCTCGCCCCGGATGATGGCAAGAGGCGTTTTCAGTTCGTGGGCCACATGGGAACTGAACTCATTAACATGTTCAAACGATTTCTCAAGGCGCTCGACCATGGCATTGCATGAGCTGATCAGGTGCTTCATCTCCTCATCAACCGCCATTTCCGGAATTCTCAGGTTCAGGTCGGTATGTGAAATATCATCAACGATTTTCGTGACATTCAACACGGGTTTTAAAATCCGCCTGGCAAAAAAACTGCCCAAAAAACTGGTCAGTCCCAGAATAAACAAAATGCCGGCCCCGATAAAATACAGCAACTGATTCAGAATCCGGATCACGGGATCCAGCGGCGTGCCGATCTGAATCACCAGAAGGTTCTTTTTTCCATATAAAAACGGCAAATTGACGGCTCTCAACCGGTACTTTGAATTTTTGAGATTGTTAAAAACCGCATGGGTGGGCGACAAGGGAAACTTGTTTCGAAACAGTGCCGTGACTTCATCATTGAAATTCTGTGATTTAATAATGGGCTGACCGTGAACGGTTAAAATATTGATGTAATCGCTTTTTAAATTTAACGCCTGCATATCCGAACGCCACAGATCATCAATAATCAGCCGCGCCCGGTCCTCAACGCCCAAAAGCTTGTTAATTAAATGCTGCTGGCGGGACTCCGTTTGTTTGAGTTTTTCATATGACTTTAAAATATTTACGATTTCAGCCGCCTTGACCTGGAGTTCTTCATCCACGTCACGGTAAAGAATGTGGCGGGTAACGCTGAACAGGACCCCGCTGAACAGAACCAGGATAATACACAAAATGGATGTATACAAAATGCTGGCCTTGAATCGGATGGAATTAAGTTTCATGTTAACAGGGGATTAGATTGAAGGTTGAAGACTGAAGGACGGACCCTCTAAGCCTGACGGATAAATTAAATTGCATGTCATTCTTTTCATTTAAAAAGTACCATCGCAAAGCGATCACCTTATTCGACGTTCGATGTTGGGCGTTGAATGTTCGATGTTCATCTTTTCCCTTCAGCCTTCCTCCTTCTACCTTATTCTCTAATCACATATCCCCTGCCCCGCACCGAATGGATGAGCTTTTGGGAAAACCCGGCATCGATTTTTTTGCGCACATAATTAATATAGACATTAATCACATTGGAAAAACTGTCAAAATCCTGGTCCCAGACATGCTCAGATATCATGGTGCGTGTCACCACCTGGCCGGCATGAATCATCAGGTATTCCAGCAATGCGTATTCGGTGCTGGTCAGTTCAATGTTTTTTCCGGCCCTTGTCACTTCATGGGTCAGCTGATCCAGTTTCAGGTCCGCCACTTGAAGGGTTGTGGATTTATTTGCCCGCTGTCTTCTCAACAAA
Source organism: Desulfococcaceae bacterium (assembly GCA_030145385.1). GTDB lineage: Bacteria > Desulfobacterota > Desulfobacteria > Desulfobacterales > Desulfosalsimonadaceae > SURF-3. The sequence goes on from JAQYVU010000039.1 coordinate 35,851, forward strand.
ACCCGGACCCGGGCCAAAAACTCCTCAAATGCAAAGGGTTTGGTCAGGTAATCGTCAGCCCCGGAATCCAGCCCGTATATTTTATCCCGGACATCGTCGCGGGCAGTCAGCATGAGAATCGGGACATCGATATTTTGCTGCCTCAATTCCTGGCAGACCGCAAACCCATCTTTGCCGGGCAGCATGACATCCAGAATAATCAGGTCATAAGGATTTATTACCGCCAGATACAGCCCCCTGTCCCCGTCATAAGCGACATCGACACTGTAGAGCTGTTCCGTCAATCCTCGCTCGATAAAGGAGGCAATCTTTTTTTCATCTTCGACTAATAGAATTCGCATATTTGAGTACGCCTGAATATTATTGCAAAAAATCAACCCGGTATTTTTTCAAAAGTTCAATCGGATGGTATGACTCCTTAGATTTGCGCAAACCCGTGTCTCCCAGGTCCTGCTCCCGGTTCACCCGCGTGATGCCGGGTTCCGAATCGGCCGAATCAGAAAGGTCAGACGCCTCATGCGCGACAAACATTTGATTCATCGCCTGGTATACTCCCTTGTAATCCGTACTGCCCTTTTCAAAATGGACCACCAGGGTATCGTTGCTTAGCCGCTCACCAATGGTATAGGCAACCATTTCATTTTTGACCAGAATACATCCGCCGATGATGCCGTCGAGTTCTTCCCAGTGGGACAGCACCTTTGCAATCGCCTGATTTTCATTTGCCAGCTGAACATCGGAATCGCATTCCCGCCAGGTGCACCAGTTATTCTGCATTGCCATTGCCGCGTCCACAAACTCAGGGACCATCTCAACATACTGATAATCATATTTTTTCTGAAACTGATACAAAAGGTTCCGTTTTTTATGAAACCGGTTGCCCTTTAATGTGGCAAGTTCTTGGGCATCATAAATATAATCAAACTGATCCCGGTCCGGGGAAGCAGAAACCATTTCGCCGAAAACCGATTCCCATATTCGGGCAAGCGGCTCCGGGACACGGACAATTAATGATTTGAGGACAGGAAAGCGGTCAAAATACCGGGGCCAGTCAACGGTCTTCCAGTTTCCCACCGGCGACCAGTATTGCAGTGACGGCTGTTTTTGACGCAGCCATACCAATTCATCGGTTTGTGCCCATTGGAGATCATATGCCGGTGCCCAGCCCCAGACATTGACAAAACTGTAATCCGACGTCACCTGCGGGCATTGGGACAGATAGGCTTGAAAAATTTTCTGATCAGACAGTGAAATCGGTTTAAATTCCAAATCCATCAAGTTTCCCTGACCGCTTTGACAAAGTCCTGGCCCCGCTGATATGCCTGATCAAGATATTCCGGATGTTTATCCACATCCCCCTGAAAATCCAGCTGCCGGTAAAGCAGGGAATCCCAAAGTTCCATATCCAGCACATCAAAAAAATACTTCATCGTCAGCAGCATACCGTCAAAGAGTTTTTTGCCGCGGGTGGCGCCGACCCCGACGACCAGACCTTTACGCGTTGCTTCCCAGTTGTTGAAAGCCGTTCCATCAATCCAGTATTTCTTCACCCATAATGACTGGCAGCGGTCCATCAGCATTTTAACCTGTGCGCTGACCGTGTAAAAAAATATGGGGGATGCGATCATCAGTCCCTTACCGGCAAGTATCCGGTCCCGGACTTGCTGAAAATCATCTTTAATCGCGCATTCGCCTTCTTTTTTGCACCCGTAGATTTCCAGGCACGGGGATATTTTATAATCCCTTAAAACAATTTCATCGACTTCCGCGCCCGCGTCTCTTGCTCCGTCAACCGCCCTTTTCAACAGCGTTGCCGAATTCCCCTTCCTTCTCGGACTTCCGTAGACCGCGACTATTTCAGACATTTTTATCTCCTTAAGAAAAATCCAGAATCAACCCGACCGGACAATGATCAGACCCCAAAATGTCATTGTCAATAAACGCCTCTTTGACCCGCCCGCTGTCAACAAGATCCTGTGTCACAAAAAAATAATCAATGCGCCACCCGGCATTTCGCTCCCTTGCCTTAAACCGGTAGGTCCACCACGAATATTTTACGGTTTCCGGATACAGGTAGCGGAACGTGTCCACATACCCTTCGGATGAAATTTTATCCAGCCAGTCCCTTTCGATTCTCAGAAATCCGGACCTGCTTTCATTGGCCTTGGGATTTTTTAAATCAATTTCATTGTGAGCAGTATTAAAGTCACCGGTAATCACTAAGCTTCTGCCGGATTTTCGCAGCTTGTCCGCGTAGGCGAAAAAATCTTTATAAAAATTGAGTTTGTAGTTCAGCCGGTCATCACTCATCTGGCCGTTGGGAAAATAGATATTAAATAAAATAAAATCATCAAAATCAAGCTCTACAATCCGCCCTTCAGCGTCATATTTTTCAATACCAATACCGTTTTTTATGAAATCGGGCTGAATTTTCGTCCAGGTTCCCACCCCGCTGTAG
>JAQYVU010000162.1 GCA_030145385.1 Desulfococcaceae bacterium
AAAATCGGAGAATCCTTAGGCCTGACATATTCCTCGGTGAGCCGTCGGATTCATCATGTCAGATTAAAATTAAAATTAAGAATCAGCAAAAGCAATCAGGTTAAGAAGCTTTATAATTTTGTAAAGTCAAAAATCAAGGTTTGACCCCTAAACGCCCAAGGTTTGACCCCTAAACGCCTTTCGGTTTCATTTTTTTACAAATTAATTGATGAAGGTAGATGGCTATGAACAAACGATCTGTTTTAAATAAAATCTTTTTTTTGACCATATCGGTTTTTAGTGTTTGTATTATAAATCCCGCACCCGCGGCATCGTTGATCACCTTAAATCGGACCCAGCTTAATTTTGCGGCAGCAGGATCCGTCAGTACCGGCAGTCAATATGTCTTGCTTTCCGCATCCAGCTGGTCGGCATCGGTTTCAGACCCTATGATACACGTCAGCCCGTCCGCCGGGAGCGGCGACGGCCCGGTGACGGTCTGGGTGGATCCGGCCGGCCTGGCAACTGGCATCTATACCGGTACGGTAACCATTACCGATGCCGGCGCTGCGAATTCACCGCAGAATATCGACATTAACCTGACCGTGCTGGCTAATGATTTTTCCCCTTTTGGAGCTTTTGGTACGCCGCTTGAGGGGAGCACTGTTTCCGGAGTAGTGCCGGTTACCGGCTGGGCGCTTGATGATATTGAAGTGGAAAACGTGAAAATTTATTGTGAGCAGGACAGTTCGCTGGTCTTTCTGGCCAATGCCTCGTTTGCGGACGGCTCGCGTCCGGATGTCGCGGCCGCATACCCGGATTATCCCTTCAAACACACTGCCGGGTGGGGATATTCCCTGGTCACCGGCCTTCTTGCGGATGGTGACGGCTCCTATAAAATTTATGCCATTGCTTCGGACGGGGCCGGTAATGAAACCACGCTGGGTTCTAAAACCATTATGGTTGATAATGCCAATGCGACAAAACCCTTTGGAAAAATCGATACACCGGAAATGGGCGCTGCGGCTTCCGGAAACAGTTATGTGCTTTCCGGGTGGTGCCTGACACCCTTGCCAAACACAATAGCGACAGACGGTTCCGGAATAAGCGTTTGGGTCGACGGGATAAATGCCGGAATCCCGATGTACAATATTTCCCGGGACGATATCGCCGCCCAATTCCCGGGGTATGCCAATGCCGGCGGGGCCGGATGGTCTTTTTTCCTGGATACGACGATGTATGCAAATGGCGTTCATTCCATCTATGTGGTGGCCCAGGACAATGCCGGCAATTCCGACGGGATTGGAAGCCGGTACTTTAATATCATGAACACTGTCTATCCGCTGCCGGAGATCGACGTCAAGGGAAACGGCGTTGTTATTGCCGACAATGATACAACGCCGGATGCCGCGGATTACACGGATTTCGGCACGGCTTTTGCGGGAACGGGAAGTGTGGCCAGGATGTTTACCATTGAAAACACCGGATCGGACAGTCTTAACCTGGTAAAAAGTCCGCTTGTGTCCGTCAGCGGCCCGGGAGCGGCTGATTTTTCAATAACAGCCCAGCCGTCCAGCCCGGTGGCAATGGGAGGCGGCACTACCACGTTTGAGGTAACATTTTCTCCCGGGACAGATGGCCCCCGCACGGCCACCATCAGTATTGCCAGTAATGATCCGGATGAAGGCAGCTATGACTTTATGGTGCAGGGAACCGGGCAGGGTTTCGGCACTGCCGCCGCGATTCCAACCCTCTCGCAGTGGGGCATGATTGTCATGATTCTGCTTTTGTCCATAGCGTCTTTGGTCGTATTGCGCGGGAGTCATAAGGGATAGTCGATGGGTCCCCTTGTTGAAAGGGGGCTCTTATTTAATATTATAGATATTGTAATTTTTTGTCTGTTCATGTTTTATTGTCTGAGTTATATGAGTGCTGATTTTATATCGGCATGGATTGATCGTTTCACGGATAATGATGATGGCTTCGTAAAAAGTCCAAATTCTTTGTTGCGCTGTATCCTTCGTTTCTTAATAGTATGCTAAGTAGCAATCATCACTCAGGATTTGAGCGCCTCGCCAGTTTATATAAGATTGCTGGAGCTTTTTTCTTTGCCATCAGAATCTGACTTTTTACGAGTTCGTCAATGATAAGGCAATGAATAAAAAAACTCAAAAATTACAAAGCATTTACAAAACATTTGAAGAAAATACCGCCGAATACCGGAGCAAAGCAGCCTGCACCAAAGGATGCGCGTTCTGCTGCTCGGAAGCCGGCAGTATTGATATCACCACCCTGGAAGGACTGGTGATTCAGGACCATATTGCCATGCTGCCCCGCCCCCGCGGCAAAAGCATTCAAAAAGCCCTGGTTCAGGATATGAAAAAGCGCGAAGCCGGGGCCGTGAACCCCTGTCCGTTTCTTCTTAAAAACAAGGCCTGCATGATATACGATATCCGGCCCTTTGCCTGCCGCCGGATCTACAGCCTTCATGCCTGCTCCAAAGACAATCCGCCGCTGCTCAGCCGGCATGCCATGGAACATGCTGAAAATACATTAAGACAATTGCAGCGCCTGGATGAGACCGGCTATTCCGGGCACATCTCCTTTATCCTTTATATGCTCGATGCGCCCCAGTTTCGTGACACCTACCTGGCCGGTGATTCACGGCCTGAGGAAATTATGGATTTCGGCAAAACCCACCGGATATCCATCAATAAAATGATGGTATAAGACAAAACCGGGCGGGACCTGCCGCGTATATACTGCCGCTGTTAAATTTCTTTTGCATCACCGCAGGCCTGTGCATATTTATCCAGAATTCCCGTTATTTTTTCATTCACAAGCCGATCCGGCGTGCATGGGATGCGGCCATTTCGGACAGCGTCATACAGGTCGGGCATATACTGGCTGAGAAGCGACAGCGGAATCCCGTGACGCGGCAGGTTTTCAAACATCATGGCAATGGCATCCGCGCTACCTCGGATGAGCCCAGTAATATCGTATCCGATCACTAAAGCCAAAGGCGGTAATGTATTTCAGGTATGCCGCATCGCCGGTGTAATGGGTCTGCCAGTGCTTTTGATCTGTGTGCATCAGTTTTTTCATCAGATCGGGAAGTTGCGAAAGCCTTACCCCTTTGCGCCGTCCCAGCCATTCCCGCTCGATGTATGAGAGGGCAAAAAGGGCTTCCCGGGCGGCAAATGTCAGGCACGGGGCGACTTTCAGAATCGCAAAGTGATCACGGACCATGTCAGTGAGCGCCTGACGGGTCTGAAAATCGGTGGAATGGGCCTCCAATACAAGGTTTTTCTCGTTTTGGATGAATAATTTCAGATCCCGAACTTTTGCGCTGTCATAATCGTAAACAGCTTCCGGCGCAAATGTCGCGCCGGTCTCCACAACAACGGCAATACAGCGATGCCATGCGTCCTCAAGCCCTTTTCTGATAAAGGCACGCCGCATCGTGCGGATGGTTTCTTCAACATCTCTGGCGGATGAAACCCGTATGTTATTTTTGCCTTTGACAACACCGCCGGGAGTCGGCACTTCCGCGCCCACAACATAGATGAGCCGGTTTTTTCGTATCGGATCATTTGCCGCCGCTGCTTCGGCAGTTTCGCAAAGCAGCGCGGTTCTGTCCGCAATTGTTTCCAGACAAAGATAAGGGCGTCCGTCTTTTATGTCATTTTTGCAGGGCATGCTCGGGTCCAGATGCAGCTTTTGATAACCGGCATATACACACTGGCGGGTCAGCTCCCGGGCTTTTGCCATGGCCGTGTCGAAATTTTCAAAAGACCAGGCCCCGGGCCCGAGGTGGTCGCCCCCCAGAATGATTTTTTTCCCATCCAGCCTGACACTTCCGGCGGTCTGGCGAATATATCGGGCAAATGCTTCCGGCGTCAGTCCGGCATACCCGCCGTCCGGGTTTACCTGTCGTCCGGTTGAGTCGATACATACGAATCGATCCCGGTCCCGGGCATGTTCCAGTCCGGCCCGGATAAAAAACGGGTTGGCCGAGCAGATGGATATAATGCCCATGGCCTTGCCGCTTTTTTGAGCGGTGACCAGTTCTTGAAGATAAGTTGCCATTTAGCCTGCCGTCACTTTTTTAATATCACTGCCTTGCTGAAAAGGACTTTCGGCCCTTTTTCAGACTGAAATCCGGCCTCCTGCGCTGTTCTGACGGTTTCTGCAAAGGCGGATTTTGATACATGAAAAGGCGGTTCCACGAAAAGAATTTGTCCGCCCGGCTGCATTATAGATGCCAGTTCACTGAAGAAATCCAATTTATTGGGAATTTCGTGAACAACATAAAAGGCCAGAACAAAGTCAACCGGTTCAGACAAGCGGATCCGGGTCTTTTCAGACTTGTGAAGTTGAATCCGATCCGCAAGTTCGGTTCCTTCAATTTTATGTTTGAGTTTTTCAAGCATGCCTTCCTGAACATCAGAAGCAATCACCCGCCCGGATTTGCCGACCATTTGTGCCATGTCTATGGTGAAAAAACCCGGACCGCAGCCGATATCCAGCACTGTCATCCCCTCGGAAATATAAGGCCCCAAAAGTTTCCGGGGATTCTGGAATCATCTTCTGAACCGGGAATCAAGATGGCCCGCTCTTTCAACCGGGCATACACAGTTTTTTTCATCACGCATTTGTTATTTGCTCCTTTAATGGCCAGGCTGTGAGCCCGCCTTTAATCTGCTAATTTATGCGTTTTCAGGCAACACAGCATTTTCCGGGGGTGTTATCTGAAAACCGGGGCAGGTCTTGAAATTGATTCATTGCAATTATAAATAATTGAAATAATTACATAAATTATGATATGTGACAATGAAGCAAATGCAGGAAAGGCTGAACAGGAAATGCTGAATAAGATACCCTTTCTTAAAAAAAGTATAACACCGGCGGCTGAAAACAGGGATTTGTTTTTTCAACGGGCTTTACAGGCTGAAAGAGTTTTTTTATTTTTTTTCATTTTATTATTAGAATAATGGGAAATACGTATGAAAAAATTCAGTAAACGCTTTATTATCTTAGCTGTACTGGCAGTTATGATTTTTGGATGTTCCGGAAAGCACCTGCAGGTTAACGATGATAACACCATGGAACTCTGCGGATGTAATCCTTTACCCAACTGTGTTTCAAGTATGACCTGGATTTTATACAACCGGACGTCATCGTTTGAGCCGGCGGTCCCCGCAGATGAGGCCTGGCCGAAAATTAAAGATGTGATCCGCGACATGCCGCGAACGGAAATAGTGGAAGAAAATGATGTCTACGTTCATGCCAAGTGCACCAGTCGTGTATTTCGCTTTGTGGATAACCTTGAACTGCTGCTGCATCCGGACCAGAACCGAATCTCTGTAAGATCCTCTTCCGTGATCGCGCTCTGGGACCTGTGCGTCAACCGATGGCGGGTTTATAAGCTAAGGAAGCAGCTTGAAGAAATGGAGATTATAAAGTAAAGTTAAAAATCAAGGTTTGACCCCCGGATTTTGCTTTTTACGACGCCATCAAAATTTGAAAATAGCGCTTTGAATAACCCGTGTCACCTGCGCCATCTGGGCAGATTTGAAATATCCGCCCCGCAGCCGGTGGGTTGTTTGCCTGTATGCTTTTGCATGCTCTTCTGACCAGAAGAATACGCTTTCCTTTCAGAATGCATCGATAATGCTGTCATCTTTTAACGCGAACAGGTTGACTTCCGGTACAAATGCAATGGGTTCGCACCCCGCATTTTTTGATTTCACAGCCAGCTCACTGTCAATTTCAATCTCCATGGTTTTTTTGCAGTGGGCGCACTCGGTCGTGATATTCACACTTACATATTCATTTCTTAATCTCCCCTGCACGAAGGGAGTGGCAAACGCATCGGCCGCTCAGGCCGCATACAGCGTTTCACCCGTGTTAAGCGTCACATGATGCGGTGTTTTCTCGACCGTCACCGGATATGCCCAGGCCACTTCCCTGCGTTTGTTCCGGAACAGGAATGTCATGTGGGTTTCAAGGTCATCTAAAATAGTGTTCACCCGGTCTGCAGGCAGGTTCAGGCTTTTAACGATATATTCGGGTGGCATTGGCTGTCCTGTGCGGGGAAGGTCTTTTACCACAAAATGATGCACTCTTCTATGTTCAGCGGTCATGAAGCTGTGCTCTTTCTCAAATTTTTTTGTGGCCATGGCAACCTGTTTTTCCCATAAAAATGACGGCACATTCAGTACGTAGCGCCAGAGGCCCATCATGAGTTTGTTTTTCATTTTACACCTCCTGTAAAATTCCTTTTTTTTTGAAAAGTTATTGGTTGCGATCGGGTGAAGCCAAGCCTGAAAGTTCAGTCCAAAATCCGGATAATTCTTTGGTTGTTATGACCTTTCCGGTTTTTCCCTCCAGGAAAACATTGGTCACTGTTGCATCTGCGATCAATGTTTTACTGTCTTTCAGAAATACTTTCTGGCTCATGGTAACACTCCTTTCACTTTTTTTGTTTACATCTGTCTCAAGCAGCAGAAGGTCTCCGGCAAAGGCGCTTTTTATGAAATTAATATTGATATTGACGGCCACATGCCCGATTCCCTGTTTTTAATTCATCTCGACCAAACCATTTTCTTCAGAATACGCCCATCGGCCCTCTTCAAAAAAACTCAAGATAACGGGCATTGTTGACATGCCCGAACTGGTCCAGGTGATAATTCCGTACTTTGATTTCAATAAATGATTTCATGACTTTATCCTGATATTTGATTTTAAACTTTCTTTATTTAATTCTATATACGAGAATAAAGGTGCCTGTATTGTTAGAAAGCGAAAAAACTTTGACCCGTCATGAAATTTATTATCACCGCAGCGACGTAACGTATTTGAATACTGTATGATTTTATCCTTCATGTTGAATTGATTGTTTTGTATAAGTTATTGTAATATAAATTATTGTAATAATGAAAAGGAAAATTATGAAAAAACTCGGTAAACGAATTATTATTGCAGGAATACTGGCCTTTATGCTTTTTGGATGTTCCGGAAAGCACCTGCGGGTTAACGATGATAACACCATGGAGCTCTGCGGATGTAATCCGTTACCCAACTGTGTTTCAAGTACGACCTGGATTTTATACAACCGGACGTCATCGTTTGAGCCGGCGATTCCCGCAGATGAGGCCTGGCCGAAAATTAAAGATGTGATCCGCGACATGCCGCGAACGGAAATAGTGGAAGAAAATGATGTCTACGTTCATGCCAAGTGCACCAGTCGTGTATTCCGGTTTGTGGATAACCTGGAACTGCTGCTGCATCCGGACCAGAACCGAATCTCTGTAAGATCCTCTTCCGTGATCGCGCTCTGGGACCTGTGCGTCAACCGATGGCGGGTTTATAAGCTAAGGAAGCAGCTTGAAGAAATGGAGATTATAAAGTAAGGTTAAAAATCAAGGTTTGACCCCCGGATTTAAGGTTTGACCCCCGGATTTAAAAAAAGTGAGTTGCGGGAAATCGTTATCATGATAAAAAATATCACCACAGATCTTTTAAGCGAACTGAAAGCCAAAGCAAACACATCTGAAAGAAAAAGAACCCATTTTAACCTGCATCCGGAACTGGATGATCCGGTGCATCGGTTAATTATTGCCATTGAGCCGGGTAGTTATATCCGGCCGCACCGGCATCCGGAAAAAGGTAAATGGGAGCTGTTTATTGTATTAAAAGGCGCTGCCGTGATGCTGGTATTTGACGACCAGGGGCAGGTGACGGACCGGTTTGAGCTGTCGGCAAGCGGCCCGAATCATGCGGTGGAAGTGCCGGATCAGGCATGGCATACCCTGGCTGCCATGGAACCGGGGACTATTATGCTTGAAGTGAGTAAGCGCTCAAGGAACCCCATCTTCACAGAAGATATAAGATCTGTCATGGTGTCCGTCAAATCAATTCAGATGAGGAGACGATATTATGACAGCAGACAAATCACGAGAAGAGTTATTGGAAGAGAAGCGCCGGTTCTGGA
>JAQYVU010000040.1 GCA_030145385.1 Desulfococcaceae bacterium
ACGCTGATGCCCTGTTACGGCCTGGCTGAATCAACCGTCGGTGTCTGTTGGGCAAAATTTGGAGAAGGCGCGGTGTACAAGGATGTGGATTCCGAATTTTTAAAGCATGATATACTTGCACCTCCGAGGTCTTTGTCCACAACTAAGCAATTGATCAGCAGCGGGCGAACAGACGGCGGGATGAAAATTATGATTGTCGATTCCGAGGCGCTGGAAACACTTGATGAAGACCAGATCGGAGAAATCTGGGTGGCGGGTGACAGCATTGCTGCCGGCTACTGGAACAAGCCGGAGGTTTCCGGTGAAGTATTTGCGGCAAAAACGATCGCCAGTCCGCAGACCTGGTTGCGGACCGGTGACCTGGGGTTTATCAGTGACGGAGAATTATATGTTACCGGAAGAATAAAGGATTTAATTATCATTCGGGGAAAAAACCATTATCCCCAGGATATTGAGTCGTCGGTGCAGAAAATCCATTCATCCATTCGCCAGGGGACGGTGATTGCTTTTTCTGCAGAAATTTCAGGAAAAGAATCACTGGTGGTGGCCCTGGAAGTAAAATCCGGTCATGAGGCGGCATATGATGATATAATCAAATCCGTGCGGCAGGAGGTTTCCGCCGATCACCAGCTGGTGCCGTATTCAATTGTGCTTTTGGCGCCGCAAGCCATTCCCAAGACTTCCAGCGGGAAGCTGCAGCGTAAAAGATGCAAATCATTGTTTGTAAATAATGAATTAAATCCAGTGAGAGAATGGATCCGGGGAACAGGCGACTGATTTTACGGGATTTTATTGAGAAATGAACATCATGACAAAAAATGCATTAAATGATCTGCTGTTGAAAATCTGTGCCATTATACTCGAAACAGACCCATGCGAGCTGGACCCTGCTGAAGAATTGACATCCTGGGGGGTTGATTCTGTAGCCGCAGCGATGATTCATGATCTGATTGAAACCCGGCTGATTCGTGACGGGTGTGATTTTTCATTTAATGATTTTCTCTGCTATGCCACGATGGACCAGTTGGCCGGCGAGCTTATCAAAAACAATATGGTTAAAACCGGGAATCTGACGATTGACGCGATCAATGTCCCGGTCCCGGAAGATTTGACACAACGCCCCGGTTGCGGGAAAAAGCGGCATGGCCGTGTGTTGAAGAAAACCGGCACACAAGACAGCATGCTTCGTTTCCGGGAACTCGGGTTTTCAGTGCCGGGACATCAGACGAAGCATAACGGCAAGCCCATCATCAGTTTTGCTTCCAATGATTATTTAAGCCTTGTCACCGATCCCGGTGTTCAGGCGGCGGCTGAAAAGGCGGTCCGTGAATACGGCACCGGCTGCGGGAGTTCGATGCTCGGCAGCGGTTCATTGTCAATACATGCCGCTCTGGCTGATGAACTGGCAGACTTTTTAGGAAAAGAAGCGGTCCTGTTAATGCCTGCCGGTTATATGGCGATGCTCGGTTTCTGCTCCTCGCGTATCATTTCAGGTCACACGTTATTCAGTGACGCACTGAACCATCGGAGCATCATCGACGGTCTTCGGCTGGGAAAGGGTGCCAGTGAGCGAAAGGATGCGTTTCATTTTTTTAACCATAATTCTGTGAAATCATTAAAACAGATCCGGGCTGTTGTTTGCGACCGGAGAACTTCACCGGTTTCTGATATTGTTATGATGGAAGGCATATACAGCATGGACGGCGACCGGGCCGATCTGGCCGGATTCGTTCCATACTGTAAAGACCAGGGCATGCAGATTGCCATCGATGATGCACACGGTATCGGTGTTCTGGGAAGTCAGGGGCGCGGCACGGCAGATGAATATCAAAAAACTGATGATGTGGATTATATTTTAGGCACATTCAGCAAGTCGTTTGCCGCCGGCGGCGGATTTATTGCCGCATCCGAAGATGCCATTGATGAATTAAGGCAGCAATGCAGCCAGTATATGTTCTCGGCCAGTTTAACGCCGCCGGTCGTGGAAACGATCCGGTATATTCTGAGGCGGCTTCAGCAGGATGATCGTTGCCAGGTGAAACTATGGGATAATATCAATTATTTAAAATTGTGCCTGTCGGAACTGGATCTTGATACCATGAATTCAGCATCGGCGATTTTTCCGGTGTTAGTCAACAATGAAGAAAAAGCATTTGATTGCGCCCGCCGGCTTGTGGCGCAAAAGGGACTCTTTGTTCTGCCGGTGATTTATCCGGTTGTGCCGAAGGGAAAGGCCAGGCTTCGAATATCGGTGAATGCCGGGCATTCAAGGTCAGACATCAGTTTGCTGGCCGGGTCTCTGGCGGAAATTTTAAAACCCACCGAAATATGATTTTCCGAATTCGTTCTCATGTTATGAAAATCCTGAGTACATGCAGGTTTTTAAATCGGCAACAATCTCATCCACGGATTCGTAAAAGACGTCCGATCCCAATGTAAAATGGGCAAGGATATCATTCAAACCGGTCGGGATATAGGGGTAGAGTTTTTTCAGGTTCATGAACCGCCACTTGTGAACAATGGAAAAATCCTCCGGCTCCACTTTTGAGATCAGGTCCTTGTAAATCAGATTTCCGTTTGCTTTATTTTTTTCTTTAAGGTTATGAAATCCTTTTCCGATGGCATAGGTCAGAATATTTCCAAGGCCCATGAGATCCAGGCTGAACGGGTTTTCCACTGAATCAAAATCATAGTCAAAGTCAATCCAGACGTAGTTTCCGGTCCTTTCCTCTATGATGATATGATCATTTCTTATGTCACCGTGCTTGAAGCCGTTGTCATGAAGAAGCCGTAATGATTCAAAAAGCGTTAACAGCTTTTTGAGTATGCCCGGCAGCAGCAGCTCAAAATACGGTTTGTGATCCAAATCAATGGCATTTATATAAAGATAAAAATTTTTCCCGTAAACAACATCCAGCACCCGGACGTTGTTTCCTTTCTCATCATTATAATAGGTGCCATGCATGAAATGGGGATGATTTCCCACCAGTGCAAGCACCTTTCCTTCTTTTTCCGGGTGCCTGAAACAGGGGATTTTTACGTGGCCGATCTTTGTTTCAAAGGACTCAAAAAAGGACAGCTTGATGATCTTGCGCTCCCCGGTATCCATGTCCACGGCTTTTTTAACCCAGAATTTCGGTTCATCAAGTCCGAACCGTTCTTCCCGCTCATGCCCTTTTATCAGGTAACGCTTGCTGCCAATGTGGATCATATCGCCATAGTCAATGGCAAAAAAGTTGCTGGTATCTGTGAATATCCGTTCTTTCATGAATGGTTCCGTCGTGCTTTTCAGGTCTTCAATAATAATGGGACATGAAGTCGTCGGAGTCCTGAACTTTGTATTTTTTATGAATGCGGGTTGAATATGAAACAATCAAGTGTGATGCCAACCTGCAATCAATCATGAATCCGGTAATTATAATAAACCCATACGCCGCTTATGGCGTAAATAAACTGTCATTAACTATACCAAAAATACACAACCGTTCAATTAAAATAAAATTCACTTTCGTCTTCTATCACCTGTTGATAAAAAAGTATCAAAAGCCAAACGTAGACTTGACCCTTTTTTAAAATCAACACCTGGTTTCCGGCCAGGTTCGGAACCAGTGAATGGTCTGAGGCGAAAATATAAAAGTCCGGCATCAAACCTGGGCTAAGGAATGTGAATGAAATAAAGTGACCGAAATTGTGCCGGATTTTGGGCCATATTCAAGGCGCGTGACAGGTCGCATGCTTAACGTCTTCGGCCTTTCGCGCAACGCCGAAGATGGTTCAAAAGACAAGCAATTTAGTGCACTTTATAAAATTTACGTTCCTAAGTTGCTTTATCCGTTTTTCTTTTTACACAGCACGGTAATACTGGTAACAAAAGTTTAGTTATCCATTTTATTTTACGAAGCCATCAACTTTGAGGAGCAGTAAACAATGAGCACAGAAAAAGAATTACATGCCCGCAGTGAATCGAAATGTGAATTGTGCGGTGCAAGAGATAGGCTGGGAGTGTATGAAGTGCCACCGAATTCAGATGGCAGTGCGGATGAGTGTCTGTTGATTTGTGAACCGTGCCGTGAACAGATTGAAAATCCGGGAAAAGTAGATGTCCATCACTGGCGCTGCCTGAATGAAAGCATGTGGAGCCAGGTGCCGACAGTGCAGGTAATGGCCTGGCGTATGCTCAATCGCCTGAGTGCGGAAGGCTGGCCGCAGGACTTACTCGATATGCTTTATTTGGATGAAGACATTCAGGCCTGGGCCCAGGCAGCGGGCGAAGAAGAAAGTGCTGAAAATGCCGTCAAACATGTTGACAGCAACGGCACGGTGCTCGCAGCAGGCGATACTGTCACGTTGATCAAGGATTTAAATGTAAAAGGAGCGAACTTTACAGCAAAACGCGGCACCGTTGTTCGTGGAATTTCGCTGGTTGCAGATAATTCGGAACATATTGAGGGTCGCGTCAATGGGCAGCAGATTGTAATTCTGACGAAATTTGTCAAGAAATCGAACGAATGAATGACCTGATGCTCTTTACGGATGGCAGCGTAAATACGCATTCAAAGATTGGATATGGGGCTTACCTGGCTGTGTCTGAACACGGGCTTTCTGCGGATTCTTTGGATTTATTGAAGCCGCGCGTCAAAGTGCGGCGATTTGAGCAGACGTCTTCAGCAAAACTGGAATTGCAGACGGTGTTATGGGCCTTAAGCGATATCCCTGTTTTGGGGTGCCGGGTGATTGTGTATACGGATTCTCAAAACATTATGGGGCTGATGCGAAGACGGGATCGGTTTGAGCAAAATGATTATCGGTCAAAGAAGAACAGGCGTCTTAAAAATTATAAACTGTATCAGGAATTTTTTAAAATCACCGATCAGTTGGACTGTGAATTTGTTAAAGTGCGCGGACATCAGTCATCGACACAAAAAGATGATATTGACAGGCTTTTTACGCTGGTGGATCGCGCTTCAAGAAATGCGCTGAGAGAAGATAACCGGAGAGTTCGTTGATTCAATCGGTACTTAAAGAGCCAAACGTAGACTTGACCCTTTCTTGAGGTCAGCAACGGATTTACAGGCCCGCTTTGGAAGTAATGCTTGGGGCCGGAGCTGATAAAAAATCAACGGCCGGCAGTGAGCGATCAGCTTTCTATTTTCAGAGAAATAAGTTTGTATAATTTGTCAACAATGATCCTGCCGTGATTCTGCGGGGATTCAGATACGGAAGAATTTACAGAATACACGGCAGCAATAATTATTTTGATTTAAACATGCGTTGGTTTCTCTAGTTGCTATCAAAAATATCATGTGTTATTTTTAATATATTAAAGTTTATTAAGTTGCCGGGGCGTATTTTAAGGTATCATGTGAAAAATAAAGCCCTGTCTTTTCCATGCACAAAAAGGTATTTTGAGTATGGAATTTTTAGCAGATAACCCGTGATGGCCTAAAATGGAAAAGTTTACACCCTCCAATCAAAAGAGGGATGTCTCTTCCGAGTGGCTGCACGCACTCGTGGAATCAGCCCTTGACGGCATTATCACGATGGATGCCCAGGGCCGCATTATAACATTCAATCCTGCTGCTGAAAAAATTTTCGGTTATCGTAGCGACCAGGTGATTGGCCGCATGGTTTCTGAAAAGCTTATTCCCGAATCACTCCAAAGAGCTCACGAAAGCGGTCTTGCCCGTTTCCTGTCCTTTGGCAAAAAAGAGATGATTGGCCGGCGGGTTGAGGTCTTTGCCATGCGGGCCGATCAATCCGTTTTTACCGCTGAGCTGGCGGTGATTTCAGTCAATTCGAAGGTTGCCCCCGTGTTTATCGCATATCTTCGGGATGTTTCAGGACAAGACTGTTCTGAAAACAAGGATGCGCACCACGCCATAAACATCAAGAAAACGCTCATGCAGACGATTCTTGCTGTATCTCGGATCGTCGAGATTCGGGATCCTTATACGGCCGGCCACCAGCGCCGGGTGGCTCATTTGGCCGCCAGGATTGCCAAAGCCTTAAACTTTTCACACGAGCGCATTGACGGCGTCTATTTAGGCGCCCTTATTCACGATATCGGAAAGATCGCCGTGCCGCCTGAAATTCTGTCGCGCCCCGGAAAACTTTTGGATGAGGATATAAATTATCTGAGAATCCACTGCCGAAAGGGCTATGAGATTTTAGAACCTGTCAAATTCCCCTGGCCGGTGGCCCAAATTGCACTGCAGCATCATGAGCATATTGACGGGTCAGGTTACCCTCAGGGACTGTGTGATGATGAAATCCTGCTTGAGTCCCGTATTATTTGTGTGGCAGATGTGGTGGAATCCCTGACTGCCCATCGTCCGTATCGTCCGGCTTTTTCGTTAGAAGAAGCGCTGTCATCGATAAACACGAAGGCCGGGAAATGGTATGACAGGCAAGTCGTGACTGCCTGCAACGAGCTTTTTGAAAAAGGTTACAGCATTGATGCCATTGATATGGATGAGTTGACCTGGATGTCATCATTGTCATGATGTTTTTTTTTAGTTTAATGTTGAAAACTTGCTCCATTGATCCGTTGCTCCATTGATCCGGGTCAAAGACTTTGCCGGAATCAGTTTGGCAAGGAATCCGTGAGTGAGAATCCGGAAAAAGGCATTCGCCTTCGGCTCATGCTTTTAAAAATAAAGCATTCAACGGTCAACTTTCAGGAAAATATTCTATCCGTCATTTCTATTTTTTTTGTTCCCATCCTTATTCTATTTCTATGAGCAAAATCTTTATCCATCAAATGTTGGGAAAAAATGATTTCAGGATACTCCCTTAAAAAACATGGGGGTATCCTGGCAAGAGGTATTTCGTAAGTAATTTTCCTTGATATTTTTGGTGAATGGTATAGGCTGTTTTGTTTGATTTGGAAAAATATTGGAAACTAATCAAGGATATACATATGAAATACTGGCGGGCCCCGCTGGATACGGAAGAGATTGCCGTTGTCCGGGGAAAAGTTATTATTATCAACGATCGTTGCAAGGGGTGCGGGTACTGCATTGAGTTCTGCCCCAGGGAAGTCCTGGAATTTTCAAAAGAGTTCAACATCAAAGGGTATCATCCGCCGGTTGTCAAGTCAGACGGCTGTTTGAACTGTCATTATTGCGAATTGCTGTGCCCGGAATTTGCTATTTATACGGTTGAAGCTGTTGCGGTGGAAAAAGCAGAGTCGGCAGATTAAATTGCAGGTGGAGAGGCTGAAGCTATAAGGCTTTTAGGCAAAGGTCATTTGTTGGATACACAAATAGCTTCGAATTCAAAAAGATCTGATCACCGTTGTGGAAGTTAATATGTATACTTCAGCCTTCAACCTTCAACCTATATACCTTAAAAACAACAGGAAAATTGATGGAACCAAAAGTTCTCACAGGTGAACATTTTATAAATGGTGATATTGCGTGCGCTGAAGGGGCGATCGCCGCCGGCTGCATGTTTTTTGGGGCTTACCCCATTACACCGGCGACAGAAGTGGCGGAACGCATGTCCGAAAGGCTCCCGGATGTTTGCGGCGTATTTATTCAGATGGAAGACGAGATTGCTGCCATGACGTCCATTCTCGGCGCGGCCTGGACCGGTGTTAAAACCATGACCGCGACTTCCGGGCCGGGTTTTTCCCTGATGATGGAAACCGTGGGCCTGGCGGTTGTCACGGAAACCCCCTGCGTGGTGGTCAATGTTCAGCGGGGCGGGCCGTCCACCGGACTCCCGACTATGGGGGCCCAGGGGGATATGATGCAGGCCAAATGGGGATCCCACGGTGATTATGAGATTATCGCCATTGCCCCGTCATCGCCCCAGGAGATGTTTGACCTGACCATTGAAGCATTTAACCTGAGCGAAAAATATCGGGTGCCGGTCTTTATTATGTCTGATGAAGTGGTCGGGCATATGAGCGAAAAAGTGGTGATCCCTGAAGCAAAAGAGATCAAGACCGTTGCCCGTATCCAGCCAAAGGGCCGAAAGGATCAATTCAAACCGTTTCAGCCCGGGCCAAACGGCGTATCTCCAATGCCGGCCATCGGTGAGGGGTACAATGTTCACGTTACCGGTCTGACCCATGATGAACAGGGATACCCGGTCATGTCCGTGGAGACCCACAAAGAAATGATGGAGCGGTTGCTGGGCAAAATAAGGAACAACCTCGATGACATCATCCGAACGGAAGGATATTTGTTGGATGATGCGGACATTGTGGTTGTATCCTATGGCGTTTCAGCCCGAACCGCTTATACTGCGGTTGATATGGCCCGTGAGATGGGAATTAAAGCCGGTTTGCTCCGTTTGATAACCGTCTGGCCGTTTCCGGAAGAGATGATCAGTGATTTGTCCAAACGCGTGAAGGGATTTGTCACCGTTGAAATCAACATGGGCCAGATCAGCCGGGAAGTCCAGCGGTGTGCCGGAGCAAATGCGCCGTCATATCTGGTGGGGCATGCAGGCGGTACGGTGATTACGCCGGATGAAGTCATCAATTTAATTAAAGAGGCATTCTGATAAAATGGCAAAAGCAAAAGCAAAGCAAGAAGTGCATCCGCTTGAGGAACTGATACGAACCGAGCGGCTTCCGCATATCTGGTGTCCCGGATGCGGGGTGGGAACGGTTTTTTCCGCCTGCCTTTCCGCGATACAGGAGACCGGCATTGATCATAAAAAGTTTTCCATGGTTTCCGGCATCGGGTGTTCCGGACGGGGCGCCGGTTATGTAAAGCTGGATTCCTTTCATACTACCCATGGCCGGGCGATTCCATTTGCCTCGGGTATTAAAATGGCCAATCCGTCATTGAATGTCATTGTGTTTTCAGGTGATGGTGATTTGTTTGCCATTGGCGGGAACCACTTTATTCATGCCGCCCGCCGTAATATGGATATCACTGTAATCTGTATCAATAACTTTATCTACGGCATGACCGGCGGGCAGGTGGCAGCCACTACCCCTCATATGGATCGTTCGGCCACAACGCCCTACGGTAACCCGGATACGCCGTTTAACCTGCCTCTGCTGGCATATGCCTCCGGCGCCACGTATGTGGCCCGGTGGACCATGATCCATTCGAATGATTTAACCGATTCGTTTGTTGAAGCCATTAATCATAAAGGGTTTTCGTTTATTGAAGTTCTTTCACCCTGTCCGATTAATTACGGACGGCGCAACAAGATAAAATCATTGAATATGCTCAAGATGTTTGCCGACAATACCATCATCAAAAACAATGCAGACCCGGCTGAGCTGGATATTGATTTTAAAAAGGGTGTTGTGCTGGGCAAATTTGTCGATATCGATAAGCCGACACCGGATGAGAATTATGAAAAGGTCTGTATGATGAGAGAGTAGCTTAGGTGGAAGGTATAAGGCAGAAGACTGAAGGCAAAAAAAATAAAAATATTCAGCATCCGGAAATAAATATGACAAATATTAATGAAAAAAATCGTCAGGAGATTATCGTCACCGGTTTCGGCGGGCAGGGAATTATTCTGGCCGGACGGATTCTGGGACAGGCCGCGGCGTTGGGAGACAGTAAAGAAAGTACGCTGGTCCAGTCTTACGGGCCGGAATCCCGGGGAGGCGCCTGTGCCGCCCAGGTGATTATTTCTGAAGAAATCATCCAGTATCCTTATATTAAAACACCTGATTTGCTGGTCTGCATGTCCCAGTCCGCTTACGAAAAATATATTGACGAGTTAAAGCCCGACGGCCTCCTGCTGACAGATCAGGATCTGGTGAAGCCGTCAGGAGACCGCGATTATTTCTCCATTCCCGCTACAAGAATGGCAGAAGAGCTGGGACGAAAAATGATGGCCAATATTATCATGGTCGGTTTTACCACGGCAGTGGCCCAGGTGATTTCCTTAGACGCCGCCAGGGACGCGGTGACTGATTCGGTGCCCAAGGGAACGGAAAAAATGAACATACAGGCATTTACCAAAGGGTATGAATACGGTTTGTCCAAGCTCAAGGGGCGCGCGAAAAAAGCCTCCGGCCAGACGGGGGTAGTGCAATGAAGCGGGCGAAAGAAAGACTTCATAAGGTTGTTGTAATTGGTGCGACACCCGCAGGCATTGCAGCCACCAATAAACTGGGGGAACTGGGAATCCCGGTCACACTGGTTGATACGGAAACCGACATGGACCGGAAATTATCCGCAGATTTGTTGCGCTTAAAATCCGGGGTGGCGTTTAATCATGCCCATCGGCCCGGTTTAATCCGAATTTTAAGAAACCCGTCAATTAAATGCATTCTGCCGGCGCATATTTCTTCGATCAAGCACAGTCACCAGGGATTTCGGGTGGGGATTACCCGCGACCAGACATTTGTGGATCCGGAAAAATGCATTCTTTGCGGACGCTGTGTTGATGTCTGTCCGGTCCAGGACTGCAGCGCGGATAATGCCATTTCCATTAACAGCCGCCAGAGTCTGCCGGGAAGGGCGGTGATTGATAAACGACGCGTACCCCTGTGCCGGGAAAACTGTCCGCTGGGGGTCAATGTCCAGGGATATGTTGCGCTGGTAAAAGAAGGTCGGTTTGAAGAAGCCTTGGCCCTGATTCGGGAAAAAAACGTACTGCCCGGAATCTGCGGGCGGATTTGTGCCCATCCCTGCGAGAGTGTCTGCCGCCGCAGTGACTATGATGGCGCCGTGGCAATACGAGACATTAAGCGGTTTCTGGCGGATTATGAATCTGATTTGAAGGTCGATCACACGCCCAGGCATCAGCGGTCTGAAAAGATTGCGGTCATCGGCTCCGGCCCGGCAGGGCTTGCGGCAGCATCAGAAATGGCGCGTCAGGGTTGCAGGGTAACAATTTATGAAAAAGAAAAGCAGGCCGGCGGTCTGCTGCGATACGGCATCGGACCCCATCGCCTGCCGCGAAATATTTTGGACAAAGAACTGGCCTACGTCCAGGGTCTTGGTGTTGAAATCATTACAAATCATGCCATTGATTTTAATGGCGGTTTAACGGAGCTGACCGAAAAATTTGATGCAGTGATTCTCACGGCCGGTTCGTGGGCGGATCGAAAGCTGGGGGTTGATGGTGAAGACCTGGAGGGTGTTTTCGGATGCATTGATTTTCTGGCTCAATTATATCGCGGAGATATTACGTCTTTAAAAGAAAAAGTGGCAGTGATCGGTGACGGAAATGCCGCTTATGATCTGGCCCGCACTTTATCCCGTATTGGTGCTGATGTCAGTATTATTTCATGGTTTGACAAGAAAAAAATTCCGGCAGACCCGGAAGAAATTGTCGCTGCAGATGAAGAGGGAATCAATGTTGTTGACAATACCCGGGTGGTCGGATTTGAAGGCAGTAATGGACATTTTGAACGCTTAAAGTGTCGGCCGACACAAGCGGGGAAACCGGATGCCAACGGCATTGAGTGGCCGGTGGTTATTAAGGACAGTGAATCCTTTGCCCTTGAATTTGACCGGGTGTTTGTGGCAATCGGTCAGACCGGGGCCTTTGGGCCGAATGGAAAAGATCAGGCGCTTGCTGTCTCCGACAATGGTTTGATTGCTGTTGATGACCGGTTCCAGACAAATATGGACAAGGTTTATGCGGCCGGTGATGCAGCTTCCGGTGCGTCTTCGGTGGTTCATGCCATGGCGCAGGGACGAGCGGCAGCCATCCGTGTATTAGGCGATATATGTGATATTACATCCTTAGAAGAGCATACGGTCCGATCAATTGACCGGGATTTTACGCCGGTTGCCTCTGATCTGGCGTTTGTATCCCGGGTCCGCATGCCGGAAATTGAAGCCGCCGAACGAAAACTTAATTTTGATGAAGTAGCCCTTGGTCTGAGCGAGATTCAGGCTGTTGAAGAAGCACAGCGATGCCTGCAGTGCGGGGTTTGTTCGGACTGTATGGAATGCCTGGCTGTGTGTGATGCTATCGGCGCCATCAACCATGATGAGCCGGCAGAAGAAATTCTGGAACATGCCGGAGTGATTATTATTGCTGACCCGGAAATTGCACCGGCAGTCAGGGGTGATGATATTATCCGGGCCTATGGCCCTTCAACATCCCGTACCGATGTCAGTGCCATGATGACCCGCGGATTTGCCGCGGCAGCCCGGGCAATGGTGCTGCTTTCCAACACATCCCAGCGTCAGAAGGGACGGGGCATGTCTTTTTCACCCCCGGAAGCAGACCTGGCGGACGAGATTAAAATCGGTGTATTTGCCTGCCGGTGCAATGATTCTCTTGGGTGGCATCCGGCGCTGGATCGTTTTTTAGAAGATTTATTATATGGCGATTTCATCCTGCACACGGAGTCAGTTGATTCCGCCTGTACGCCCGAGGGAACAGCGGCTATTTTAAAAACTGTTCGGGAAAAAGGCATTACTCGCATCGTACTGGCGTCCTGTGTCTGCTGTCCGCTGAATTTTGTGTGCAGTTCCTGTACCGACCAGAGAAGCCGTTTAAAGCATGCGCTGTTTAACGCAACCGGTATCAGCCGATCCATGGTAATGACCTGTAATATCAGAAGTGAGGCGTTGGCCGATCTGGCCCATGATCCGGACATGGCAGTGGAAAAGTTTTCCGGACTGATTCGCCGGTCAATCCGGCGGGCCCGCACATTAAAACCCTTTTCCTCGCCGGCAAGAAATTACAATTTCACGACCGCTGTGATCGGAGAAAGTGAAGCTGCCATTGAAAGTGCGATGACACTCGCAGATGCGGGCATTGACGTATATCTTTTCGGATCTAAGGATAAAGCGCTGGAAGGGTCTTATAAATATGCCAATCTTTTGTTTTTTAAAGGGTCTGTTGTAAAAAATATCAGTGGCTGTCTGGGCGCGTTTCAGATTACCGTGACGGTTGGTGAGAAGGAGCAGCAGATTCAGGTTGGTGCGGTGATTCTGGGTGAAAAAATTCGTGGAAAAATTCAATATCTGGAGCCGGATATCAATGCCGGCCGTCCAATTACCGCAGTCATGCAGAAGGCGGGAATCACGGGGGTTCCATTTTTCTATCCGGGCATGACTTCGGTGAGCGGTTTGTTTATGGCAGATCCTCCGGGAATTGCCGTGTCAAACCGTCAGAAAGGACAGGCCGTCGCAGCTTTGGCTGCTGCCATCATGCCCCGTGGTCCGCGCCAGCATAAAGGCTTTACGGTGACGGTAAATGCAGATCAATGCCGGGGGTGCGGGCGTTGTATTGAAAAATGTCCGTATCGCGCCATCACCATGCAGAACAATGATATCGGCGGCTGGTATGCAGTGGTTGATGAAACGCTTTGCAAGGGGTGTGGTAACTGTATCCCTTCATGCCCGTCAAATGCAGCTGACAGTCCGTTTCGAAATCGGATTTTTCTGGAAAAAACTTTAGAGGAAATTTTGGTAAATTAGACGGCTGCAGGCAGCTAAATATAATAACAACTCGTTCGGGGAATGCATCTGCATTCTCCTACTTAGAATTTGAGGTTTCAGTGTTCAGTGTTCAGGAATTGTTTTTCTCTTTCCTGACACCTGGCACCGGATACCTGAAACCAGCAAGGGTGTCATGGAAAATTATAAAATAATACTGTTTTTATGTAACTGGGGAGCTCATACAGCGTATCAGGCGCTTCAGGATCAGGGCTATCGGATTCCTCCGGAAATCAGCATGGTCCGGATTCCCTGCACCGGAAGAATCTCTAAAGCCCTATTGTTCAAGGCATTTGAAATGGGGGCAGACGGAGTGGCCCTGGTGGGATGCAAGCCGGGAACCTGTCGTTATGGTGTCGGAACAAACAATGCAGCCAATTTTACAGAGGATACCCGGGAAATTCTGGCACTTCTCGGGTTGGATAAAGACCGCCTGCAGTTAGCAACGTTTTTGCCGGATGAAGTGGATGGATTGCGAAATTTTATTGAAATGTTTTGCGATGGAATCCGATCCTTTGGAAAATCTTCAATTGTGCCGACGCATAAAGAACCGGCTAAAGAGGACCGTGGTGTGGGATCATTGGCTGAAATTCTATCGGTCCATAATGCCTACGGATGCCAGGACTGCGGTAAGTGCACATCATCATGCTCACTGGCCCTGACCGGTAAGCAGTTCTCTCCGCGTGCCATCGCCGGTGCTTTGATTGCCGGCGACATGAATGCAAAAGAGATTAAGGAAGATATCTGGGCCTGCCTGACCTGCGGTTTTTGCTATGACCGGTGTCCGTCCGGTGTTAATTTCCCGGATTTTATCTGTGATATCCGCGCCCTGATTAAAAACAAGGAAGACGGGGACGCCCATCAGGCGCACGGTGGCTTTTTCCAGTCACTGATGCGGTCTATGACATCGAAGGATTTGGTGACCGATCGATGGAGCCAGCTCCCGAAAGATGTGAAAGTCGATGATAAAAGCAAAATCCTTTTTTTCGGCGGGTGTGCGCCTTATTTTGATAAATTTTTTCGGATTCACCTGGGCGTAAAAACAACGGATGTTCTAATCGACAGCCTGCGGCTGATGAATTTTTTTGATATCACACCCGCAGTCATGAACGCTGAACGGTGCTGCGGACATGATCTGCTCTGGTCCGGGGACCGGGAAAATTTTCTCAAGCTGGCCCGTCTGAATGTGGCAAAAATTTCCGAAATGGGAATTGAAGAAGTCGTCACGGCATGCCCGGAGTGCTACCGGACCCTGGCATTGGATTACAAGCGATTTGGTATTGAGATCGATTTTAAAGTGACCCACATGTATGAATTTTTGGAGCAGGAAATTGATAAGGGCGCGGTCGCCTTCAACCCGATGGAGAATCCTGTGACGTTTCAGGATTCCTGCCGGCTGAATAGTTTTGAGAATTTAAAGGATCTGCCGCGGAAACTGATCAAACGAATATCGCCCGATCAATTCGAAGAAATGAAAGATTATAAGGATGTTTCCATGTGCTGCGGCAGCAGTGCCTGGACCGGGTGTGACGCCTACAGCAAGGCCATGCAGGTGAAACGGCTTCGGCAGGCCCGTGAGACCGGCAGCAATCGGATGATAACGTCATGCCCGAAGTGTCAGATTCATCTGCAGTGTGCCATGGAAGATCCGCTTTTAGGCGATGAATTGAAAATGGAAACTGTGGATCTGACCAGCGTGATCCGGCAGACCATTCGCTGGGAATAAGTATAGCATTCAAGATAATGTTTTTGGGCGGCGTTATCGGTCGTCGCGGTATACCAATACAGCTTCCTCCCTCTGGCCTTGCCAAAAACATTATTTTAAACACTATAGGCAGAAGGCTGAAGTGCGTTAAAAAGTAATGTCATCCGTAGGTCGGGATTCCATTCCCGACAACGATCTGATTTTTCTTTAGCCCAAATATATTATTACAAAAAGGAAAGAGACAATGGAAATTTCTGGAATGGCAGCTGTTGCCGGTGCCGGTGTTGATAAGCCCCGCATTGGCGTTTATGTCTGCCGGTGCGGATTAAATATTGCTCAGACGGTGGATTGCGCAAAGGTTGCCCAAGATTCAGCCGGGCTTGAGAATGTGGTGGTTTCAAAAGAGATAACCTATGCCTGTTCCGAACCCGGGCAGATGGAAATTTTAGAAGATATTAAGGATAACGGCCTGGACCGTATTGTGGTGGCTTCCTGTTCACCGCGCCTTCATGAGCCGACGTTTCGGCAGATGATGAAAAAAGCAGGGCTCAATCCGTTTCTCATGGAGATGGCAAATTTGCGGGAACAGTGCAGCTGGGTGCATATGAAGGAGCCGGATGCAGCCACCCATAAGGCCGAGGACCTGGTGAAGATGGCCGTGGCCCGGGTGGGGCTTTTGTGGCCGCTGACCGAAGAGATTGTTCCTTTGACCAAAAAAACCATGGTGATCGGCGGCGGTATTGCCGGTATCCAGGCAGCTCTGGACCTGGCAGACACCGGCTATGAGGTAATTCTGGTGGAAAAAAGTCCCTCCATCGGGGGGGTGATGGCCCAGCTGGATAAGACGTTTCCCACGATGGACTGCTCCATCTGAATTCTCGGGCCGAAAATGGCGGATGTCGGTCGACATCCAAACATTACGCTTCATACCATGAGTGAAGTTGCAGATATTAAAGGTTTTGTCGGGAATTTCAATGTCCGGGTGCTGAAAAAAGCCCGGTATGTGGATACATCCGAGTGTACTGCCTGTGGCGAATGCGCCAAGGTTTGCCCGGTGGTCTTTCCGGATGAATTTAATGTGGGACTTTCGTCGCGGCGTGCCGTGTATATGCCGTTTCCCCAGGCAGTCCCGTCGGCATATGCGATTAATATGAATGAATGTCTGGGACATGGGTGCTCAAAGTGCGCGGATGCGTGTGACAAGAATTGTATCCATTTCCATATGTCTGATGAAGATTTTCAGGTCACTGTCGGGACCATTATTGTGGCCACGGGACTGGAGCCTTATGACCCGCGTGAAATGGATGAGTATGGCTATACCCGTTACGAGAATGTTCTGACCAGCCTGGAATTTGAGCGTATGGTCAATGCCGGCGGTCCCACCCAGGGCGAACTGATTTGTCCGAAGGGCCGAAAAAAGCCAAAATCTGTGGGGTTTATTCAGTGTGTCGGGTCCCGGTCACAGCAGAAAGGCGGGGAATACTGTTCCAATATCTGCTGCATGAATACCATTAAAAGCACCCTGGTGCTCAAGGAACATTATCCGGACATGGATATCAAGGTGTTTTATATTGATATCCGGGCATTTGGAAAAGGGTTTGAAGATCTTTATAACCGCAGCCGTAAGCTGGGCGTGCAGTATGTTCGTGGGCTTCCCGGCAGCATTGAGGAACTGGATGACGGCAGTGTAAGGGTGGCGGTGGAAAATACCAGTATCGGCCGGATTGAATACCATGATTTAAACATGATGGTGCTGGCCTTGGGTATGAAACCGTCTTCCGGAACCCAGCACCTTCAGGAAATCATGGGACTTCAGCTCACCTCGGACGGTTTCTATCTTGAAGCCCATCCCAAACTGCAGCCGGTTGACGCAGCCACCCGGGGTATTTTTTATGCCGGGTGTGCGGAAGGTCCCAAGGATATCAAGGAAAGTGTGACCCAGGGGTCGGCAGCAGCCGTCCGGGCTATCCGGCTGATGCACCGGGGGGTGATTACCACCGAGCCCATTACCTCTGAAATTATTGCCGAGCATTGTGTGTCCTGCGGTAAATGCGCAACGGTCTGTCCGTATAATGCCATTGTTGTGGATACCAAGAAAAAGACACCGGCAGTGGTAAACACCGCAGCCTGCTCCGGGTGCGGTACCTGTGCGGCGGAATGTAAATTCGGCGCCATTGTCATGAATCATTATACAGATCAACAGATCAACAGCCAGACAGATTCCATGCTGGCTGAAAACGCGGCAGATAAAATTCTTACCTTTGCCTGCAACTGGTGCTCCTATGCAGGCGCGGATTATGCGGGGGTTTCCCGGCTTCAGTACCCGGCCAATGTTCGCCTGATCCGCACCATGTGTTCGGGTCGCGTGGATGAGGAATTTGTGTGGCATGCGTTTGAAAAAGGCGCACCCGTGGTGCTGGTCAGTGGCTGTCACATCGGAGACTGCCATTATATTGATGCCAATCACTGGACCGAAAAACGCATCATTAAAATGCACAAAAAAATGGAAAAAATGGGCATCCGGGCCGAACGTCTGCAGCTTGAATGGATCAGTGCCGCCGAAGGAATTCGGTTTGCCAGGGTGATGACGGATATGGATACCCTCCGCCAGAACGTGACCGAAGCGGAAATTGCTGAAACAGTAAAGATTTTGCAAGCGCGGAAGAAGAAGTATTGATGTGCCCCTCAGATAAACGCAATTTTGTGCCAAATGCAGTTGTCTTTCTAACACTTGCAACTGCGGGGCGAAAGCCGGTATTTGAAAACCCGGCCCTTGGTCAAGCCGCCCTTGATATTCTGAATCATGTTAAGACGATTCATCCGTTTCAGATGAAAGGGTACGTGATGATGCCGGATCACTGGCATTTAATGATCCACACTCAGGACGGGCGGTTTGACAAAGTTGTTCATTTTTTTCAACAAAGTGTTACGATTGAATTTAATAAAAATGGGTTGTATAAAGGCCCAATATGGAAGAACGGATTTTACGACCATGTGATCCGTGATGATGATGATTTTTCAAATCATTTGGATTATATTCATTTTAATCCCGTGCATCATAAAAAGGTAAAACGACCGACAGAATATCCATTTTCATCGTTTCATCATTACGTGGAACTCGAATGGTATTCATCGGATTGGGGAAACATGATGCCGGAACACATCAAAAATATGAATTTGGATTAGGTCGGGAGTCAAAAAAAAGATCAAAGAATTTATGAAGTACAGGCCATACAATATCTTGATTTCAGGCTTTGCTAATTATTTTAAAGTGAACTTCGACTAGCTATTGAAAGCTGCACTGGTGAGGATGGTTTTGGCTGTGCACATTGTGGCAAGCATGGTGCATTTTAAATATGGGTGGAATTGTTCCGATAGTGGCTAATGGTTCGGCTTTAAAATTCTTATTGATACATTTACACCTCTTATGAAAACGTTCTAAATAAAAGGCCATCTTCTGTATATCATTAAAATGAATTAAATCTCCTTTTTCTGATAAACACCTTTCCAATTTCCCATTTCATGCTTACACATTTCATACATTAAATTGACAAAATTTTGTTTTCACAGTATTTTAGATGTTAATTCAAAAAAAATATACACTTCTCAGATTGCTGCTCAGCATAATTAACCACTTCATACTGTTCTCATTCTAAAAAAATTCATTGGAGGTTCCGATGGCGAATCACGATCAAGAAACTCCAGAGATACAGCTATTTTTGGAATCAGCCGAAGAGGCAAAGCGCATATATGACTGGCAAAACGCATGTGAGTCATATGAGAAAGCCATAACAATACTTCCTGAAGATAATCCCAAACAATCTGCGCACCTTTATTTTATGATGGCTGAGAGTTACTACTTTGCATCATATTGTGCCAAAACATTTGAAGATTCTGTAAGTTTAATAAAATTATCGGCAAAATCATACAAAAAATCAGCACAGTTTCATCAGAGCATCGCAGATGAAGCCAGAGTATTGATATGCTCTGCCATGGTTGACTTTATCGATGCTTTGCTTTCTCAAAACATACAAGTATTTAATTCAAAGTATATTGAAGTTTCAAAATATCTCAAAAAAGCCGTAAACATATATGCGCAAACCGGAAATAAGCCGGAATATGCCCGTGCACTAGTACTTCAATTTTATATCAGTTCATTTTCTGTTAGCATTGCAAGTAAACACGAAGATGTGCTTATCGCATTTGAAAAAGTTAAACCATTATTACAAAAAAGCTGGGATCTTTTAAAAGAAACTTCCGGAGTTCAAAATCATATTCAATTATTTCATTTCATTTGGGGCAATGTTTTTTGGATGATTGGGGCTTCGTATAATTTACCGGTCAAATACTGGTCAAAGGAAGTATATTGGTTAGAAAAGATCGCCGAAGAATTATCAGAAATCTTGAAGGATTCAGATAATGATTTATTGCTTGCCATGTCATATCTGATGAATGCTCATATTAAATGGTACTTAACGCGGGTTATATCGGAATCGGACAAAGAAGTTGAAAGAAGGAAGGCGTTTAGGCAGTGTGTCAAGTACGTTGATAAGGGCTTATTACATGCTCAAAAAACAGGATTGAATTTTATATTTTCTAATTTCCACTTTGGCCGTGCAACATCCCTTCTATGGGGGCAGCTTACAGTAGATTTGAAACAGATTATTACTGATCTTGATCTTTGTGTTAAATATGAAAAGCTTCAACCTCACATATTCTTGCGCATAAATAGTATTAGCTCTGGGAATACTTATACGGAACTGGCCCATCGTGCATTTTTCCCGTTAAACGATCGAATAAAATTTACACAAAAAAGTATTGAGATATCAGAAACAGTCTTATTGGAAACGAAATCAGGAGAATCTGCCCAACTAATCCCACAATGGGCGCAATTATATGCGGGCATGTGTTTAAATTATGTGCATCTGGCAGAATTTACTTCTGAAACAACAGAACAGGAGAAATTCATTGAAAAGGCACTTAATGAGGCTGAAAAAGTAAAAGATATTGCCTCAAATTTCAAAGGCGGCGGTAACCAGTCTTATTCTTATTACGCCATCTGGGTTGCATATAAGAGTTTGGCGGATCTTGAGGTTGATCTTAATAAAAAAATTGATCTATTGAATCTGGCTGTAGATGCTGCAGAGAGTTTTTTAGAAAATCCGGTAAGTGCGGTCACCGGTATTTTTTCGGCCAGATTTCGTTTGGGCGATCTTTACCAAGAGATCGGTATCCTTTCAAATGATGAAGCCATGCAAAAAAAGGCTTACATGACTTTCTTAGAAGCCCTGGAGGACAGCAAAGAAAGGGAATATCCCTATATGGTGGCATCCGCCCATCAGCGGATCGCCATGGTAGAAGAGATTATGGGAGATCATGTATCTTCTGCAGAACATTATATAAAGTCCAAAAATGCCTATAAGGGGGCCTTGCCAAATATATCAAATGAAAAAATGATAAAAAAAGTTGAAGAGCTTTGTGAATATACACACGCCTGGCATTTGATTGAGCTTGCCCGTGATTGCCATGATCAGGAAGAATTCCTTAGAGCAAAGAATAATTATGAACAATCAGCAACTCTGCTTAAAGATCTGCCGACTTATTATTTCGAATCCGCATATTATTCGGCATGGGCCAAGCTAGAAGAAGCAATTCAATCCAGCAAGAAAGAAATTCATGCAGAGGCTGCAAAGCAGTTTAAAACTGCATCTGAAGCCTTTAATAAAGCAATAATGACCTTAAATGATGCAAAGAAAGCCACATTAAATTCAAAAGAGAACGATAGAATCAGCAAGCTGGAAAAAGCTGCCAGGCTCAGGAAAAATTATTCTTACGCCATGGCAAGTATTGAGAAAGGAAAAAGTCTTGGAAAAGAAGGGAAAAAAATTCAGGCAGCCAAAGAATACCATAAAAGTGTCATAACTTTTGAAGAGATATGTGCGTCATATGAATTGGACAGTGGAAAAGAGGAATACCTTGCCAGATTGAAACTCTCCCAGGCACTGGAAAAACTGGAACTGGCAGAAAATGAAAATGATCCAGAAGGCTTTAGGGCGGCTTCGGTGTTTTTTGAAGCTGCAAGCAGTATGTTTCCGGAAAAAAGGATGAGAATGATTTCATCCGGAAATTCTGCGTTCTGCAAGGCAATGGAGCATGGATGCAGATTTGATAAAGCTGAAGATATAAATACCAAGTCAGAACTTTATTCCGTGACCAAGAAAAATCTCCGAAATGCGGCTTCCTTTTATGAAAAAGGAAATATGGTTGGGGGTTCGGAATGGGCTCTGGCGACATCTACATATTTCGACGGCGCCTGGCATCTTATTAAAGCAGATGAAATCATTGAATTGGAAGATCGAAAAAAGCTGCTTCAAATTGCATCCGGATATCTGAAATCTGCAGCAAAACTTTTCGGTAGAGCCGGGTATGCCTACAAAGAGGAAGAGATCCTGTCCCATGTAAAAATGGTTGATGAAGAAAGCAAAATTCTTGTTTCCGCAATGGGCACGATTGTTAAGCCCGACATTTCACAAAATATATCAGGTCATATCTCCCCCTCGCTTCCCGAGGAGTCCAGTTCACCCACGAGCATCAGTGAAATGCGCAGATACAGCCAGCAGGCAGAAAGCTCTGAAGAGTTGAAAAATAAAAAAAGATATGAACTCTTATACCATGATTTATTGGAACAATATCCTCAGGTTCAAAAGGGTAAATGCCGGGTTGGGATAGCCCAGATAGGCAGTTTGGAGGATTTCTTTGAGGAAAAAACAAATGGTTTATTCGGACTTGCAGAAAACAGATTAAGCGATGTGAGACTGAAAATTAAAGGTATGATCGAAAAAGCTCATGACAATAAAGTTGACATTCTGCTGTTTCCAGAGATGACGATTGATCTGAATTATGAAGAATTGTTGAACGATGTTAATGAGCTGGCAAAGAAATACGATATGTATATCGTCCCAGGCTCATATCATGATCTGGAAACAGGAACAAATGTATGCCGTGTTATCGGACCCGAAGGAATTCTATGGGAGCAGAAAAAACATATTCCTGCAATAATAGGATTTGGCGGTAGAAAAATTGAGGAGAACATCAATACCGGATCAATAAAGAAGGTGACCATTTGCAACACCAGATTTGGGAGAATAGCCATTGCTATTTGTCGGGATTTTCTTGATATGGATCTAAGAGTGGAACTAAAAAATTTTCCGATTCCTGTTGATATTATCCTTAACCCCGCACTAACCCCCGTAACAGTAGATTTTGAGGCGGCACATTTTGAGGCCAGACGATCAGTTTATGCTTATTGCTTTTTTTGCAATTTTGCTGCTTTTGGAAATTCTCTTGTACATTCCCCTGAGAAGGATAGAACCAAAATGATGATTCCCCCTCAGGAAGAGAACCTGATTTACAAAGACATAGACCTTTTTAATCTCAGGTCAGAGAGAAAAAAATGGGAAAAGATTAGAGATAAAGAAGTTCGCTTTATTCAAAGTACAAGGTGAATTGGGCAAACTTGCTCGTTGCGCACTATGTATAGTTTCGACACTAGTGCGAATTATTACAGGAGTGCAGAATATCGATAACTTGCCGTAACTTTTTTTGTTTTTAAGGCATACCATATGCTGATTAGAGTTTTGTGTCTTCTTTTTGACAAACCTTCGGACAGATATTGCAAGGTCCAATGAGGTTCTACTCAAGGCTTAAAAGTTCAGTTTTTGCCCTCATTCCAATATTTTTTTATGTTTCTTTTTTTATTACTTCTGGGCCGAAAGGGCATTGTGAGCAAATAATAGAAAAATAAAATAAAAATAACGATATTGGGTAGCCTAACCATCAATCTCTCCTAAATATCAGGATTTAAAATTCGTCAAAGAAAAGTTACTTTTTTTTGTACAGAAACAAATAAATACAATATTTATTGAATTAGGTATATCGGGATTATGCTGATTTTGATGTAGGGATTCCCATACAATCGGCTGAATATTTTTTGGGAGGCATTTCGGAAAAGCAAAAACGACAGTATTGCAGTTAACCTCAGAAGCGCGGAATATCGATATTTACGTAATGGTGCTTGTTCATTCTATTATCGTGATTGACGCAATATGTTGTGTTAAAACGAATGCCCAAATTATCAATTGGATTATGGGAAAAAGCTGGGATTGTTTTTTTGGGGGGGAGGGGTGCAGTAAACCCAAGCATACTTGATAATTTCGATAATAGTCCTGCTCGATTGATATTCGGTACGCTGCAATCGACAATCATCGGTCTTAAAAGTGCAGGGCGCTGGGAAAAAACATATACGTGAGCAAAATAAGAAACTGTTTTAATGATGACAAACTGATTAAGAATCTTCTGCTACCGGTCTGATCAGAACGATTTCCGGGCGGACAGGAGAGCGCAGGGGCGGGCCCCAGGAGCCGGTGCCGCAAGTGGTGTAAATCCGGAAGCTGCCGTTGTGGTTCAGGCCGTAATCATATTTTTTAAACAGAAAATGCGTCACGAGATTCAGCGGGAATATCTGCCCGTGATGGGTATGGCCGGAGAGCTGCAAATCGCAGTTGAGCTTTTTGTTGAGTTCAAAAGACGTGTCCGGCATCCAGTAGGTGGAAAAATGCCGGTCAGCACGATCCCCGGAATTTTTTTTAAGATTTGTCGGCGTATGGAACAAAAGAATCCGGGCATGATTGTTGGTCGTCTTTGGGGCGGCGTTTTTGGGATCGTGTTCAGGCAGGTTGGCGATATCATCAAGACTGTGGATTCCCGGATAGCTGATCCCCACAATTTCAAGTCCGTCAATGTTGACCAGCTCGTTGTCCAGAATCCGGAATTTGGTTTTTTTGACGATATTCAAGGCCTTTTCAATGCCTACATAATGTTCGTGATTGCCGGTGATAAAAAATATGCCTTGCTTTGCCCGGAGCCGGTTGAGCGGTTCGATGAATTCTTCATAATTCCCGTTTACCCCGTCAAGCAAATCACCCGTGATCAGGATGAGATCCGGGTCAAGGCCGTTGACCTGGGAAACGATTCGCTCGGCAAACGTTTTTCCGTGAATGTATCCCAAATGAACGTCGGAAAGCTGAACCAGTTTGGTCTTCTCCCAGCTTGGGGGAAGATTTTTAAACCCGATAGTCATTTCCCGAACACAGGGATGAAATGTGCTCCAGAGGCTGTAGGCGGAGTATGCTGCTGCCAGGGACAGCATAATGGCGGCGACAGTCTGGTGTGATATATTCATTTTGGAAAGCTGTACCGCGCCGATCATCACCCAGATTGCGGTGATGGCGACCAGGAAATGGATCAGAAAACCCATCCAGGCTGCGGCAAATCGATAATACCAGATAGTCCAGGCATTTGCCTGCCAGTGGATCAAAAAAAATGCCGTGATAAAGGATAGGCTCAGGAAAGCCATGAGCGTGTATGTTATGGTTTTTACAGCCGGGCGGGATATGCTGAAAAAATGAACAACGCTTCTGAAGAAAGCATAGTGCATGCCGACAACCAGTAAAAGAACGACAAAGAGGAATATAATGAGTTTGACAGGCATTGTTTTTAGGGCGTTTTCCAGTTCCCGTAAATTTTTAAGGGTCTTTTCTCCCAGTTCCCGTTTTTGTTTTTCAAAATGCCCATGACCATGTCGCTGCTGATGAATTTTTTAATTTTAAATTCTCTTCCCCAGTAATCATGAACGGTCATTCCTTTTCGCATCAGTCTTTTTGTTGTCCTTTGCCGGCATAAATCGCAGAACCAGGCATGTACCGGAATGATGGTGTTTTTTTCAACCTGGTCGATCTCTTCTGTTTTCCCGCAGCCGTTGCAGATCCTTTTGCGGGCCTTGATTTTAGTTATCTGTTTGGGGATCGGTAGCTTTTTATAGGGTGCCATTTTTTCAAGCGCCTGAGTCTCAAGCAAATGTTCGATATAGTCAAACTCATCAGCCATTGCCCGAGTTTGTTCCGATGCGGGTTCCGGTTCCAATTCCAGCGATTTTTCCGGTGCTGGTTTGTCTGTTGGTTGCGGCATCAGTTCAGGCACAGGTTCCGGGGTTGCTTTTCTTAACGGCTCAGGAGTTGTTTTTTTTTTTTTGCTTTTCTTGTCCGGGAGATCACGGGGCGTTTGTTGGGTGGCTTTTGGGGGCGGCAGATCAGGTTTTTTTTCTGTTTCAGTCACCTGTTTTTTCAGATCATCGTGCGGTTGCCGGCATTCTTTGCACCAGTCGCTTTGGGTGCCGGGATTGTCAGGGTGATCGTCAAACTCGTCAATGAGCCTGAGCGTGTCGCATTTTTCACAGGTTTTATTCTGCGGGGCCGGCGAATTTTCCTTTTCTTTTAACTTTTGGGCAAATTGATCAAAACAGACTTTGCAGAAGGCATATCGGCCGTCCGGACTGTATTTGTTTTCGTAAAAGTCGTCAACCGGTATGACTTTACGGCATCTTCTGCAGGCTTTTTCTTTAATATCGCTCATAATATGCCATTATCTATGGATATGGAGACTATATCCGTTTTAACAGATTTTTCGCAGTGCTGATTTCAACGTAAGATGCCCCGTTGTCCGAGCCGAAATTTCCGGCCAGTACCGTGATCAGGCTGTCTTCTTTAAAACGGTTTTCCGACAGTAACTGGTTGAGTGCGGTTTCCAGAAATTCATGGGAGGTCAGGTCCGGTTTCATATAATATGTCCGCACGCCGAATGATAATGCCAGTTCCCGCATCACCCGTTTACTGTAGCAAAATGCGTAAATCCTGTTTTCACCGCGATAGGCAGCCAGGCTTACGATGGTTTTGCCGCTGATGGTATCGGCAATCAGGGCTTTGGTATTCAGTCTTAATGCTGCCTTTACCGCTGCCTTGGAAAGATAGCCCGTAACATCATTGCCGCTTTCATAGGATGTATCAATAAATGTGCTGAGGCTGGACTCCACTTCAACGGCTATCTTCGTCATCATTTTTACGGCTTCAACCGGATACTTTCCGTTAGCGGTTTCTCCGGAGAGCATGATTGCGTCCGTATGATCCAGGCACGCATTGGCAACATCAGACACCTCGGCACGCGTCGGTCTCGGCGAATCTACCATCGACTGGAGCATCTGGGTGGCGATGATCACCGGTTTTCTTCGGTCAATGCACTTTCGTACCAGATTTTTCTGAATAATCGGTATTCTTTCCGCCGGGATTTCGATGGCCAGATCTCCTCTGGCAACCATGACCCCGTAACAATGGTCGAGTATTTCATTGATATTATCGACCCCTTCCTGGTTTTCTATCTTGGCGATGATTTTAACCGGGCTTTTTTCCGCGTCCAGGATTTTCTGGATGGCAAGAACGTCCTCTTTTCTTCTGACAAACGAATGGGCGATAAAATCAATGTCATGCTCGGCGGCAAATTTAACAAAGATTTTGTCTTTTGCGCTAAGCGACGGCAGGTTTTTTATCTTAACCGAAGGCAGATTAATGCCTTTCCGGCTTTTGATGGCACCGTCATTTCTGACTTCACACGTCAGGGAGTCGCTTGCTTTGTCAACAACACACAGTTCAATATCCCCGTCATCGATTAATATTTTGTCACCGGGCGACATGTCATCGACAAAGTCGTCATAGTTGACAAACAGACATTCATTTGACGATGATTTGTTTTTGTTCCCTTTAATGGAAAGAATATCCCCGGATTTGACGGGTATTTCCTTGGCCATTTCGGTAATGCGGATTTCCGGGCCCTTTGTGTCGATCATCAGGGCAATCCGGTCGGATACCGCGCGAACGTTTTGAATCACCTTTAACGCCTCTTCAGGCGTCTGGTGGGCGGTATTTAAGCGGACCACATTCATCCCGGCGGCAAACAGTTGTTCCAGCAAAGGGACATCACACATTCGGTCTGAAATGGTTGCGATAATTTTTGTTTTTTTCATGAATTTGCCTTATGCTGAAACGGTTTTTTAAAAAAAATCAAAGAATCCGAACATTATCAGTGTACTTTAATCCGGTTAACCGTTTCATTCAAGAATTTTTCAGTTGTCCGATAGATAAGTTTACGGTGCCGTGGCGTTGGAAAATTCGTCCGGGCCAAATAGCAATTGAAGTCGGCTGTAATTATTGGTAGATTTTAATTATACCCTAAATTGAGTGTTTAAAATTTTGAAAAAATTGTTTTATTATTTATTTAAAGATGTTGTTCTATTTTAAGTTTCAAAATTTTAAACCCTACGGGATTGCCGATTTCACCGCATCTACTGCGTCAAACTCGACAATCGCTCAACTTAGGTATACAATAGATGCGTGACTGAAATAAAATCCTGGAGATGATGACATGCCCGAAGAAGGTATATTGCTGGAAAAAAAAGACAAGGTTGCGATTGTGACCATCAATCGTCCGCAGCGGCGAAACGCGTTTAATGAGCATATGTTTTTGGCGCTTGGACGGATTACCGGCGAGTTAAAAAAGACTCTGCCGCGTGCCATCGTTATTACCGGCGGCGGAGAGGATGCCTTTTCCGCCGGGTTTGATGTGAACCCGGATAATCCGTGGGTGGCCGATCTCATCAATGCGGTTGAGAAAGCGGACAGGACGCCGGCGGACAATTTGATCGGTCAGGTGCGGAAAATCGTGGATGAATTTGTTTCTCTGCCGGTCCCGATTATTGCCGCTTTAAACGGCTTGACCTATGGCGGGGGGGCGGAACTGGCCGTCCGGTGTGATCTGCGGGTAATGGATCCCAATGCAGTGATTTGTTTTTCAGAGGTTCGTTTAGGGTTGATGCCGGACTGGGGGGGCGGTGCCACGCTTGCCCATCTGGTTGGCCCGTCTCGGGCGGCGGATTTGATCCTCACCGCCCGCAAGGTCCAGGCTGGTGAAGCCATCAATCTCGGGCTGGTGAACCGGATCTGCCGGCCGGGGGACTGTCTGGATGAAGCCGTCCGGCTGGCGAAAATGATTTCTAAAAACGGCCCCCGGGCGGTGAGTTCCGCATTAAATCTTATCCGGAAGAGTCAAAACCAGTCTTTGAATATGTCCCTGGATCTGGAGGCGGACCAGGCGGTTTCCCTGATTGTTTCCGGTGAGTGCTTTCACGGTGTGGCCGCGTTTCTGGAAAAAAAGGAACCCGAATTCCCGGACGTTGATTCCGGTTTCACTGAAGAGTAAATAAATTTACGGATGTATGCCCCATGTCTGACAAGACCCATGCCTCGTATTTAAAAATTGACGACTGGCTCGGCAAAGCGCATCGGCTAAGCCGTATTTTTGACTATGCCGGGGCCGGGATCTTTTTTCTGGATCAAACCGGCCGGTTTATCCGGACCAATGCGGCCATGTGCAACCGCCTGCTTTATGCGCCGGGAGATTTGGAAAACAGGCATTCTCTGGATCTGCTTTACAAAAAAGACGCGGATGGTATTCAAGAGACACTCAATGAAATGCTGGCGGGAAAAAGGACTGCTTACCGCACCCAGCTCCGGTATCAGCGCAGGGACGGTTCTATCTTCTGGGGGGATATGTCCCTGGCTCTGATTCAGAGTAAAGGCAAAAAATTTGAAACCATCATCGGGGTGGTTATTGACATCAACAAACAGAAACAGGCAGAGGCAAAGCTGCGGACCAGCGAAGATAGATACCGCCGGGTGTTTGATAAATCCGGGGCCGCATCCATCATTATTGAGCCGGATATGACCATAACCATGGCCAACGAGGAATTTGAGAAACTCACGGGTTATGCTATTCATGAAATTGAACACCACATGAAATGGTCGGCCTTTATAGCGCCTCAAGATCTTGAAAAGATGTCTTATTACCATCATCAGCGGCGGATGCCGGACGAGTATGCGCCGGACGAGTATGAATGCCAGATCATCAACCGGTCCGGAGACGTCCGGGACATTTTTATCAAGGTCGGCATGCTGCCGGACGGTATCCGCAGCATTGCATCTTTTATGGATGTCACCTCCTTTAAAAAGACTGCCGGCGCCTTAAAAGACAGCGAGGCTAAACTGCTGGCCATCATAGAAGCGGCTGAAGGCTTGATTTATACCTGTAATCAGGATTATGTCATCGAGTTTATGAACAAGGCCCTGGTTGATAAAATCGGAAAAGATGCGACCGGTTGTCTGTGCTATCAATCCCTGTACCAGCGGGACCGCCAGTGCCCATGGTGTGCCTGGCAGGAGGTTTTTAGCGGAAATGCCGGCCGAAAGGAGTTTGAAAGCCCGGTGGATAACCGGTGGTATGACGCCATGATGTCGCCGATTTTTGGCGATACCGGATCAGTCGCGCGATTTGAGGCGTTTCTCATCGACATTACCGACCGCAAACAGGCGGAAAAAGCGCTCATGGAACGGGAGGTTTATTTGCGCAAGGAAAATGTCCGCTTAAAATCAAGTATCCGGGACCGCTTCCGATTCGGTGACATTATCGGTAAAAGCACGGTCATGCAGCAGGTGTATGAACTGATATTAAATGCCGCAGCCACGGACGCGAATGTGATTATATCCGGGGAATCCGGGACCGGCAAGGAACTGGTGGCTCAGGCGGTTCATAAAATGAGCGAGCGGAGCAAGTCCGCGTTTGTCGTGGTCAATTGCGGGGCCATTCCGGAAAATCTTCTGGAAAGTGAGTTTTTCGGATATAAAAAAGGCGCGTTTACGGGCGCTGAACGCAACAAGCACGGGTACCTGGATCTTGCCGACGGCGGGACCCTGTTTTTGGATGAGCTGGGGGAGATCGGGTTGAACATGCAGGTGAAGCTGCTGCGCGTGATTGAAGGTATGGGATACCGGCCGGTCGGCAGCGAGCGGATGCATCATCCGGATATCCGAATTATTGCGGCCACCAACCGGGACCTGGCAGACCGGGTCCGAAGCGGAAAAATGCGTGAGGACTTTTTTTACAGAATTCACGTGATTCCGATTCATCTGCCCCCTTTACGGGACCGGAAGGAAGATATCCCGCTGCTGATCGATCATTTTATGCAAAAATACGGGGACCGCGACAAATTGCCGCCGATCACCGGCAAAATGCTGGATGCCTCACAGGCCTATGACTGGCCGGGGAATATCCGGGAACTGCAGAATGTTTTGCATCGCTACATGACCCTTAACCGGTTTGATGTGTCCGCAATCTCTTTGAAAAAGCAAACCGCTGATCCGCTCATTGATTCTGACCCCGGAATGGGGATCACGGAATCAACGCTGCCGGCATCTGTTGAGGCATATGAAAAACAGCTGATTATCAAAGTGCTTGAAAAAAATCAGTGGCACCGCGGCAAAGCCGCCGAAGATCTGGGGATTCATCGCCGGACCCTGTTTAAAAAAATTAAAAAGTATCGGATTGACCATGCCTAAATTGGGAACAATCATTCCTTGTTGGCGTATCTTTAATTATTTCAAATAATTTCTCACGGCAACCCCCTGCGATGGGGTAATGTTGTCCCGTCTCTGAAAATCCTTTCTTTATTTTTTATTTCTAAAATACCTATCAATTTCAAGTATTTAAAATTTTTCAAGATTTGGCATGCATATTGAAAACACTATAGCTGTCTTTATAAATTTTTTTCTATTGAATTCTTGATGGTCTCTTAAAAAATCAGATTCTGACGGCAAAAAAACACCATGAAAAGCTTTTTACGACCATCAAGATTGACGTCTGAAAGAAAAGCCGCCCAAAGGAAATAATCATGGAAATACTGGTAGTCATGCCGGATTATCAAGCTGCTGAAAACATTCAGCAGCATATCAGTGAATGCGGTCACCATGTGATGTTGGCCGGAACCATAAAAGATGCGAAGGATATTTCATCGCGTCAGCAATTTGATTTAAGTTTTATCCATCTTTGCCTGCCGGATGGTGACGGGCTTGAACTGATAAAACATATGAAAAAGTGCTTCCCGGAAATTCGTATCGTTGCCATGACGGATTCCAATTCCCGGCTGCAGGAACTCACGGCCCGGAAACTCGGAATCATCTATTATATGGTGGAGCCGTTCGAGGCTCGGGAAACAGGCTATATTGCGGATCATTTATCAAGAAAAGTAAGTAATTTTTAAGGAGGAAACAGATAATGCATCAAGAGAGCGTAAATTATGACATTCTGACACCGGTAAAATTTCTGGCCCGGAGCGCGGCGATTTATTCGGATAAGACCGCAGTGGTTCACGGAGAAAAACGTTATTCC
This sequence comes from Desulfococcaceae bacterium, assembly GCA_030145385.1. GTDB lineage: Bacteria > Desulfobacterota > Desulfobacteria > Desulfobacterales > Desulfosalsimonadaceae > SURF-3. The sequence goes on from JAQYVU010000040.1 coordinate 31,258, forward strand.
TACGATCAGTTTTTGCGCCGGGTTTACCGGTTGGCCAATGCGCTGAAAAATGCCGGTGTTGAAAAAGGCGATAAGGTGGCATTTATCTGCCCGAATATCCCTCCGATGATTGAGGCGCATTTTGCCGTGCCCATGATCGGGGCCGCTCTGGTCAGCGTAAACATTCGTTTGTCATCCGGCGAGGTGGAATATATTTTGAACCATTCGGAAGCCAAAGTCCTGGTGGTGGATAATGAATTTGCTAATTTGGTTCTTCCGAATTTAGAGAGCCTGAATAATGTGGAAACAATCGTAAATATCTGTGATATCAGCAAAGAGATCCCAATCCCGGGCAATGAATACGAGGCCTTTTTAGACGCCGCTTCAGATGACCCGGTACCGTGCGAGGTCACTGATGAACGCAGTGTGGCGACCATCAATTATACCAGCGGCACCACCGGATCACCCAAGGGAGTCATGTATCATCACCGGGGGGCCTTCCTTAACGCCATGGGCGAAGTGATTGAATTCGGGCTGAATTCAGGATCCGCCTATTTGTGGACCCTGCCCATGTTTCATTGCAATGGGTGGTGTTTTCCCTGGGCGGTGACCGCTGTCGGGGGCACTCATGTCTGCTTGCGGAAAGTTGAAGCGGAAACCATTTACCGCATGGTTGATACGGAAAATGTCACGCATTTGTGCGCTGCACCAACGATATTGATTGCATTGTCAACATATGCGGCAGAGAAGAATCTTCAGCTGAACCGTCATCTCGAAATCATGACCGCCGGCGCGCCCCCGGCACCCCAGATTATCGAAAATATGGAAGCCGTGGGTGCTAATATTACCCAGACCTACGGATTGACGGAAGTCTTCGGCCCCCACACCATGTGCAAATGGCAGGATAAATGGAATGATCTGCCTGCCGGCGAGCGTGCACAAATAAAAGCACGCCAGGGGGTCCCTTATGTCAATGCTTTACACATGGATGTGGTGGATTCAATCACCATGGAACCGGTTCCCAGAGACGGCCGGACAATCGGTGAAATCGTCATGCGCGGCAATAATGTCATGCTCGGGTACTACAACGACAAGGACGCCACGGACAAGGCGTTTGAGGGCGGATGGTTTCACAGCGGGGATCTGGCGGTCATGCATCCGGACGGATATATCCAGATCATGGATCGGCAGAAGGATATTATCATCAGCGGCGGCGAAAATATTTCCACCGTGGAAGTGGAAAACACCATATACAAACATCCGGATGTGCTGGAAGTGGCTGTGGTCTCCACACCCCATCCCAAATGGGGGGAAGTGCCCAAGGCGTTTGTAAAGCCAAAACCCGGATCAAATCCAACGGAACAGGATATTATCGCGTTCTGCAAGGAACACATGGCCCGGTTTAAAGCACCGAAAATGATTGAATTCGGCGAGTTGCCCAAAACCGCCACCGGTAAAATTCAGAAGTTTAAACTTCGTGAAAAAGAGTGGGGCGGGCGTGCGAGAAAAGTCGCATAAGATTCGATGGCGTTTACAGCATGGGCGGGGAGGCTCCCCGCCCATGCTCTGTTTTATTCCGATAAAAAGCAAAACGGGTCCCGATCTTCAAAAATATCCAGGCCATGACTGTAAGTGATGGCAAAACATCCCCGGCAAACGGCATTCAGGCGGCAATCCCGGCAGGCTGTGCTGCCGGTTCGATATTTTTCGGCCAGGTCGGACCCATAGATATCCATCAGGCTATTTTGAAGGATATTTCCGATGGGCGACGGGAATTTTCTGCAGGCGTGCACCTCGCCGTCGGGCAGGAGTGCCGCAAAGTTAAATGCCGCGCCGCAGCCGTAACCGGTGCATCCGCCGAACAGTTTCATGCCTTGTTTTTCTCTGATAATGTTGATCAGGTTGTCTTTTAATCCCAGCACAGGGTTTTGGGCGGACGCTGCGGCATATTCTCTTAAAAACGCTTCAAAACTTTTCTTTTCCGGCATCAGCAGCTGTTTGCCTTCTCCGACAGTGGAAAGCCGGTTAAACGTGAAGTGGTTTGTGCGACCGGTGAGCAGTCGGCCCAGAGGCAGGACCTGGTCCAGGTTGTCCCGGGTCAGGGTGAGCATGACCATGGTATAAATGTCCATTGTCCGTAAATCGTCCAGAAAGGCAAGGGATCGCTGGAAGTGCCCGTTGCCGCGAATGTAATCGTTATATTCGGCCAGTCCTTCGAGGCTGATCTGAAAAAACACCGGCTTTGCAATTTCCAGCAGCTTTTCAATCAGATCTGCCGGCGTGGGATTGCCGAGGATGGCGATCCCGAATCCCCGATCGCTTGCTGCCTGGTAAATTTCAATAAAGTAAGGATACAGCAGCGGGTTGCCGCCGGTAAAGGTGACCTGTCCCTTCACATGCATGTCCCGGCAGAATTCGTAGAAATCATCAAGAATGGCAATGGCCATGTCATGCGGCATGGGCGTACGGTCGCTGCGGTCGTAGCAGTGTTTGCAATGCAGGTCGCAGGCCTGGGTGATATGCCACTGAAGCGTGAAAAAATCGGCAGATAAAAAAGGTTCGACTGCTTTGGCTGAAGCATGTGATGACAAAGAATTGCGTTGGATATGAGACGGCGGTGATACCAGGATGCCTTGTGTGATCGCCCGGTCCAGGGCAGTATGGATTGCCCTGACATTGATATTTCCGATAGCCGCAGCCTGCCTCGGGTCAATTTTTTCTAAAACTATTTTCAGCACCAGCAGATCAGGATCTTCGGCATCTCTGATATGCCGCTCACCGGTTTCCGGGTGACGCCAGATCATCACATGGGCTGGTGTGTGATCAGGGACTGAAAAATCCTTTTGGCTGTCTGTTTCAATCAATGCGGCCAGGTTTTTCCATAAAACCGGCACAAGGGTGAGGGCGGGGTTGGCTATGATTTTTTCAGGCAAACTATTCGGGGATGTATTGATGAATGCTGTTTGATTTTTTGCCTGATGCCATATCCATTCAATACGGGCCAGGTCATCAATAAAATCCGGCAATTGAAGATCGTTTTTTAATAAATATAATCTGTCGGCAAATGTTTGAGGTTCTGAATTTGTATCCAGGGCCGCCAGTATCCTTCCCCAGGTTTTCTTTCCAAGGATACGGCGGCAGCTGGAAAAAATACTTTGAAAAATGTCTTCACAAGAGTTTAGCACGATGTTTTTGCAAGATTCAAATATGAATGTTTACATGCTGGCTGACTGAAGATCCTGCACGCAGACCGCGTGCAAAATTATCAGCTTCAGCCGCTTTTGGCGGGTTTTTCTTCTTTGACATCGTCGGTGCCACCGGCACCGGAAGTTCCGCCGCTTCATCCACTTTTGGAGCTACCTGCTCCGGTTTTATCGCCGCTTCAGGCGCTATGGGCAGCGTCACAACCGGAGAGGGTTAAGGTAGACCCGGTGATCAGGCCGGCAATGCAAAATCCGGCCAGAATCTTTTTCAGGTCGCTTAATTCCATGGTTACCTCCTGTCTGATTAAAAAGTGAAGTCCTTTTTTTCCCCTGGGGCGGGAAGTTTCGAAAGCGAATTGATGGAAAGAGATGCGGTTGGAACTGGAAATGATGAACGTGGCCAAAAGTATAGATAAATTCTATAATTTCGCTTTTTGATATTGATAATATATATCAGAAGTAATTTTTCCTGTCAATTATTGGAAGTGTGTGCCGGAGCCGAGTTGCGGGGGGATCGGATCAAGGGCTTGCAGCTTTTCGATCAGCCGTTCCACATCAATGTCAACCGGCACAGATGCTTTGTGTTCAACTAAGCCCGCCAGGGCTTTTTGTGCGATTTTTTTGGCTGAATCAAGCCGGCCGAGTGAAAGATGAACATAGGTGCCGGCCGCCCGAATCAGGGCCTGCATTACTTTCTTTTCAACTCCGTTGGCAGTGTGCCATTTTTCTTCAAGCCATTCATGGACCTCAAAAAATAATTCCTGGTCCCACAGCAGGACCGCTATCCTATATGTTTCATCTATCCGGATGCCCTTGGATTGAATGTGATGAAGAACTGACTCATAACAGGTGACGCGGATATCGATGTAATCGTTGATAAATGGTTCAGGGTCTTCGGATGCATATTTCCCTGCTGCCGTCCGTGATGGTCCTGTATTTCCCGCATGGATGGATTTGATCAGGCTTTCGGACAAGTCATTTCGGATATTTCGGCACAGACGATTTTCAAACGGGTCGAATTTTTTTAACAAATGTGAATGTAAATCAGTCATTGTTTTTTATAACATTTAATTCTGCGGCTGTCTATAAAAGCCAAACGTAGACTTGACCCTATTTTATAAAACGAGACGTTTTTTATCTATAAATTATTGTTAAAAAGCCAAATTGTGTTTAGAAATAGTAAGTTATAAAGCATAAAAGGAATTTCTCAACGTCCCCGGAAAACAGAAAATATTGTGTTAAAGTGATTGTTACTGCTTTGGATTTTGAAGAAATGCTGTTGTCTGCCTGGTGAATAACTTCTCTGAATCCTTCATCTTTTTATTGTCTATTGGTTTGTTTCTATGGTAATAATAGATTTTCAAATAGAAATCGGCAGTTAATGTCTCTTTATTATTGTCAGTGGAAAAAAAATTTAATGGCTGACTAATCCCAGCACCAGGAGTGTTTGATGAGCGCAAGAAAGATTTGTTTTGTGATGTTTATTTTTTTGATAATTTCCATTCTTCCGGCATGTAAGACCTTGAAAATGCTGCCCATAATTAAAGCTGCAGACCAGGGGCAGTTGAGTGAAGTCAATCAGATGCTGAGTCAGGGGGTGAATGTGAACACTGCCACTCCCGAGGGTGTGACACCGCTGTTTATTGCTTCATTAAAAGGGCATGAAGATATTGTCAGGCGTTTGATTGAAAACGGTGCGGACGTCAATGCAAGAATTAAAAAGACGTTTAAGTTTGAAGACCAGGCTATTTACGAAGGACGCACATCGCTGATGTCGGCCCTGAGCAAACAAAATACGGATATCGCCAAAATGCTGATTCAGCAGGGTGCGGATGTGAATGCGATCGATGTAAATGGTGCTACGCCTCTTCTTATTGCCGCTGGTTTAAATGATAGGGGTATTGTTAAAATACTCATTGAAAAAGGCGCGGATGTGAATGCCGTGATCTTAAATGAATATGATTACAAGGGTGAGCCGGTATTAAAGGGTGCAACCCCTTTGATGGCAGCGCTTAAAATGGAACAGAATGCCAATGCGGCGCTGCTGGTCGCTCACGGTGCAGATGTGAATGCCAGAAGCGATGATGGGACAGATGCCCTTATGATAGCCGCAATAACAGGAGACATGCAGATGGTAAACTTTCTGCTGTCGCATGGTGCGGATCACCAGACAAGACTAACAAGAGACAATCTGGAAAAAGGTAAGCTCGTATTTGCAGGTGTCACTACACTGATGATTGCTGCTGGTGCAGGGCATATGGAAAGTGTTAATGCATTAATAAAAGCAGGGGCGGATGTGAATGCCGCGAGCGACGAAAAAGGGATTACCCCCCTGTTTACCGCCGCAACAAAAGGCCACCTGGAAGTTGTTAAGGTTCTTGTTGCCAATGGTGCGGATGTGAATGCGCGGCTCACCGGGCAGTTTAGGTATGGCAAACAAATATTACCTAAAGGGGTGGAGGCTATGGGCGGTGCTGCTTGGGAGGGGTATTATAAAGTTGTTCAATTTCTTATCGATAATGGTGCGGATGTAAACTCTCAGGAGGATGATTTTGATACTAACGCCCTTTACATGGCAGCTAGGCAAGGGCACATTAAGGTAGTGAAAATATTAATTGATAATGGTGCAGATGTGTATAGTGAAACCAAGATGGGGACCGCGTATGACGCAGCCATTCATTATATGCATCCATATGTCGCACAATATATCCTTGATGCCCGGAAAAAATTGGATGAAGCGCAGAAAAATGAAGCATCGAAAGACGAATGAACCGTCAGGGAGGTACGTGATGAGAGTAAAAAAGCATTGTTTTTTGATCTTAAGTTTTTTGATCGTTCTTATTTTGCCGGCATGTACATCTGTTAAAATGCCGCAGATAATCAAGGCAACGGATATGGGGCGCCTCAATGAGGTCAACCAGCTGCTGGGACAGGGAATTGATGCGAACACCGCCACCCCGGATGGTGTGACACCGTTGTTTATTGCTTCGGCAAGGGGGTTTGAAAAGATTACAAAACGTCTGATCGAAAAAGGGGCGAATGTCAATGCAGCCGTTAAAGTGACATTCGATTATGAAGACGAAACAGTATATCAAGGCTGTACTTCATTGCTGGCGGCAGTGGCCAACAGACGTGCAGAGATTGCCAATCTGCTGATTCAGTCCGGTGCGGATGTGAATGCTGGCGACATCAACGGTGCCACACCGCTGATGGCTGCCGCTACCCAGGGTGATCAGAACATTGTCAAAACACTCATTGAAAAGGGGGCGGATGTCAACGCTGTAATGCTGAAGAATTATGAATACAAAGGGGAACCGGTTTTCAAGGGCTCCACCGCGTTGATGGGGGCTCTGGCATTGAAACAGAATGCCAATGCCGCCCTGCTGATCGCCAACGGCGCGGATGTGAATGCAAGACTCGATAATGGCTCGAATGC
>JAQYVU010000163.1 GCA_030145385.1 Desulfococcaceae bacterium
GGTCTTTGCCCGCTTTTTTTAATACAACCCGCTCAGAAATAATATCCGTGATATTTGCGGTATTTCTTATATCCGAAAGTTTTTCTTCAGGAATATAAATCGTCAAATAGTGTGCCTCCCATCAGGGAATACGAGACGAAAAAAAGATCCGGCATAAAAAAACCTGAACCATATCAAGCATTGACTTTATTATGCCGCAGCTACCTATAAATTAGCCGGATATATTAACTGCCTGATTCGCTTGACGTTAAATCATAATTTGTCAACAAGAAAACATAATGCTAAAATCCAGCCAAGTCAAATAAAAATCATTTTTTATTGAAAATTTCAATCGCCGCTTTTAAGTCCAGACTTCCGTCATATAATGCCCTTCCGGAAATCACGCCGACAACACCCGAGGATTCCAGAGGTGCCAGATTTTTAATATCCTCCAGCGAAGAAACTCCGCCGGATGCAACCACAGGAATTGAAATAGACAATGCAAGCTTTTCAGTTTCCATCAGATTCGGACCGGAACGCATACCGTCACGTTCAATATCCGTAAAATTGATAGCCGCTACACCGCAGTCCTCAAACTGCCTGGCAAGCTCGACAGCTGTTACTTCAGTGGTTTTGGTCCATCCTTCAATGGCAACTTTCCCCCCCATCGCATCAATGCCGACAACAATCTGATCCGGAAATTCACGGCAGGCTGTTTTAACCAGGTCAGGATTTTTAATCGCTTCTGTTCCAATCACCACACGGGAGACCCCTTGGGCCATATACATTCTGACGGTTTCAATGTCACGGATGCCGCCGCCAACCTGGATCGGAACGTTCACACGATCAATAATCAGCCGGATGGTATCCAAATTGACCGGCCGCTTGCCCACCGCACCGTCAAGATCGACCACATGAATTAATTCTGCGCCCTCGCCTTCCCACCGGCTGCCCATTGCCGCCGGGTCGTCGGAAAAGACGGTTTCCGCATCCATCCGTCCCTGCAGGAGCCGGACACATTTGCCGTTTTTTATATCTATTGCCGGAATAACAATCATATGAATATCACAATTATTTTATTACTTAATTATTTAATATCAGTATTTTATTAAATGGATCCAAAACAAGATATTGTCATTTACGTCTTTAGTGATCAAATTTTAAAAACTTAAAACAGATTGAAGTATATGGGCCAGGCCGTCACAAAAGGCCTTTGGACGAATGAACATGTTTGACACGCTCATCAACTGAAGTTGCCTGATCCAAAGACCGGGCAAACGACTTGAATATGGATTCGATCAAATGATGGTCGTTTTCACCATACGGTGCATTAATATGAAGGTTCATGCCGGATTTATTTGAAAATGCCCGAAAAAATTCTTTAAAAAGGCACGAATAAACCTCTGTCTGCCGGGCAAAGAGTTCCGGAATCATATACACGAGGTACGGCCGGTTTGAAAGGTCGATCGTTACGGTTGAAAGCGAGTCATCCATGGGAGTGACGGCATGCCCGTAGCGCTTGATCCCTTTGCGGTCGCCTAAAGCGGTCGCCAGGGCTTCTCCGAGGACCAGTCCGACATCTTCCACCGTATGATGATAATCTACATCAATATCACCATTGGCCCTTAACTGCAGATCAAAAAAACCATGAACGGCAAACAATGTCAGCATATGGTCAAAAAAGGGAATACCGGTTGAAATGTCATTGACGCCACTGCCGTCAATATTAAATTCGGCCATAATTTTTGTTTCTTTTGTCGTTCTTTCAACTTCGGCAAATCGTTTCATCGTCCAGTATAATCCTTATTATAATTTGAACAGGATACTGCACTTTCAAAGGGAATCCCATCCTGCCATCTGAAAATTTAAAAAAGAAAAAAAAAACCAGCTGCTAATTTGACGATAACGGGATATCTTTTGAAGTGGTGGAGATGAGGGGGATCGAACCCCTGACCTCGGCATTGCGAACGCCGCACTCTCCCAACTGAGCTACATCCCCACATTAAAACCAATCGTTTTTAGTAACAAATTCCAAATAGCCGGTCAATTAAAAAAAACATATGCGTAAAAAAAAACATATGCTGTTTAAATGCCAAGTTTCATTGCCAGTGCGTCGTTCCCTGCCAGATCATTCCGAATGCCAAACCGGGTCAGGGAAAAATCATAGCGAACCGGATCCGAAGGAGACCACCGCCTGAAGCCCTCCGTTATATCAATTGCTGCCAGCAGGTTTGCCTGCTTGCGTTCAGTCAGCCCCAGTTTTCCGGATATCCGGAACATGTGGGTATCTAAAGGAACAATCAGCTTGGATGCGGATATCCCGTGCCAGCCGCCCGGATCCACATCATCGCACCGAACCATCCACCGCAGATACAGATTCAGCCGCTTGCAGGCACTTCCCTTATCCGGACACGGCATCAGGTGCCCCGGACAACAATCATCTGTTGCTTCAATGATTTTTTTTGAAAAAACAGTAAGCGCCGGCACAATGGATTCATCAGATGAAGCAAAGCCACTGATAAAGCAGTTATATATTGATCCGTAATCAGCTATCATATGCTTGATGCCGATCAGCAATGCCGAAAGATGGGCCCCCTTGGCAAACCGGTGAATAAATGACTGAAAATGAAGTATTATTTCACTCTCAGGGGTTGAACATAAATAATCAAACGGAGAGCCACCCATAGTTTCCAGCACCCGTGAAACACTTTTCAGGATCTGTGCAACTTTTCCATATGCCAGCGACGATGCGACCAGGCCTGCGATCTCCCGATCTCTGATATGTTCATAATTATATAAAAATTCAAGCGGGTCGGGATGGACATATCGGCGACGGTTATATTGATCATAGAGATCGTCAAGTTTTTTTCTCATCTATTCAAATACCCTGCCGGGATTCACGCCAATTGCTCTTAACAAGCTGGCCATGGGGCAAAATCCTGTAAATGACGACTGGGCCATATTCGCACCGACAAAAGCGGTAAACCATAACCAGTAGGGGCTGTGAAAATGAGCCAGCAAAAGACTGCCCAGAATAAAACTCCCGGCAATTCTGAAAACAAGCTTGTCTATATTAATTTTACTCTCAGGGTTCATTTTACTCTCCTTAATAATGAAATAGCTATTGTATTTTCAAACGAAAAAGCAGCAGACTGTTTGTTACGACCGATATACTGCTCAGCGACATGGCAAACGCCGCGAGCATGGGATGAAGCTGCTGCAAAAACCCCGGAACACCATCAACCGGATAAAGGATTCCTGCTGCAACCGGTATTAAAACAATATTATACCCAAACGCCCAAAACAGATTCTGTTTCACAGTTTTCATTGTTGACCGGCTTAAATCCATGGCCCGGGAAATACCGGACAAACTGTTGCTGGTTAAAATCACATCTGCTGATTCAATGGCCACATCCGTTCCGCTGCCAATGGCAAACCCGATATCCGCCTGCGCCAGTGCCGGGGCATCATTTATGCCGTCTCCCACCATGCCTACCTTAGCATTATTACCTTTTAATTCTAATATCTTATTTAATTTTTCTTCAGGTAAAACTTCAGATAAAACCCGGTCCATATTTAATTGTTTTCCAATGACCGTGGCAGCATTTGAATTATCACCGGTAATCATTACCAGGCTCAGCCCCTGTTCATGGAGCTGCCGGATCGCTTCGATTGAGTCCGGCTTTAACTCATCAGCCACGGAAATCAATCCGTAAAGAGAATCTCCCTTTATTACAGCAACAACCGTGCGTGCTTTTTTCTGCATAGCTTCAATCTGATGATCAACAGCACTTAAGTCAATATTCATGGATTTGAGCCAATCGGGTCGTCCGATTTTAACCGATTCATGATTGACCAGTGCTTCAACCCCGCTGCCGCCATGGGATACAAAATTTTCCACAGCAAGCAGATCCGGTTGGCGATTTGGTTGACGATTTGTGGCTGCTCTAACAATGGCTTTTGCCACCGGATGTTCGGATTTTGATTCAACGGATGCTGCCAGGTGCAGCAATGTTTGCTGATTATCGCAAACAGGGGCAAACGGCAAAATATCATGAACCACCGGCATGCCCTTTGTGATCGTGCCGGTTTTATCCATTGCAATGGTTTTGAGCGTGGCGGCTGTTTCAAGGGATTCACTGTTCTTAAATAAAATCCCAAGCTCAGCTCCTTTGCCCATTCCAGCCATCATTGCGGTGGGTGTTGCCAGCCCCAACGCGCATGGACATGCAATTACCAGGACAGCCACCAGGCGAATCATTGCTGAAACAAAATCTCCGGTAATCCCCCACCACACAGAAAAAGTAATTACCGCAATCAGTAAAACCGCAGGAACAAAAACAGCTGCTGCCCGATCGGCAAGCGCCTGAATCGGGGCCTTGCTGCCCTGTGCGTCGGAAACCAGTTTAACGATTCGGGCAAGGGCGGTTTCGTGACCGACACGGGTAGCCTTAAAGGTTATCACTCCCTCCCGGTTAATGGTGCCGCCGGTTACCGGATCTCCAGCCTGTTTATCGACCGGCAGAGGTTCACCTGAGAACATGGCTTCATCCACAGATGATTGGCCCTGAACAATGATTCCGTCCACCGGAATTTGCCCACCGGGCCGGACAATAATGATATCACCTTTAACAACACGGGTGATGGGAATTTCTTTTTCAAGGCCTCCAACAATCACCGATGCGGTTTTCGGGCGCAGGGCGATCAGCCTGGCAATTGCCCCGCCGGTTTTTCGCTTGGCTTTTGTTTCCAGTATTTTCCCCATCTTAATCAGCGTGATAATCACAGCCGACGTTTCAAAATAAACATGATCGCCGAGAACCGGAAAGAGCAGAACGGCCAAAGAATAAAAATAAGCGGCTGACGCCCCCATTGACACCAGGACATCCATATTGGCACTTTTATTTTTCAGGCTTTTAAAGGCGCCAACATAGTAATCCCAGCCGGAATAAAATTGCACCGGCGTTGCCATCAGCAGAAAAATCCAGTTCATCGCCGGATGATCCGCCCACACACCAAAAAACCCCATGTCCCGGCCCATGGAAAGAAAAAAAAGCGGAATAGTACACAAAAGCCCCACAAAAAACTGGCGGGTCTGATTTCTGATTTCCGCGTCCCGGAAAGCATCTGAAGCATCTTCCGGAGTTTCTGAATTATCAGGTGCAATGGCGCCAAAACCGGCTTTTTCCAGAACGGATGTAATATGATCAGGGCTTGTGAGTGTCGGCACATATTCAATGACCGCCCGTTCAGAGGCAAAATTAACATCCGCCCTGATGATTCCCAAAACCTTATTATTTAAAATCCGGTCAATGGTAGCCGCACAGTTGGCGCAGCTCATCCCTGTCAGGGCCAGCTCTCTGATTTGCGTTACAACCCCATAACCGGTTTTCTTAATCTGTGTAAAAATATCTTTCAAAGAAGTCGTCGCATCTTCAAACGAGACTTCAACAGTTTCAGAAGCAAAGTTAACACTCACGTCTTTTATCCCGGCAAGTTTTCGTACCCCCCGCTCAATGTTTGCCGCGCAATTGGCACAGGTCATCCCGGTAACCGAAAGCTTGATCTCGCGAAATGCCATTTATTGATACCCATGTAAAAGTCAGATTACGATGGCAAAGACAAAATATTTTAGCTTAAGATCTTTGCGTCTTTGTGCCTTTGCGTGAAAAAGAGATATTATTCTGCCGGATAATTAATCGTTATGAGTACATTCCGAATTTCTTCTTCGGTCAGCGGGGAAGACCATTCAACTGTAATGGTTTTTTGTTCAGCATCCCCTTCCACCTGCTGCACATTTCCCAGTTCAGACAATTCATTTTTGATCGCATTGACGCAATGGCCGCATGATATATTGGAAACAGTAAATGTTTTTTCCATCTCAAGATCCTTTCGTTACACGACTGAGGCCTGCAGTGCTTCAGGCAAATGTGGATATGTAAATTTAAAACCGGATGAAACCAGCCGGGAAGGAATAGCCCGCTGACTGTTCAAAAGCAGGTCCCCCAGTTCACCGGCAGCCAGCCGCAGCATAAACGCCGGTGTCCGGAAAAATGCCGGCCGGTTTAATGCATTGCCAAGAGTTTTAGAAAATTCATTGTTGCGCACCGGATTCGGAGAACAGAAATTCAACGGGCCGGCGGTATCATCATTATTCATCACAAAATAAATGGCGTTGACCAGATCCTCAATGTTGATCCAGGGAAACCATTGACGTCCGTTCCCCAGTGGGCCGCCCACGAACAGACGATACGCGGGAATCATTTTTGATAGCGCACCGCCATTGGGCCCTATCACCACTCCGAAACGTGCGCACACAACACGAGCCCCTTTTTCACGGGCACGAAGCGCTTCTTTTTCCCAGTCAACGCACACCCGGGCCAGAAAGTCCTTACCGGCACCGTTGGTTTCATCTAAAACGTCATCACCGCAACTGCCGTAATATCCGGCAGCCGAAGTACTTATCAGGGTCATGGTTTTGCCTTCCGGCAACCCATTGACAATGTTACGGGTAGTTAAAACCCGGCTGTCATATATCTTCTGTTTGTATTTATCCGTCCATCGGTGAAAAATATTTTTCCCGGCCAGATTGACAACCGTATCCGCGCTCTGCAGCGATGCCTGCCAGGGTCCCGGTTTTGTGGTATCCGCCTGGATAAACCGAAATGCATTGCTTTCGATCGTACGATGCATTGGCAGCGCATCAACTCCCGTCACCTGATGTCCATTTTCGATCAGGAAATCAATTATGCGGGATCCGACATAACCGGAACTGCCGGTGATTATAATGTTCATAACTTCCTCCCGAACCAATACCAGAAAATGCGATTGATTAATCCACCAGCAATACCGATGACTCGTTAACACCATGAACGACTTTTAAAGAGATGCTTCCGATAAAAAATTCTTTAATCCCTGCCATCCCCTTTTTTCCAAGAACTACCAGATCGTATGATTTTTTATTCGATTCGTTAATAATATCCCTGGCAATACCTTTCACACGTTTTTTTGATGTAATGGTAATTTTATCTTTATCAAAGCCATAATCAATCAATCGGAGCCGGGCATTTTTCAGGGCATTATTTAATAATTCTTTTTTTTTGTTTTCCAGGATACAAAAAGTACTTTGCTGTTCTAAAAAATAGGATGTTAATTCAGGACTCTGCATTGTGCAAAGTGCTTCGGTATCCGGAAGCACATTAAATAAAACCACACGGGAATCCGGAGACAGATGCGTTCCCACAAAATCAACCGCCCGCATTGCGTTTTCAGAATCGTCAAATGCGATTAAAATACTTTTAGCCATATCAACCTCCCTTACAAAACCGGTTTAATACACCTGGATACCGCTAACCTGAAAAATCAATCGAATATGATTCTTGATCATCTAAAAATAAGCACGGGTATGGATCTTTCAAGCTTACCGCAATTGAACATAGCTAAACCTTACCGGACGTGCCGTCGTCACACGGCTCATTGTCTCTGCTTAACCGTGAATGTTCTGCCGTAGTGGTTAATGAGCAGAATTCAACACTGCCCGATGCGCTGCTCAGCAGTTTTAAAACCGATTCATAATCCGGCTCCAGGGAAATTTCCGGGACCAGTTGGGTAAAGACTACCCGGCTGTTTTCATCCACCACCACCAGGGCCCTTGCAAACAAACCGGCCAGAGGCCCGTCAATGATTCTCACCCCATAATTTTCCCCGAATGACAGATTTCTGAGTTCACACACGGATATCACGTTCTTGATTTCTTCTTCCGCATTAAATCGCGCATGGGCAAACGGTAAATCTTTGGATACACATAATATATCTGTATTTTTAAGTTTTTCTACCTCAGCGTTAAACCGTTTGACAGATAGGGAGCAAACCGGTGTTTCAATACTGGGAAAAATATTAATCACCACTCTTTTCCCTTTAAAATCCTTTGGTGAAACATCCGACATATCTGTTTTGGTCA
>JAQYVU010000041.1 GCA_030145385.1 Desulfococcaceae bacterium
GCTGATATAAGGGTAAATAATACATATATGCGTGATAGACTGACATTATTGATATATAACGAAGGCGGTTCGTTTGTACGTTTGAGACTGCTTTCGAAAAAATTTCTCAAAATTTCAAGTGTGGTTGGCGTCTTTTGTATTTTTATGCTTGGTTTTATTTTTTTTGATTACGCCTCTTTGAAATATGAAAATTATCATTCCCTTAATTTAAAAAACGAAGTGCTCAGTTTAAGAGCAGAGTTAAAGGACAGAAACCAGCAGATTAAAACATTCTATTCGAAAATTGACGCGCTTCAGTTAAAACTGATCAAGCTCAATCAGCTGGAGCAGGAAATCCGCTCTTATACCGGGATTCATAATAATTTACAGGATACGGGCGATTACGGCATCGGCGGCCTTTCAGATATTTCCGGTGATAAAGTCTGTACTGCTGATTTTTACAATAAATTTTTGCAAAACATGGATGAGAATGTTGATCAGCTTGACCGTGTGGCCGGTGATCAGTCTGAAGAATTTCAAATTCTTTGGGAAACACTAAGAGAAATCAAAACCATTCAGCAGGTCACGCCGTCGATGCGGCCTGTTGAGGGCGGCTGGATTTCATCGAAATTCGGATTCCGGAAATCTCCGTTTTCCGATAAACATGAGTTCCATTCCGGTTTGGATATTGCCGTTCACAAGGGGACTCCGGTTATGGCAACTGCGAATGGGACAATCACTTTTGCCGGTTATAAAGGGACGCTTGGAAAGGCGGTTTTTATCAACCATGGATTTGGAATTTTGACACGTTATGGTCATATGAGCAGTTTGAATGTCAAAGAGGGCCAGAAAGTCATACGAGGATATGTCATTGGTGAGGTAGGAAGTACAGGTCGAAGCACAGGTCCGCATCTTCATTATGAAGTCCGCTTAAATGATATTCCGGTCAACGCCGAAAAGTACATGTCTGAATATCTGGCCAAAAATGAACCCTGATAATAAATATCCCCCGCCCATTTTGTACCTCAATTTTATTTGAAATTAAATTTCGTGTATTAAATTAAATAGTGGCGCTTTATACAGATATCTGCAATTCTGCCGTCAATCATTTAACGGCATTGAAAACAGCCATATTTGTTTGCGGCAAAATAAATTGATAAGGACATTTTTAAGATGAGCTTAGGCGCAGTTAATAAATTTTTATTAAAAATTTTCGGCAGTAAAAACGAACGGGTAATAAAACATTATTTACCGATTGTTGAGTCGGTCAATCAACTGGAATCCGATATAAAGGCGCTGAGTGATTCAGAACTCGCCGGCCAGACACAAAAGTTAAAATCCCGTTATCAATCCGGAGAATCTTTAGATGATCTGCTGCCTGAAGCTTTTGCAACGGTCCGGGAGGCTACCTGGCGGACATTGGGTATGCGGCATTTTGATGTGCAGCTCATTGGCGGCATGGTCCTCCATGAAGGCAACATTGCTGAAATGAAAACCGGTGAAGGTAAAACCCTTATCGCGCCGCTGGCCGCATACCTGAATTCATTAACCGGCAAAGGTGTTCACGTGATAACGGTCAATGATTACCTGGCCCGCCGCGATGCGGAGTGGATGGGAAAAGTCTTTACGTTTTTAGGGATGACGGTGGGTGCCATCCTTCACGGCATGGATGATGCCCAGCGCAAAGCCGCCTATAATTCGGACATTGCGTATGGTACGAACAATGAGTTCGGGTTTGACTATCTCCGGGACAATATGAAGTTTGACAAAGAAGCGCTTGTTCAGCGGAATCTCCATTTTGCCGTTGTCGATGAAGTGGACAGTATTCTCATTGATGAAGCCCGGACACCGCTGATTATTTCCGGGCCGGCAGAAAAATCGACCCACCTGTATTATGATGTCAACAACATCATTCCGAACTTTAAACCGGAAGAGCACTATACGGTTGATGAAAAATCAAAAGCCTCCACGCTCACGGAAGAGGGGGTGGCATATGCTGAAAAACTTTTAAACGTTGACAACCTCTATGATACGAGCAATATCGACCTGCTGCACCATGTCAACCAGGCCCTCAAAGCCCATGTTATTTTTACCCGGGACGTGGATTACATTGTCAAAGACGGAGAAGTCATTATTGTCGACGAGTTCACCGGGCGCCTGATGCCTGGCCGTCGCTACAGTGAAGGGCTCCACCAGGCGCTGGAAGCAAAAGAAAAAGTAAAAATCGCAAATGAAAACCAGACGCTTGCCACCATTACATTCCAGAATTATTTCCGGATGTACGACAAACTTTCCGGCATGACCGGTACAGCGGACACGGAAGCAGCTGAATTCGCAAATATTTACAATCTGGGGGTGGTGGCTATTCCCACCAACAAACCCATGATCCGCCATGATTTTCCGGATGTCATCTACCGCACCCGAAGGGAAAAATTTGAAGCGGTGTTAGATGAGATTGCTGAACTTCACAAGACCGGTCAGCCGGTGCTGGTGGGTACCGTGAATATCGATGTGTCTGAAGATGTGAGTCGTAAATTAAAGAAAAGAGGCGTTCGGCATAATGTACTGAATGCCAAGAATCATGCGGGTGAAGCGGAAATTATTGCCAATGCCGGACAAAAGGGCGCTGTAACGATTTCAACCAATATGGCCGGTCGCGGTACGGATATCGTACTGGGTGAGGGAGTGACGGATTTGGGCGGTCTTCATATCCTCGGAACAGAACGGCATGAAAGCCGTCGGATAGACAATCAGCTTCGGGGTCGTTCCGGACGTCAGGGTGACCCCGGATCTTCGCGGTTTTTTCTGGCCCTGGAAGATGATCTGCTCAGAATTTTCGGGGGAGAGCGCATTTCCGGGATCATGAGCCGCCTGGGCATGGAAGAAGGCGAACCCATTGAGCACAAGATGATTTCCCGGGCCATTGAAAACGCCCAGAGCAAGGTGGAAGGGCACAATTTCAATATTCGTAAACAGCTGCTTGAATATGATGATGTAATGAATCAGCAGCGTGAAGTGATCTATAAACAGCGTCACACTGCCATCACGAATGAAAGTCTGCGTCCGGTGATTGATGATATGATCAGTGATTTTTCCGAAGAAATTGTTTTAATGCATGCGGACGAAAAAATGCCGTCCAATGAATGGGATATAAAAGGGCTGACCGATGCGGTGTTTAAACAGTTTAATTTTCGCTTAAATTTTGATGATTCCGTTTTAGAGCAGGCGACCATTGAAAAATTGTCCCAGACGATTTATGAAACAGCCACATCCATTTACGATCAAAAAGAAGCCAGAATCGGTGCCTCGGATTTTCGCAACATTGAACGTATCATCATGCTGCAGACCATGGACAATCTGTGGAAAGATCACCTGCTGTCCATGGACCATTTAAAAGAAGGTATCGGCCTGCGTAGTTATGCCCAGCAGAATCCGTTGATGATTTATAAAAAAGAAGCATTTGATATGTTTCAGGACATGGTCTCAAGGGTCCGGGAAGAAACCGTTACGATCCTGTTCCGGATTCAGATTGCCGAACCCAGCGTTGTCGAAGAACTGTCAACGCCCAAAGAGCAGGAAATGAACTTCTCTCACAGTGACTCCGGTCTGAAAAAGGCACCGGTGGTCCGCGACAAAGATAAAGTCGGCAGAAATGATCCATGCCCGTGCGGCAGCGGGAAGAAGTATAAGAAATGCTGCGGGAAATAGGGCTGGCTTTTTAAAAAAAAATCTACCCTACGAACCGTAGGGTGGATTAGCAAAGCGTAATCCACCAAAAATAAAACAACGGTTAATGAAAAAACAATAACCGCCGGTGATGCAGAGATGCGGGTTTGTTTAATTTGTTAACAACGTCACCAAACACGTTCCCGGTCCACTTCACATACCTGATAGACGCTGGGGTTAATTCAATTCCCGGCATATCCAGATTACATGGCCGATAATCCTCACGCTGTTCATCTCTTTGCCTTTCAGATAAATGGGAGCATAATGTGAATTGTCGCTCATTAATACCAGTTGCCCCGGTCTTTTTTCGATCCGTTTCACCATAACTGTATCATCAATGCCTACTGCATATACAGCACCGGCGAGAATATCTTTTTGTGACTGATCAACAAGAATGGAGTCGCCGTCTTTCATCTCGGGTTCCATGCTGTTGCCGAATATATTCATCATAACCATGCTTTCCGGGCACCCTTTCCGGTTCAGCCATTCGACTGGAAACATGAAATAAGCTTCACTTTCCGCATCGGTTTCAAAAGAACCGGAACCTGCGCATAGCCTTGCCTTCACGATGGGAATTTTCTGAAAATGACAATCGTTATAATTCTCTTTTATCCCGGTTCCTTTTTCCAGCCAGGCCGCATCAATATCATATAAACTGGCGATTTTGTATATCCAGCTATCAGGGACCAAACCCTTTCTTTTTGCCTGGCTGACAGCGGACCGGTGAAGCCCCAAAGCCTCGGCCAGTTGTTTCTGGGACCGGATTCCCGTGGTTTCAAAAACGCGATTCAAAAAAGATTCAAAATCTGTTAAATCCATTTTATCCCTTGATTTTAAGTGTATTTAATTAAGTAAAATATTATCCAAAGGACTCTTCACACCCATTGCACCTTTATTGAGTACGTGCGTGTAAATCATTGTGGTAGACACATCCTTGTGCCCCAGCAACTCCTGAACGGTTCGAATATCATATCCATCTTCCAGCAGATGTGTCGCAAAACTATGTCGGAATGTATGCGGACTTGCCGGTTTTGTAAGGTTTGCCCTTCGTGATGCCTGGCGAACGGCCCTCTGTAGTCCGGTTTCGTAGATATGATGCCTTCGCCGTTTTCCGGATCTCGGATCTTTTGAAATTTTTACAGACGGGAAAACATACTGCCAGCACCATTCCCTTGAGGCGTTTGGATATTTTCGGTTTAGCGCGTATGGAAGGTAAACCTCACCAAAACCGTTTTTCAAGTCTTGTTCATGTATGATTTTGGTTTGAATCAGCCGGTCCTGCAATTTTTGCTTCAGAGATTCAGGAAGCATTGTCACCCTGTCTTTGCGACCCTTCCCATGCCTCACAATCACCTGATTCGTATCAAAATCAATGTCCTTAACGCGTAAACGGATACATTCCATAAGACGAAGTCCGCAGCCATACAGCAGTTCCACAAGCAGTCGATATTTATCTGAAACAAAGGGGAGAATTAATGCAACCTCTTTTTTGCTTAAAACGACCGGAAGACGGGAAGGGGTTTTAGCACGTTCAAATTGACTGAAATCGCCTATATCTGATTTTAAAACTTGTTTATAAAGGAATACAATTGCGTTTAAGGCCTGATTCTGGGTACTTGCAGCTACGTTTCGATCTGTTGCCAAATGGGATAAAAAATTTGAAATCTCCTTTTCTCCCATCTCCAGCGGATGGCGTTTGCCATTGAAAAGAATAAACCTTTTCACCCATTCACAGTAGGTCTGTTCAGTACGGATTGAATAATGTTTTTTACGTATGGTATCTCGGACCTGATCCATTAATCGCATAAATCCTCCCGCAGGAAAAAATTTAAACAGAAATAGAAAATATTGTATAAATAATTAAATAAAAAATTATAATAATCAACAAAAATATTATTGTTATTAACTTTATTAATTAAATGTTTATGCTGTCTATTAAAAATTAAAAGTTAACGTTTAAAACAGATATCTACTTTAAACAACAACTGATATTTTTAGTTTGATATTAATGTGACGTAATAAAAGAAGACCCTTTCGTGATGATATTTTTAAGTGCGCTCTGCAGCCTATTTATTATTACTATATTGGGTTGACATATCCAACATATTAAAGTATATAGTGATACCTATCATCAACGCGACTTGTTGCGTCTTATAAACCGACACTTGGGTCGCCTAATACATGTTGGGCCACTGGTTAAACCGCAACGCATTAAACAACAACTTTTTATTTTATATAATTAATGAAGGTTAAGCTAAGTAGGGATATACGGAGAATAATTTATGAATCTATTCGAAGGTGAAAAAATTGAGCTTAAGGGGAGTGTCGCACCTTCAATACCGAATGCGACAAAGGATGATATCAATGATAAATACATCCGAGGTGATATCCGCATTGTTACAGAACAAGCCCGTTATCCACTTAGCACTATTGTGACAATGCTGGATTCTGGAGACTATAATTTAAATCCAGAATTCCAGAGAAGAAGAAGATGGAGTCGATTGAAACAATCTAAGTTGATTGAATCATTCATAATGAATGTGCCAATTCCTCCAATATTTTTGTATGAAGTTACGTATTCACAGTATGAGGTAATGGACGGCCTTCAGCGTTTAACCGCAATATCCGAATTTTACAAAGACAAATTCATGCTAACTGGTTTAGACCAATGGCCAGAGTTAAACGGAATGAACTATGCTAATCTTCCCGATCAAGTTCGTCGTGGAATTGACCGACGCTATCTCTCGTCCATAATTCTTTTGCAGGAAACTGCTCGTGATCCATATGAGGCTGACAGGCTAAAACAACTCGTCTTTGAAAGAATTAATTCCGGTGGGGATAAATTAGAACCACAAGAATCACGTAATGCCCTTTATAACGGTCCACTTAATCAGCTCTGTATAAAGTTGGCCCGCACGGATTCTTTCTGCAAAATGTGGGGTATACCTACTGAGGATGATTTAGAAAAAATATCAACTCCTGTTCAAGCTAACCTGCCTTTTGAAGACGCTGAATTATCAGACTTAGAAGACGATTCATCGTCGGAAATTCTTCATGGAAATGCTCTATACCGAAAAATGCAGGATGTTGAGCTTGTTTTACGTTTTTTTGCATACCGCCAACTTGCTGATGTTGAACAGGGAAGATTGCGTGATTTTCTGGATGCATATCTAAAAAAAGGCAACCGTATGAAAACTGAGATCCTGGTGAATCTTGAATCTTTATTTCGTGAAACTATTGATTTTGTATACGATGTTTTAGGAGATAGGGCTTTTTTTCTTCTTAGAAAAAAGCGGAACGGTCAATGGCTCTGGTATGAAAGACCCACAAAGGTGCTATATGATCCAATGATGTTTGCTTTTAGTCGTTATATAGATAAAAAAACTGTATTGATTGAAAAATCAGGTGCAATTAAAGAAGGGCTTGAGAGACTATACCAAGAAAAAGCGGATGCATTTAAAGGCAGAAGTACAAATAAAGAAGACATTTTACAACGTATGAAAATTATGAATGATTTTCTTTGTTCCTTCTTGGAGTAGCCAATGATTTCCGCCCTTCATCAGTTTGAAGAAAGAATAAAGCAACTTCTCTCTTTTATTGACAGTTCCGAAGCCATAAATAAAATTGTAGGAACAAAGCTTCCTGATATTGACGAAAATGATCTTATCACTGCCCTGCGTCCCCATATAATTTACCTTAAAAATATTTCAATGACTCGAAAGTTAAACGTCTATGCCAGCAGTGTGATCCTACTATATGGGTTGTTTGAACAATATGTTGAAGAACTGATTATTGCATATTTATTAGAACTTGAGCATACTATTTCAAATTTTGACGACATGCCTAAAAAAATAAAGGAAACACACACAGAGCTTTCGGCGCAGCTATTACTGAACAGTCAACTTGATAAGTACCGGGATAGATTGAATGTTGCAGATGTTGTGCAGCGTATGCATTTATGTGTTAATGGTGAGAACTTTCGTCTTAATACGCTAGCATTCATTGATCACAAATCAAATTTTCGAATTGACTCATTAAATCAATTTTTTGCTTCTATTGGTGTTTCAGGTATTTCAGGGTTGGTTAAGAAAACCCCTGAATTCGAAAAATACATATCCAAACGTTTTCCGGAAGTTAGTATTGATAGAATGCCTGACAATGTCATTTTTGAGGATCTAAACGATTTAGCTTGGCGTCGAAACATGATTGCGCATGGATGGCCTGATGATACTCTATCTGTTGATATGATGAAAGAACGGCTTGAGTTCGTAAAGGGTTTGGGTCAATCGCTTTACACAGTGTTAAGGCAAAAAGTGTTACCACACATTGTAAAATACCGAGGGCATATCCTGTCAAAACCGATTGCTATGTATAATAACACAATTGTATGTTTTAAAATAGAGAGCGGGGCAATCTCAGGTGGCGATAAAATTATATCTCGCTCATTAAATGGGCAATATTGTGAGGGGAAAATCCAGGAGTTACAGGTTAATGGAGTCAAAAAACAGAAAGTCTCTGCTCCGCCGGATATTAATGTTGCATGTAGATTGAATTTCAAAGCAAAAAATAATTGGGAGTACTTTTTGATAAAAGAATAAGCCCAAAAGGAAGATACAACCTTTGGCTTCAAGCATCCACAGGCCAGCGCAGTCCCTTATCGTAGGGAATAGGCGAGGTCGCGTAAGCCTATGCGTCGAACCGCGTAGATATCTAATCACAATTAGAGATAAGCAATGAAGTTTATAGAGAGAAATGAAATTATTAAGTTCCGGGAGAGTAGCCCTGAAATAATACGCAAAATAAAATGGCTTGAATCAATATTCGAGAAAATGTTTTTGGCCATTTTTGAGCTTGTTTTTTCTAAAGTTACAACTGGTTCGGAACGTTGGCATATAATACAAGACCGTCTCAGCATGAAACCATCTGTAGGTATAAATTCCAAAAAGAGAGCTCTTTTCTACTATAAAACTTTATTGAAGTGTGGTGAGTCACTTTATGTCCACCCACATGTCGCTATCTATTTCCCTCAAAATGTCGAACTTGGTGATAATGTGTACTTTAATCGAGGTGTATTCATAACAGCGCGGGAGAATGTTAAAATAGGCTCTAATGTTTTGATTGGGCCTTATACTGTCATAAATAGTGGAAATCATAGCTATAAAGACCCTTCAAAGTTAATTCGTTCGCAGGGGCATAAAGCTTTTCCCATCATCATAGAAAACGATGTATGGGTTGGAGCACAATCAACTATTCTGCCAGGCGTTACAATTGGAGAAGGAGCTATCGTTGCTGCTGGAGCAGTGGTAACCAAAAATGTTGAGCCATATACACTTGTGGCTGGTGTACCTGCCCGTGTAGTCAAACGTCGTTCATAGGAGAAATTTCAGTATGGGGAATCTTTTTATTATAGACGGGGCATCAGGTGTTTGGAAAACTGACCTTGTGGAATATGTTTCAAATTATCTAATCGACTCAACATTGATTAAAAAATTAACAACTCGGAGACTAAGAAAAAACGAAACATCTACAAAGCTTGATCTCAAGTTTATAACTGAAAATGAATTTGAGACCATTTCCCCTGATTACCAGTATCTATATAACGGTAAAAAATATGGCGTTATGGATCGTGATATAAAAGAAGCACTTTCGAAATTTGTGAATGTTTTCCTGATAGTACGAAATATTGAAATTATTAACAAATTAAAGCGTAAATACATAAATTGTAAACTTACAACTGTATTCATCTACACAGATACAAATGAAGTAAAAAAACGAATCGTTCCTATTTATAGTAAAGGTATTATTGAAAGTGCAAAAGAAGCATTCCTTGACTATCTAAGGTGCCCTGAAACTTATGACGAAGTTCTCGTGAACGGTGCAGCCGCGAATGATTTTTATCGTTTAATCAATATGTTAGTTCAAAGGGGCGACAGCAAGAATAAAGACCATCCTGTAAAAGTAAATAACCAGAATCTTTTGTCTAAAATAGGGTTTAAGGTAGTTATGCAGCCTAAACTTCGTTCAGTCTTAGCCCTTATTCTTGGCGGGTTGGCTTCAATCGCCCTCGCCTTTGTTGTCAATATGGTTACTCAGGGAGAATGGACTTACTGGAAATATGTAAGCACAATTTCTGCTTCACTACTGATTGTATTCCTTGCCATGCTGAGTGTCATTGTGGTCCTTGCCTCAGACAGAAATGAAGACAATTATGATTTGGAGTTGGCCCAACAATTTAATACACCTGACCAAAAGGGGCGACGTTTTTCGAAGTAATAAACTTTCGTGTATACGGTGCTGTAAAATAAAATCCGGTTCCCCTTTTGGCAGGTGATCAAGACGTTCGGCAGTACCATGTAATCCAAAACAATTTTAAAGGATACTATTGGATGCAAACAAGTTGTTTAAATATAGACAAATTTGATTGTTCAACAATTCTACCTGAGAAGATCAATAATTTCTTAAAGAATGGAGGATGTCCTTATCCTGTTAAAGAAAGATTTTATGAACTTGCCAACGAAATGAATTTGTATTGGGGGGAGCCAAACAAAAAAATTTATCAAAGATGGTTGCGGAATTTATGTGAAAAATTATCAACCGGTTCAAGTGCTGATGAAAAACTAAAATTAATTGAAAGCTATCTTCAATCTATCAATTATCAAAATCAAGTATCTAAAAAGAAAAAAATTATATGCGATTTAGATTATTCGTATGGGTATGCTTATGTTTTATCAGCAGAATATATGCCCAACATAATTAAAATCGGAATGACAGAGAGTTTAAATAGGGACGGCTTTGAAAGAGCAAGAGAGTTATCAACAACTGGAGTTCCAGGAAAATATAAAGTTGAATATCAAAGAAGAGTTATTTGCCCTAAAGATGCAGAAACGAAGATACTCGATAAATTTGGAACTCGAACTCTTGTCGGACCAAATTAACTAATTGAAAATTAATAAAATAGATGTTAAAATGGTGTTGCTTATGGTCTTAGAATCATCTTTTGAGGGCAAAAAAAGCGGTTTTAAGAAAGGTCGACAATGAAAACCGATATTTCACAATTCAAAGTAATCATATAATTATCAATGGCTCGCGCGAATCGACATCATCTACCCGGCTATGTTTGGCACATCACTCACAGGTGTCATAAGAAAGAGTTCCTTCTGAAGTTCGAAAAAGATAAAAAGCGATGGATTAAATGGTTGTTTGAGACCAAAAAGCGCTTTAAAGCGGGACGTTGTTGACAAATTATACAAACTCAATTACAGCAAAGACACCCGAGCAATTGACGAATTGTAACGGGAAAAAATAAAATCAGTTTTACGATTTTGATAACAGTAAACTCCGAGCATCTTATCATCTTTACTTTTTTTGATGGGCAAGAAAAGTAACAAAAGAACCCACCCTGCGCAATGGCAAACCCCTTCGGCGAACAATTTCTATCATTATTCTTATGTTGACGTACCGGGTTTGGGTTTGACGAAATAAAAAGTTTCCTTGCCATTTATCCGCGCAGAGCGCGCTTGAAAACCAACAGATCTCAAGTGGCACAAGCACTCCGACAAAGTATTTCATCGTCATATTTTGTAGCCATACATAACGAAGATTATTGATCAGAGACTTTGTTAGCAAATTGCAAAATGAGGGATAAAAAGTCTTGGATGCCTTGAAGCAATCACATAAGAAAGATTTAAAATGGACACAAAGCATTGCCGTTGGTGATAAACCATTAAACTTCTTTCGTAATTGGGCTCACGGGCCAAAGTCCGCAAAATCCTTGAAAAGAGTCAGACTTTCAAGTCCGAGAGGAAATGGAATCCTATAACGCCCTTTTTGGTGCTGAAAAGAGCGATATAGCCCCTAAAAATACCCATTTCTATAGTGTGGATATGTGATATTAAAGAGATTAGCGTGGTCCGACCCCGGAAGGCGCGAAGGGCCGGAAGGGACGACCCCGGACGCGACCCGGACGCGCCCTATAATTATTTTTAAATCAGTTTTTTAAACATCCAGCGCTTTTCGGACGTTAATTGCCAGATCAATTCTGGAAAACGGTTTTTGAATGAATCGAACCCCTTCATTCAGGACACCGTGATGGGCGATTGCATCGGCCGTATATCCGGACATAAAAATATTTTTGAGGTCCGGATAGAGGAGTTTCAGCCGTTCCGACAGTTCACGTCCATTCATTTTTGGCATGATCACGTCGGTGACAAGCAGGTGAATCTCACCATTATTTTCTTTGGCCAGGCCGATGGCCTCGACAGGTGTGCCTGCGGTCAATACGATATAGCCCAGCCCTTCAAGAATTTTTCTTGCCAATTTTAGAATTGAGAGATCATCTTCCACCAGCAAGACCGTTTCTCCGCGGCCCGCCGGTATTTCCGCTGGACTTTCTTTCTGGATGTCGACCGCTTTGCCTTCATGTCTCGGCAGGAAAATCTTGATGGTCGTTCCTTGGCCCGGTTCGCTGTATATATTGATGAACCCATTGTTTTGCTTGACAATACCATATACAGTGGCCATCCCCAGGCCGGTGCCTTTATCCACATCCTTTGTGGTGAAAAAAGGTTCGAAAATATTGTTCAGGATTTCTTTTTCTATGCCGCAGCCGTTGTCACTTAGGGCCAGCAAGACAAATTCACCGGGCACAAAACCGGTGTGATCAGCGCAGTAGATATCGTCAAACTTACTGTTTTCCGTTTCGATAGTGATCCTGCCCACATTATCAATGGCGTCCCGGGCGTTGACACAGAGGTTGGCCAGAATCTGATCAATCTGGGACGGGTCGACTTTGACAGGCCACAGATCCGCTTTTGGTAACCAGGCCAGATCAATGTCTTCCCCGATGAGGCGGCGGAGCATTTTAAGCATGCCTTCCACATTTCCATTCAAATCAACTACCTTTGGTGCAATGGCCTGCTTACGGGCAAATGCCAACAATTGTCGGGTAATATCCGTTGCATGCTTTGCCGCCGCTAAGACCTCATCCAGATTAGCACGTTCGGGTCCGTAGGGGTCCATGTTATCTATCGCGAGTTCGGTAAAACCGATAATCACGCTGAGCGCATTGTTGTAATCATGGGCCACCCCGCCGGCCAGTCGGCCTACGGATTCCATTTTCTGCGCCTGAATTAGCTGGGCCTGCAGTTTATCCCGTTCTTTTTCAGAGTGTTTTTGCTCGGTGATGTCTCTGAATTCAACAGCCCTAACCGTTTTTCCGTTGTAAGGCATTTTTCTGGCTTCCAAACGCAATGGAAATTCTTTTCCGTTTTTATGTAACCCAACAGATTCATATGGTTTTTCGTAATCAGAGACAATATTGCGCATTACAGCATTTCTTGATTTTTCCGCAATGAGAAGTAAACCGTCCATTCCAACCAACTCGGTCACGGAATAGCCGGTTATTTCGGACAATCCCTGATTACAATCTAAAATAAGACCCTTATCATGAATGGCGATACCACCAAAAGAAGCATTCTGAAGGGTGTTAAAGCGTTCATTACTTTCCCGGAGCGCTTGCTCAGATAGCCTCCGTTGAGTGATATCCCTTGTAACACCTTGTAAGCCGACAGGTTTGCCTTCTTCATCAAGGAGAATTTTTCCGATTATCTCTACATAAATAGTGGCTCCGTTTTTTTGGAATAAAGCCGCTTCAGATATTACAATGCTTGAATTGTCAGGTAATTTTTCCAGGGCAGACATGATAGCGACAGCCATCTTTTCAAAGTTCTTTTCATCGCAATGATCCTGGAGCTTTGATCCGATCCATTCCTTAACGGTAAATCCGGTCATTTCGTAAATGGCCGGGTTGATATAAGTAAAAACCAGATCCATGTTTATCAGCCAGATGCAGTCCACGGTGTTGTCTGCAAGCAGCCGGTATTTTGCCTCACTTTCGCGCAGCAGCTTTTCGGATTGTTTTCGCTGGGTGACATCGCGTGACACGGAGAGTATTCCGACAGATTTTTTGTTTTCATTCCGGATAAATGATAATCGATTCTCTACCCAGATGGCGGAACCATCTTTTTTGTATTCTTCCAATTCTAAGATGCGGGGTCTGCCAGGGTCAGCTGTTCCGGATGCTTCCAGCCTGAGTTCTTCTTCAAGGACCCTGGAAACAATTTGCAGAGACTCCGGTGTCATGATTTGGTCGATGGTTTTTTCCATGGCCTCTTCAACGGTGAATCCCAGCAATCGTATGATGGACGGGCTGATATAGGTAAAGCGCAGATCCATATCCATGGTGGTGATAATGTCCGCCATGTTTTCAGCGATCATTCGAGATCTCTTCTCACTCTCATAAGCGGCTTTTTCAGAGCGGATGCGTTCGTGACGGTTGAGTATTAACTTTCCCAAGAGCACCGTACCTAAAGGAAAAACTAATATCACCGGTAAACTGATTTTGAAAAGTACATCAAATATTATCGAACGCGGTAATGTCAGCATGCAAAACAGCATCAAAATATGGGTAACAATCCCTAATAAAAACAGTTCTCCGGAAGATATGTCATTAAGATCCTTTTTTCGCCAATGCCGCCACGCCAATCCAGCCGCCCCGGAAGTTACGATAATTGCAGTCCCTGTCCACGCTCCGATTCCGCCGATTGCCAACCGGTATCCGCCCATAAGCGTCACGGCTGCCAGGGTAGGGAGCGTCCCAAAGAAAAAACCGGTGATGCAGAGCAATACAGAACGTGAATCAAAGATGACCCCGGGAATAAACTCCCATGGATTCATCATAATTCCAATCCCGATGAAACCAAGAACAGCTCCCAGGAGAATTTGATTTAAACTGGATTTTCGGACGGGTTGCCTCAATGCCACAACATCGTAAATGAAGACCAGGGTTATAAGCAACGCGGCATTATTGATAAATCCGATGATTGTTGTCGATGTCATTTGCCCCTCAGTATAAAGGTATCAAATAAATTCTTTGTTTTTTAGACAAAGTGGGTTTTAAAATGGATTAATTCCCTGATTCATATGTTTTAATTGTCATCTGATTATCAATTCAAGTAAGCTTTCAATTTTAGAAATTTTAAATTTATTAATTTTTTTAGAAAAATCTAAAATATCATGAGAAGTAAAAAGATGAAAGTTATTCTTCAGAAAATGGGATATAAAAAAATCAGCATTTGGCAGAATTCCAGTATAATAGTGCTTTTAATATTGTGCTTTGTATAATACTTGATCGCGCATAACGTTTTTGATAAATAGTGCCGGAACGGAAACCTCGTTTTTTAGTTTACCCTCCTCTCCCCAAAAAAAATGTTGGGATCTTTTGACTGTAAACAATAATTTCGAGCGTTTTTGACTCATGTGAATATATTATTAAAAAATTGACAGCGTCCTGAAAAAGCAGCGTTGATTATTGTTTATTCATTGGATGCTGGATTCAGAACCGAAACTGGCGGAATAGCGATCTGATAAAATTTTATCCGGTTTTTTGTCATTTATAGAAAAATAGCGATCGTCCATAATTTTATACTGGGCATTCGGTTTCAAATGATAGATAAATTAAAATAAATTGAATTTACAAATAAATGAATCGAATTTATAAAGAAAGCAGAAAACAGGTAAAAGTTACCAACGAAATCAGGCAGTGAATCTCTGTGACGCAACTGCAGTTTAAATAAGGACATAATTATGACAAATAATGATATCTTACGCCGTATCCGCTATGTTTTCGACTTTGATGATTCGAAAATGATTGCCATATTCGGGTTAGCTGATCATCAGGTAACGCGGGAGCAGATCAGCGACTGGCTGAAAAAAGAGGATGATCCGGCGTATCAGAAATGCAGTGATACTCAGCTGGCGATTTTCTTGAACGGTCTGATTAATGATAAACGAGGCAAAAAAGAAGGACCACAGCCTGAGCCGGAGAACCGTTTAACGAACAATATCATTTTCAGAAAATTAAAAATTGCATTAAACCTGAAAGGCGAAGATGTCTTAGCGATTATGGCCCTGGCAAATTTGCGAATGAGTAAACATGAATTAAGTGCGTTTTTTCGTAAACCCGGTCATAAGAATTACCGGGACTGCCAGGATCAGATCCTGCGTAATTTTCTAAACGGTATGCAGATTAAATACCGCGCTGATATTTAACTGCTTTAATGTGGGGAGTTATATTCGGTTCAATCGGATTAGGATTTTTTGTTTATGGCAAAAAACAAAAAGCTGTTATTCCGTTTTTAAGCGGCATCGGGTTAATTGTATTTCCTTATTTTGTAACAAATATATATATTCTTGTTCTTTGTGGTATCGTTTTGATCGTATTGCCTTATTTTATAAAAATATAAGGCGTATATTAAAATTGACCGGGTTGATACATCCGGCAATGGGTTAAATCGTTGTTTTATTCATTTTCCTGGAACAAACACATAATTTTTTCCAAATACAATAATTCCCCGACTTTTTTGTAAATTAACTATATTTCAAAATATTCAATAAATTTCGGTTCCCTTTTTTTCATTATTTCAAATTTAGATTGAATCTCACCATTATTTTTTTGTAAAATTTTATTAATAATGGCATTCTCTGAAATAGGTGTTTATATTAGTTCTTAAATTTTGCATGAAAATTGATGAGAATAATTTCATTATATGAAAACAAAGGTTTCGTGCAGAATCATAAAATATAACTTTTAATTGTTCACAGCCAGTCGGTTTTGAGTGGAATCCGGAGTAAATAAATGAATGGAATCAGCCCGGAAACAGAGGGTGAGGTAATTGCAGAAACCCGGGAAGATATAACTGAACCCCCCATGTATAAAGTGCTGCTGCACAACGATGATTATACCACCATGGAATTTGTCGTGGAATTACTGATGAGCGTTTTTCATAAATCATTTGAAGACGCGACCCGGATTATGCTCAATGTTCATAAAACCGGTCAGGGGATGTGCGGTATTTATACATTTGAGATAGCAGAAACAAAAGTGGAAACAACTCATGAACTTGCAATGGAAAGAGGATTTCCGCTGAAAAGTTCCATAGAAAAGGCATAATATTATGATTAGCAAGGGATTAAGTGCCATATTGAGCACCGCGGTAAAAGAAGCCCGTAAACGAAGACATGAATATGTCTGCATTGAACATGTTCTATATGCAATTGTCCATGACAGCGGCGGAATCGAGCTGATTGAATCCTGTGGCGGAGATGTGGAAAACATCCAGAATGAACTTGAAAATTTTTTTAATAAAAAACTTGATCGGGTGCCGGATGAGCAGGAATATGTATTGCAGCAAACCATGCGGTTTCAGCGTGTTATTCAGCGTGCCGTGAATCACGCCCGTTCCGCGGAAAAGGAGACCGTATATATTGGCGATCTTCTGGCGTCCATGCTCGAGGAAAAAAAATCACACGCTTCGTATTTTATGGCAGCCGAGGGGATTACACGGCTGGATGTATTAAATGTGATTTCCCACGGCAGCCGGGAAGAACATTTTAAGGAAGAACCTGACGCCGGGGGGATTCCCAGGCAAAAGGGCAAAAAAGCAAAAACCGACCCTTTAGAAGCATTTACCATTGATCTGGTGGAGCGGGCCATTCTCGGTAAACTGGACCCGCTGATCGGCCGGGAATCTGAAATGCAGCGAACCATACAGGTTCTTTGCCGCCGCCGGAAAAACAATCCGGTTTTTGTGGGCGATGCCGGTGTTGGAAAGACGGCCATGGCTGAAGGGCTTGCGCAGAAAATTGCAGAAAATAAAATTCCGGATATACTCGCAGACGCCAGGATTTATTCTCTGGACTTAGGGGCTTTGCTGGCCGGAACCAAGTACCGGGGTGATTTTGAGCAGCGGTTAAAATCGATTATTGCTTCTTTGCAGAAAAAGAAAAATGCCATTCTGTTTATTGATGAAATCCATACGATTATCGGGGCCGGAGCTACCAGCAGCGGTTCCATGGATGCGTCCAATATCTTAAAACCGTCTCTTTTAACCGGAGACTTAAGATGCATCGGTTCCACGACGTATGAAGAATTTAAAAACTTTTTTGACAAGGACCGGGCGTTTTCCCGGCGGTTTGAAAAAATAGAAATCTCAGAACCATCCGTATCCGATACAGTCAAAATCCTTAAGGGGCTGAAGGTCTATTATGAAGACCATCACCAGATCAAATATACGGACAAGGCGCTTCAAGCTGCAGCTGAACTTTCGGCCAAGCACATAAACGAACGTTTTTTGCCGGATAAAGCCATTGACGTTATTGATGAAGCCGGTGTTCTGCTGCGGCTTTCAACTTCAAAGACACGTAAACGCGTGCAGCCGTCAGACGTAGAGAAAGTGGTCTCAAAAATAGCTAAAATCCCCACCCAGAGTGTGAGTAATTCAGACCGGTCAAACCTGGAATTTCTGGGTGACCGGCTCAAAGAAAAGATTTTCGGTCAGGATGAGCCGATCAGATCTCTTGTAACTGCCATTAAGCGCTCCCGGGCAGGCTTGAGCGCACCGGAAAGACCCATCGGGTCCTTTTTGTTTACCGGACCTACCGGTGTCGGAAAAACCGAAGTTGCCAAACAGATTGCAAGATTGCTCGGGGTCCAGTTTTTACGTTTTGACATGAGTGAATATATGGAAAAGCATGCCGTGGCCCGATTGATCGGAGCCCCCCCGGGGTATATCGGATTTGACCAGGGCGGACTGCTGACCGATCAGATCCGGAAGCATCCATACAGTGTATTGCTGCTCGATGAAATTGAAAAAGCACATATTGATCTATACAGCATCCTTCTCCAGGTGATGGATCATGCCGCATTGACCGACAATAACGGTAAGACCTCGGATTTCAGGAATATTATCCTGATTATGACATCCAATGCCGGGGCTCGGGAAATGGTCAGTACCAGCATCGGTTTTGGCGGTGACTCCGCACTGGATCCGGCCGCAAAAGGCAAAAAAGCGGTGAATGAATTTTTCAGTCCGGAGTTCAGGAACCGGCTGGATGACATTATTTCATTCAAATCGTTAAATTTGAAAATTATGGAACGGGTGGTGGATAAATTTATCGATGAATTTGCCCCCCAGCTCACAGCCAAAAAAGTCACCATCAAATTATCAAACCCTGCCCGGCAGTGGCTGGCTCAAAAAGGTTTTGATCCGCATTTCGGAGCCAGGCCCCTTGACCGCCTGATTCAGAAGGAAATCAAGGATGTCCTCACGGATCAGATTCTTTTTGGCCGTTTGTCAAATGGCGGGGCTGTCTATGTTAAAGTTAAAGATAACCAATTGATGTTTAATTATTCCTGATTTCCGGCATGCCGATTTTTCGTTTGTCTGAAAAAAATTCATTTCCCCCCCCTCATTTTGCAGAACCAGAGGGTCTGCTGGCTGTTGGGGGCGATTTGAGTGAAAAACGGATTTTACTGGCATATCAAATGGGAATATTCCCCTGGTTCACCGAAGATGAGCCAATCCTGTGGTGGTCTCCGGATCCGCGACTTCTGCTTTATCCATCGGATATCTACATTTCAAAGCGATTAAATCGGACCATCCGGCAGGGGACATTTAAAATAACCTGCGATACGGCCTTTGATCGCGTGATCTCCGCCTGTGCTTCTGTTCGCGTAAAAAATTTCCAGGAAACATGGATCGGGGAAGAAATGATCGAAGCCTATTGCCGTCTTTTTGAATCCGGATATGCCCATTCCGTTGAAGTCTGGTATCAGGGCGAACTGGCCGGCGGTCTCTACGGTCTTTCCCTGGGCGGCAGTTTTTTCGGTGAATCCATGTTCTCATATGTCAGCAACACGTCAAAAATTGCTTTTGTTGCATTGTGCCGGTTTTTAAATGCCCTGTCTTTTGATTTGATTGACTGTCAGGTCAAAACGGATCATTTAAAGCGGATGGGGGCAGTGGAGGTGTCACGGTCACGGTTTTTAAAGCAACTGCAGCACTCCGTGACCCGGACGACCTTAAAGGGTAACTGGAAAAACGCATTTCAGGCGTTTTATGACAGGTGTGCATGATGCACATAAATTGCCGGGCGCAAAACCATCATGTCAATTAGGTTATGGGAAAAGGAGAAACCATGACACAGAAACCTGAACGAAAATTTTACCTCAAACAATTTAAAGCCATCACGAATGCCATTTCCACCTATGATGATTTTAATCTTCTTATCAATCATCTGGTTGAAGGGGTTTGCCGCACGTTTAGGGTTAAAGGCTGCAGTATTCTGATTCTGGATCAAATCGAACAGCAGCTGTTTCGCGTCAGCAGTCACGGAATCAGTGACGAATATCTGAGCAAGGGGCCTCTTTTTATAGATGATAAATACTGTTCGCTTGGCACCGGAAAAGTGGAAGTGATCGAAGACATTCAGAATGATTCCCGGATTCAGTATCCCGAGGCCGCAAAAAAAGAAGGCATTGTCTCGATGATGGGCATTCCCATCAAATACCGGACATCCGTCATCGGGGTGATTCGGATTTATCACAGCCAGGCTCTGAAGCTTCATGAATCAGATGTGGATTCTTTGTGTGTGCTCGGCAATCAGCTTGGACTGGTCATTGAAAACAACGGGCTGAAAAATTTTGTGGACCACGTCAATATGGCATTTGAACAACTGCCGCCCCGACTGATCCGGGGATATTGCAGATAGGCTGAATTGAATGAACGCGGTTGTTTTTTAAAGTATGGAAATACCGGAAAAAGGAAGGGGGAAGGCTTTGGCGAATTCTTTGCTTATTCCATTAAACGATTCGGTCGCATCCAGGGCGGTTGTCGATTTTTTAATCAATATGTCCTTTTGTCCTGAAGGATGCCGTATCACGCTAATTCATGTATTTCGGAAACCGACATCCGGCGAGGAACTGATGGGCAAAAAATTTATGGATGAACAGCCTGCCAAACATAAATCATTGCTCGAAAAGGCAAAACAGCGGCTGGTTTCCGAAAAAGGGCTTGATCCCGACCAGATTGATATACAGCTCTTGACGGATCAGTATCCATCGGTTACGGAAGGAATAATCGATTTTTTCACAAAAGGTCAATATGATATGGTTGTTATCGGCCGTAAAAAAATGTCAAAATCAGAAGAGTTTATTATGGGTGATATCAGTGTGAAACTGGTCCGTTCGCTTGAAAAAACATCCATTCTGGTTGTCAAACACGGGTAGAGATATCAACCTGCGAAGAGGTGTCAAGCCGGATGGATGGGAGATAAATAAAGCGAAAGGTTCTGTTTCAGAAATTCTAATAATCCTGTAAAAAATCAAATTTAAAGTTGGAGAATGCATGAGCCATGGAAAATGAAGACTGTATTTTTTGTAAAATCATCAACAAACAAATCCCAACCGAGTTT
Organism: Desulfococcaceae bacterium; assembly: GCA_030145385.1. GTDB lineage: Bacteria > Desulfobacterota > Desulfobacteria > Desulfobacterales > Desulfosalsimonadaceae > SURF-3. The sequence continues at coordinate 21,016 of JAQYVU010000041.1, forward strand.
TTGCATGAAGATGATCAACTGGTTGTTTTTAAGGATATTAACCCGTTGGCTCCCATTCACCTGCTGATAGTTCCGAAAAAACATATCCGCAGTATTAATGACCTGGAGGATTCGGACGCAACGATTGTCAGTGATTTAATTATGACAGCAAAAGATATGGCTGAAAAAATGTCGGTGAATAAATCCGGGTACCGTCTGTTTTTTAACACGGAAAAAGGCGGCGGTCAGGAGGTGTTTCATTTGCATTTACATCTGATCGGCGGCTGGGAGTAAGATCAGCGGTGACTGAAAAAGCATCAATCTATGAAAAAACATATGAAAATTATATGGCGCAGGTCAATGCGCAGGATTTTACCGGAAAAGAAGAAATCTTAGGTATTCGTATAGAAGCCGATGATGTAATCATCCCTTTTTTTGGTAAAGACTACCGGGTAAAACCTGACGGAATTTCTGATGATAACGGCCGGTCGCCGCATTTTGCAGTTAATGTCGTCCTGCTGAAATACCTTTTGCATTTTGAGCCAGGCACTGCACAAATGGATCAGGATTCACAATGGGTATCCTACCGGGACTTTAAAGATGCCGCCCCGCTGGTTAATTATTTTTCCAACAATACGGAAAAAGCCATAGCACAGCATTTTTCAGGCCGGGCAAAGGTTTTGGCGTCGGCCTGCATGATGCTGGGCGGGAATGTCTGCAATGAAGGATTATCCTATGACCTGACCATGCAGGTATTATCGCTGCCCCGCTTACCTCTGTATTTGTTGTTCAATGATGCGGATGAAGAATTCCCAACGGATTGTTCCGTGCTGTTTGAGCGCCGTGCGGAAAAATATCTGGACATGGAATGCCTGGCCATTGTCGGGTGGCTGTTTTCGGATTTTCTGGTGCGGGCGTCCGGTGGAAAACATACAACAGTGATATAACCGGTTATATAAATGTTGTGAGGTCCGATACCGTCTGCGCCGGATTTTTTTGCATTTCACAAAGTAATTTGACTAATTAATAAAAACACGTTATCTAAAGCATTTATAAATTTTTCTTCGTTCGTATGATTGAAAGGGGAAAAATTTTTTATGTTCTGGTACTTGCTATCTTTGTAACCATTAGTAAATAATTGATTTTGATTAACTGACTGCCTCGGAATCCGAATAATGTTTGAACTTTCCTGAAGGCAATCTTGTAAATAAATGTTTTGATTGTAATTTGTAAGGAGAAATGATGGGCAAGACGGTTGCTGAAAAAATTTTTGATGCGCACTTTGTTGACAATCCGTACGGTGATATCCATGTCATAAAGCTGGATTCGGTATTCTGCCATGAAATTACAACACCCGTGGCAGTTAATGACCTGGTGAACCGCGGCAAAGACCGTGTTTATGATCCTGCGAAAATTAAAGCAGTGATTGATCATGTAACGCCGGCCAAGGATTCCAAGACCGCTCTGCAGGGAAAAATTATCCGGGACTGGGCAAAGCGAAATGATATTAAGGACTTTTTTGATATCGGCAGAAACGGTGTTTGCCATGCTATTTTTCCTGAAAAAGGGTTTGTCCGGCCCGGATATACCATTATTATGGGGGATTCTCATACCTGCACCCACGGGGCATTCGGTGCGTTTGCCGCCGGTGTCGGCACAACCGACCTGGAAGTGGGAATTTTAAAAGGGGTTTGCGCGTTTCACTACCCCAAAACCATAAAGATGGAAATCACCGGAATATTGCCGGAAGGGGTATCTGCCAAAGATGTGATTCTTTCAATTATCGGTCAATTGGGAGTTAACGGCGCAACCAACAAGGTTATTGAATTTGCCGGAACGGTGGTTGAGCAAATGAGCATGGAAGCCCGGATGACACTTTGTAATATGGCAATTGAGGCGGGTGGTACCTGCGGTATCTGTTATCCGGATATGAACACGGTGGATTATCTCTGGCCGTTTATTTCCGATGAATATGAATCAAAAGAGGCCGCGATGACTGCATTTCAGGAATTTTGCCCGGATGCGGACGCGGCATATGATGATGTGATCACAATAGATGCCGGTGGTCTTTCGCCCCAGGTGACTTACGGGTATAAACCGGACACCGTCAAGCCGGTCAGCGAAATGGACGGTACACCGGTCGATCAGGTGTATATCGGTTCCTGTACCAATGGCAGAATCGAAGATCTCCGGGTGGCGGCTGAAGTGCTAAAAGGAGAAAAAATCAGCGACTCCGTCCGGGGGATTGTGTCCCCGGCGACACCGGCGATCTTCAACATGGCGCTGGAAGAGGGGATTATCAAAATATTCATGGACGCCGGATTCTGTGTCACCAATCCGACATGCGGCGCATGCCTGGGAATGAGTAACGGGGTTATTGCTGAAGGTGAAGTCTGTGCATCCACGACGAACCGGAATTTTTTCGGACGAATGGGCAAAGGCGGCATGGTTCACCTCATGAGTCCGGCTACAGCCGCCGCAACGGCAATTGCCGGTTATATCACGAATTCAAAATTGTACAATGCTTGACGGCTTCGTAAAAAGTCCAACTTCTGCGTTGCGCAACATTATTCGTTTCTTCATAGTACGAAGAGTACGAATCATTACTCAGAATTTGGGCACCTTGCCAATTTTTATAAGATTGGTGAACTTTTATACCTTGCCGTCAGGATCTGGTTTTTAACGAGACTATCAAAGCATAGGAAAACACATAATGAAGAATTTTAACGGACAAGTTCTTTTTCTGGATCGCGCAGATATAAACACGGATGAAATTATTCCGGCACGGTATTTAACTGAGATTACCAAGGAAGCCTTAAAACCATATTTGCTCGAAGATTTGAAATTCGATGGGTTTGATCCTGAAAAAGATATCAGCGGCAAAAGCATTATCATTACCCGTTCGAATTTCGGCTGCGGATCATCCCGGGAACATGCTCCCTGGGCCTTGGAAGTCAACGGCATTAACCTGGTGATCGCGGAAAGTTATGCGCGGATTTTTCGCCAGAACATGTTTAACTGCGGAATGATGGCGGTTGAACTGCCCGCAGAAGATATCGATCGGCTTTTTGCAGAATTTTCAGATAAATCCACGAACATTGAAACGGATTTAAAAAATAATCTGTTTATCATAAAGGCAGACGGCAAAGAAACTGAAATATCGTTTACCATATCCGGTTTTGACCGTGCCCTGGTGGAAGCCGGGGGGTGGGTTGATTATGCGGATAAGAATTATTGAGTAAGCAGGGGATAGGTAGAAGGCAGCAGGTAACAGATATCAGGAATTTTCAACAAGAAAAATACAGGCATGTCAAAGAAAAAACTTCAATCCCACCACATAGAATCGTCATGGTGTAAAGGCTGCGGTATCTGCGTTGAATTTTGCCCGAAACAGGTGCTGGAACTGGATAACGAGCAAAAGGCCATAGCGGTCCGTCCGGAGGATTGTATCTGCTGCCGGCAATGTGAACTCAGGTGTCCTGACCTGGCCATTGAAGTATTTTGCACCAAACCGGAGAATGGTCATGAATAAAAACATCAAATTTATTCAAGGCAATGAGGTTTGCGTGGAAGCCGCCCTTTATGCCGGGCTTGAATTTTTTGCCGGTTATCCTATCACGCCTTCAACCGAGATTGCCGAACAGATGGCGAGCCGGCTGCCCCGGATCGGCGGTAAATTTTTGCAGATGGAAGACGAGATTTCATCGCTGTGCGCGATTACCGGGGCTTCTTTAACCGGCCATAAAGCCATGACCGCCACTTCCGGTCCCGGGTTTTCACTGATGCAGGAAGCGCTGGGATATGCGGTGATGGCTGAAATCCCTTGTGTGATCGTTAATGTCATGCGGGGAGGTCCTTCAACAGGACTTCCCACCCATGCCGGTCAGGGGGATGTCAACCAGGCGCGATACGGCACACACGGGGATCATGCCATTATTGCCCTGACAGCCTCCAACCATCAGGATATTTTCCGGATGACCGTGGAGGCGTTTAATTTTGCGGAAACCTACCGGACACCGGTTATATTACTGCTTGATGAAGCAACCGGTCATTTGCGTGAAAAAATCGAAATTCCGGAACCCGGTAATATCCCACTGGTAAAACGCCTTCGAACATCGGTAAAAAGCGGGATTGACTATCATCCATATCTTCCCCGGGAAGACGGACGCCTGCCCATGTCGGATTTCGGCGACGAGCACCGTTATAATGTGACCGGACTTTATCACGACATGTGGGGCTTTCCTTCGGACAACCCGAAAATCGTTTATGGGCTCATCCGTCATCTGGTTGATAAAATAGAAAATAACAGCCATCAGATTGCCAGATTTCGTAAACACCATGTGAAAGATGCGGATGTTCTCCTGATCTCCTATGGTGCGTCCGCCCGTTCCGCACTTCACCTGGTGGAGAATCGGCGCAGCCGGGGTGAGAAACTTGGACTGCTTGAACTTCAGACGCTCTGGCCCTTTCCAGTAGATATTGTCAGAGAGGCCTGTAATAATGTAAAGTTTACGGTGGTAGTGGAAATGAATATGGGCCAGGTGCTTCAGCAAGTCAGGCTGGCTGCTGATATGCCTGAAAAAATATTTCTGGCCAACCGAATCGACGGGGAACTCATTACCCCCACTGATATCAGGAATATCCTTCGCGTGATACAGGGAAAAGGAGTCTGAGCCATGGCAGTCAAAGATTATATCCGGCAACGATTTTTTCCCCACATGTGGTGCGCGGGCTGCGGCCATGGGATTATTTTAAACGCTTTGCTCCGTGCTGTTGATAATTTAGGATTAAACAAAAAAAATATTGTTATGGTCTCCGGTATCGGCTGTTCCGCCCGTATATCCGGTTATGTTGATTTCCATTCCATGCATACGATTCATGGCCGTGCCCTTGCATATGCGACCGGTGTGAAAATGAGCAAGCCGGAACTGAATGTTATCGTGCCAATGGGAGATGGCGATGCCCTTGCGATTGGCGGCAATCATTTTATTCATGCGGCTCGCCGGAATATTGAAATGACGGCAATTGTCATGAACAACCGGATTTACGGAATGACCGGAGGGCAGTTTTCACCGCTTTCCGGTTATGGCTCGATGGGGACCACAGCGCCTTACGGCAATATTGATCACAATTTCGATGTTGTTGACCTGTCCGTTGCCGCAGGGGCGACATTTGTCGCCCGCACTACAACTTATCATGTTCATGAATTATCGGATTTGATCGAGCAGGCAATTGTTCATAAAGGCTTTTCAGTTCTTGAAGTCCTGAGTCAGTGTCCCACTCATTTTGGCCGGCGCAACAAAGTCGGTGATGCCGTGGATATGCTTAAAGTGTATAAAAAACGTACCGTTCGTATCGGATCAGAAAAAAAACAAACAGACCCGGACCTCATTGAACGCGGTGTTTTTGTAAAAAAGGACCTTCCTGAATATTGCCGGGAGTATGATCAACTCATTTTAAAAGCACGCCAAAATAGATAACCATGGAAAAAAGCAGACTATTATTTTCAGGTTCCGGCGGTCAGGGGGTGATTACCGCTGCCATTCTGATGGCCGAAGCCGCTGTCCGGTATGAATCATTAAATGCGGTTCAGACGCAATCCTATGGCGCAGAGGCCAGGGGCGGGGCCACGCGGAGCGATGTGATTATCTGGGACAAGCCCATTTATTTTCCCCGGGTCACCCAGGCCAATGTTCTGATTTGTCTGACTCAGACAGCTTTTAACAAATATCAGGAAATGATACGTCCCGGAGGAGTGTTAATCACAGACAGCCGTCTGGTCAAAAATTCAAGAAAAGTCGATGCCCGAAGAATTGAACTGCCTTTATATGAGGCAGTCATGGATGTCATCAAAAACCCTGTTGTTTTGAATATCTGCATGCTGGGGGCTGTTATCGCCGTAACGGAACTTGTCAGAATCGAATCAATCAAAAGTTTGATCGCAAAGCGGTTTGCAGAAGATTTTCTTGAAGCGAATTTTACGGCAGTTGACCTGGGAGTGGAGCTGGTCCGGCAGCATCTGGGAAAATAATCGATCTGATATTATGAAGATATCACAGCCGGCAGAATAGAGTGCTTTCTGCCGGCTGTTTTTTTTAGTTTATTATTGTTTCCTTGCTTTTGCCAGTCCGATGCCTTCCAGGGCGAGTTCAATCTCATCCAGCGTTGTCGGATCATCAATGGTTGCCGGTACTTTGCATTCCTTATTGTCTGCGATTTTTTGGATGGTGCCCCGCAAGATTTTACCGGAACGGGTCTTTGGCAGACGCTTAACAACAGTCGCCATCTTAAATGCAGCCACCGGGCCGATGCGATCCCTCACCATCTGGATAACTTCTTTGATGATTTCACTGTTGTCACGTTGAACGCCGGCGTTTAAAACCAGAAATCCAACAGGAATCTGTCCTTTGAGTTTATCTTCAACACCCAGTACCGCACACTCGGCTACTTCCGGATGGTCGGCCAGGACTTCCTCCATAGCGCCGGTGGACAGCCGATGCCCGGCCACATTGATGATGTCATCTGTCCGCGACATCACATAAATATAGCCGTCCGCATCAATAATGCCGGCATCTGCGGTTTTGTAATAACCGGGGTATTCTTCCAGGTAAGATTCAATATAGCGTGCATCATTCTGCCACAGGGTCGGTAATGTTCCCGGGGGCAGGGGCAGCTTGACGGACAACGCCCCGATTTCACCGGAAGGCACCACTTCATTGTAGGCATTGAGCACCTTCACATCCCAGCCGGGGGCCGCCTTGGTCGGGGAACCGTATTTGACCGGAAAGTGGTGCAGACCCATGCAATTAGCGGCAATCGCCCAACCGGTTTCCGTCTGCCACCAGTGGTCGATGACCGGGACGTTGAGATGCTTTTCAGACCACTGAATGGTATCCGGGTCAGATCGTTCCCCGGCAAGAAACAGAATTTTAAAATCAGACAGATCATAGCCCTTCATCAGTTCGGCATTCGGGTCTTCGCGTTTGATGGCACGGTATGCGGTCGGGGCTGTAAACATGCATTTGACCTTGTGTTCGGAAATAACACGCCAGAACACACCCGCATCCGGGGTACCCACCGGTTTGCCTTCAAAAAGAATGGTGGTGCAGCCTTTAAACAGCGGGGCGTAGACAATATAAGAATGTCCCACAACCCAGCCCACGTCAGACGCCGCCCACCAGACATCGTTCTCATCAATATCGTAAATCGCCTTCATGCTCCACTTTAAGGCCACCAAGTGTCCGCCGTTATCCCGTACGACACCTTTTGGCTGTCCGGTTGTCCCTGAAGTATAAAGAATATAAAGCGGGTCGGTGGCTGCCACCGGTACGCATTTTGCCGGGGTAGCGGCAGCTGTTTCTTCAGCCCAGTCCAGATCCCGTCCCTTAATCATGGACGCAGTTTCCTGGGGGCGCTGGTAAACAATGCATTTTTCGGGTTTTACCGATGAAAATTCAATAGCTTCGTCAAGCAGCGGTTTGTATTTGATGATTCGCTGCCCTTCAATGCCGCAGGATGCGGAAACAATAACCCTGGGCTTGGCATCTTCGATACGCGTTGCCAGTTCCTTGGCGGCAAATCCGCCGAAAACAACGGAATGAACCGCACCGATTCGTGCGCAGGCCAGCATGGCAAAGGCGGCTTCAGGGATCATCGGCATATAAATAAGGACCCGATCACCTTTTACAACACCCTGTGCGGCAAGAACGCCTGCAAACCTTGCAACAATATCCCTGGTTTCGGCATACGTGAATTTTTTGATGGTATTGGTTACCGGGCTGTCATAGATAATTGCAATGTGATCGCCGCGGCCGCGTTCATCCACATGATAATCCAGTGCATTGTAACAGGTATTGAGTTCACCGCCAGTAAACCAGCGGTAAAGGGGCTTGTTGGAATCATCGAGTACTTTATCCCATTTTTTATACCAAAGGCAGTCTTCGGCCACTTGCCCCCAGAATTTTTCCGGATCATTAATCGATTCCTGATATACAGTATCATATAAATTGCTCATAAATATTCTCCCTTAATTCGTTATTTCCATATTTGTGTTTCTGTCACAGGCAATTCACATTCCTGTCACAAGATATCATTAATATCGAAAATCAAACAAAAGGCAAAAGATTTTTAATAACATGGTTAATAAAAATAAACACTGTTTATCCGCAAGGGCTATGTTTACAAAAAACCTGCAGAAATAGGGGTGGCAGCAGTCAAATAAAATTAAATGCTCTTTAAGATTGAATGTTTAATCGTTTAATTGGAAAGATTTAACGGATCGGTCTGACGGCAGATGGATATTTCCTGTCGATCCGGACCTACAATGGCGGTGTCCAGATACATGGGCTGGAAATCTTTGGATTGGTCACGGTCCGGAATGACAGCATCCAGGCCGCAGATTTCAGAAGAAAATGCGAACATGCCGGGGCGTCCGCCGACAATACCCGGCCTTAATTTTTTGCGGTCCTGGGCCATAAACAGGGAGTGGTCCGGCAGACACCCGATGACGCAATTCGGGCCGTCAATGATTAGTCTCCGGCAGGTATGTTTGAGGTGTTTTAAGAAAGCGCTGTTCGGATGTTTCTCCATGTCCTGTTCCTGAAGCGGGGTGATAATATGTTTGTATGCATCAACTTCAAACCCCAGTTTCGAAATAACATAGTGCAGAATATGGGTAAAGACAACAGAGTCAGACTGGAATCCGCTGTAACCGGGGAATCCCCGGGTTGAAAGAAACTCTTTGATGGGAGTAAATGCAGTGTTTTCTCCGTTGGTCATTGTAGAATAACCCTGCACAAAAAAAGGATGGCAGGCATAAAGATTAATATCATAGTTGGTGTTTTGTCTTCCCTGAGCCATAATGACACGTGCCTGAAGATCATTCCGGTCAAGCTGAAGATGGCGTCCGACTGTCAGCGGATCGCCGATTTCCTTGATCATGATGACATCCGGCCAAAAGGAAAAAATGATCATATCTTTTTTTTCTTCTCCCATTTCCCGGAGTTTCAGGCGGATCATCATCAGTTGTGTTTTCTTATCATCCCAGCTCATGTCCTCCCATTCTTCCGGGTATTCATAGGCACGAACCAAATACACATCTCTTTTCGGAATGCCGTTATTATTTGTTTTAGGGATTTTAAAGGAAATTTTGTATTTTGTCATGAATCCGATGTCCATCATAAATACATCAAGGCGTTTTAAGCCTTCCTCAGTAAATATGCCGGACAAAATCGGCGCATCTTTCATTTCTTCAAAAGGGCCGCCAAGGTCGCGTAAAAAGAGACCAACGCCGGATCCGTCATGGCCTTCCCGCATTACGTCCAGTGCTTTAAGTGCAGTCATAGGTGATAAAGGTGTTTCACTGGTTACCGCAAATAAACGACACATAAGTTCTCCATGAGTTTTAAAATTCCGAAATGCAAGATGCATTCAAATGTCAAAAATATTTTTAAATGAAAGTTTATAACATATAAAATTAAGATTGGCTAAATTATTTTTAAAAAAATTATCATAAAACAGCAATCAATGCGAATGGTAATGTATGGGAATGATAAAATCCGTTTTTGATGATTTGACCAGGCGGGCAGCATCTTTTCATTCATGTGAACTTTTAGCCGACCGATGCTGCCGCCTGAAATCGGCATCAGACACACCTCCGGATTTTCGTCAGATAAAGCTTTTTCCAGTTCCTTGCTGTATTCCGAATCACCACCGGAAAAGACTGATTCATTGATACCCTGAGTTAAAAGTTGAAATACCGCCGATGTGTTTTCCAGGCAGCGCTTTTATTCTCAGGTTGTCAAAAGCAGAAACGTCTTCTAATTTTTCCCAATTAATCTCTTTTTGGTAACACTGGCAAGAAAAGCCAGGTTTTCATGCCAAAAGATTTTTGCCTGATCGCTGATTCCTATTAAATGAAATGCATGGCCCTGGTTCGGGAAATAGCTGACAGTGTTTTGGATGTTTTTGGATGTTAGTGCTTTTTCCAGACGCCGGGTATCATCAAGCAGGATGTCATGGGTGCCCACCATGGCATAGGTGAGGGGAAACAATCGATCCGGCTTGGCGTCAGACTCCAGAATCAGCAGGGGGTCGGCAAGCATCCGGTCTGTATGAAGTTTTTTGTATCCACGGCCTAAGTATGCGCGGGAAACATCCCGGGCGATTGTTAAATTCAGTTTTTGGGATAACCGGTTAATGGGCGGGCAGACGCTTGTCAGGCGATGCGGATTACTAACCTGCAGCATTCCGCACAAAACCATAATACTTTTCGGAACAACCCCCATATCCCAAATAAACTTTGCCACCGGTTCCTTTATTCGAAAGCAGCTCGCCGCTGCAAGGGCCAGTGTTAAATTGCCGCCTGCGGATTCTCCGGCTACGGTTATTTGCTGTGAATCACCGCCAAAACGCGCTGCGTTTTTTACAATCCATTGCCACGCATGGGCAATATCTTCTAAGGCTGCCGGATATCGGTGTTTGGGTGCCAGGCGGTAATTTATGTTAAACACAACATATCCGTTATCCGCATAGGCGAGGGCGACGCCCTGATGGGTATCCTTTGAGCACATGGTAAACCCGCCGCCGTGAATATACATGATAACAGGACGAGGCAATGCGGAATTCCGCGGACGATAGATATCCAGCTGGTGAGCTATGCTGGCGTTCGGCAGATAGGAAATATTCCGGATGATCTGACAGTGTTTTTTTGCCCGGCGCTGAAAAGCAGAATATGATTTGGCAAGGCTAAAAAGACGGAAACTCTGATCAAACAGATATCTTCGAATTTTTTTATAATTTGAACCGGAGTATGTCATCTTGTTTATTGTATTTTAGTCAATAATAGACTATTCGCCATGGGTTTCCAGGTATCGCTTGTATTCTTCCCTGACCAGCTTCCGGTAAATGTGATAGAAAAAAAGGCTTATTACTTCCATGGACTGGCTTCCCTTTTCCCGGAGTTCTTCGGGAGACATTTTATTCCAGCCGGCCTCCATGTAGCGTTCCAGATTTTTGGCAACAAATGTTCTGAGCACTGCGGTAAAATTCTTCAGCTCACCCGGATCAAACCCGTCCCGGGGCCCGATTCCAATACGGTCCATATCTGCAATCAGTTTGCCGATAATCACATCATCCTGGGAATAGAATGATTCGTTATCACGTTTTTCAGACGTGATCACATGCCATTCTTCCATCTTGTTCAGCCATTTTTCAGACAGCCCGGTAGTTTTCAAAAATGATTGTTTACCGTTTACTTCACTGGATAGAAGCTGGTCAAGGGGACGAAAATACTCACTTAAAAATTGAAAGGAGGATTTTTCCGAGAGATTCCGGTTTTTGTGTTTTTTGATCAGTTTTTTAATGACCGGAATCGGCAGAAAATAATTTTCCCGCAAGGCTTTGATGGTTCGAATCTGATCAACATAGCTCTCATTGTAATCCGCTGTGTTTCGGCCTGTTTTATGGGGTTTTCGCAAAACACCTTCACGAATGTAATAATGGATGGTCTCTTTTGAAACGCCTGTTATTTTGACCAGTTCGCTGATTTTCATATGATTCCTCGGAACTCTGTACGCTTGAGGCACATCTTATGATTAAATACTGGAGTGCCTGTTTCATCGATTAAAATTTATTCATTTTTAATTATATTTCATTGTCTATTATTTTTATTGACATATTTCAAGTATATTATTAGCACTATTAGTAAATAGTGTGTAATTCACTACACGTTTTTGTTCAGCAGGCTATACGTTGCTAAAGGGAGGAATGATGACTATTGATGACATTAAAACCGTTGCGGTGATCGGTGCCGGAGATATGGGCCACGGAATCGCGGAAGTCGCCTTAATTGCCGGATACAGGGTCTGTTTGAGAGATATCAGGCAACAGTTTGTGGATCGGGGGATTGAAAGAATTTTTGCCAGTCTTGAAAAACTGGTAAGCAAAAATAAAGTGACCCAGGACCATTTTGATAAGATCAAAAATGACCTCTTAATTCCTTGTACCGACCTTGAGGAGGCCGTGCGCGAGGCAGACCTGGTCATCGAGGCAATTCCTGAGATCATGGATTTAAAAAAAGAAACCTTTCAAATTATGGACAATGCGGCACCTGCTCACACAATATTTGCTTCCAATACATCCACCATGAAAATTTCGGAAATCGCATCCATTACATCACGGCCGGAAAAGGTGCTGGGGCTGCATTATTTTAACCCGGCCATTTTAATGAAACTGGTGGAAGTGATCCGCGCGGATAAAACATCGGACGAGACCATGCAGATCGGGTATGATTTTGTGGTTAAGAACAATAAAATTCCGGTACGGGTTAAAAAAGATGTTCCGGGTTTTATTGTCAACCGAGTTCAGGCGCCGAGCAGTGTTTTGCTGAACTGCATTCTGGACGAGAAAATTGCTGAACCCGAAGAAGTGGACGCTGTGATGAGGAAACTGGGGATGCCCATGGGACCCTATGAGATCATTGACTTTACGGGGATTGATATCAGCTATCATGGGAGCACTTATTTTGCACAGTCGATTCACCCGGATTTTGCCATTGGAAAAACGTTGACAGCAAAATTTCAAGCCAATGAGCTGGGAAAAAAAACCGGTAAAGGCCTGTATGACTGGTCTCAGGGTCGCCCTGACATTGATCTGTCCAAGGCTACTGATAAATTTGACCCCATGGACCTGGTGGCAGTCAATGCCAATGAGGCGACGAAGATTGTTGCTCAGGGGGTCTGTTCTTTTGATGATGTGGATACTGCGATTATCAATGCCACCGGTAATCCCATGGGTTTGATTGCTTTGATTAAAAACATTGAACCGGAAGCCCTTTCAGCACGGCTGGAAAATCTGGCTTCAAAGTTCAACAGGGAAATCTTTAAACCGACACAGATAATTAAAGACGGTGCATACCGTTAACAGGGTGTGAAAAACTATTGCGCTTGGCTATCCAGCGTTAAAATTCGGCTCAAAATGCTCATTTATATATAAACTCCGCTATTTCGCCGAATTTTGCCTTGTATAGCCTGCGCTCATGACGTTTTTCAGCACCCTGTTAGATGTTTATAAAAAATTTCATAATAATATTTGGAGGAAAAAATGGCACAGCTAATCGCAGACAGACGGGATATTGATTTTGTAATATGGGAACAGCTTAACGGGGAAGAGCTGTTAAAGTTTGATGCATACAGTGATTTTAATAAAAAAACCTGTGATATGATTCTCACCGAAGCACGAAAGTTGGCGATCAACGAAATATTGCCCACACTTCAGGAAAGCGATGAGATCGGGGTCACATTTGAAAAGGGGAATGTGAAAGTCCCGGAAAATCTTCACCGGGCTCACAAGCTGCTTTTGGAAGGGGAATGGGGCAATCTTTCCGTACCACCCGAAATGGGCGGGCAGGGAGCTCCCGGACTTGTTGCCACGGCTGCGGTGGAATATTTTATGGGGGGCAATTGGGCTTTGTACAGCTATGCGGCCATGGGAACCTTCACGGCTGAAATGATACAGAAATACGGTTCGGATGAACAAAAGGAAAAATATGTGAAACAACTGGTTTCCGGTGAATGGGGGGGGACCATGCTGCTCACCGAAGCAAACGCGGGAACCGATGTCGGGGCCCTGACCACCACGGCGGTAAAAAATGAGGATGGGACATATACTTTAAGCGGAAACAAAATTTTCATTACCAACGGTGAACATGATTTATGCGACAATATTATTCATCCGGTGCTTGCCCGAATCGAAGGGGATCCTGCCGGGACAAAAGGAATTTCAATTTTTATTGTTCCGAAATTTTTTGTCAGTGATGACGGCTCTCTGGGTGAACGAAATGATATCGTCTGCACCGGAACCGAAGAAAAAATGGGGATTCATGCCAGCGCGACCTGCAGCATGGCAATGGGCAGCAAGGGCAAGTGCATTGGCTATCTGCTCGGAGAGGAACGGATGGGGATGAAAATCATGTTTAACATGATGAATGGCGCCAGGATGGGTACCGGCCTTCAGGCAATGGCATATGCGTCATCCGCGTATATGCTGGCGGTGAATTATGCCCGGGAAAGAGTCCAGAGCAGGGCTCTGGAGGATTTTGCCAATCCTGACGCAGCTCCGGTTGCCATTATCAATCATCCGGATGTGCGGCGAAATCTTGTGTGGATGAAGTCTTACGTGGACGGCATGCGGAGCTTTTTCTATTATATGGCATCCTGCCGGTCAAAGGCATTGCTTTCCGAATCTGAAGAAGACCGTGAAAAATATAATGATATGTTTGAACTGCTGACGCCGTTAGTAAAGGATTATTTGTCCGTACATGGTCATGAGGTCTGTGTCCAGGCTATGCAGGTTTACGGCGGTGCGGGTTATTGCAAGGATTTTCCGGTGGAACAGTATGCCCGGGACTGCAAAATTACATCAATATTTGAGGGAACCAGCGGAATCCAGGCCATGGATCTCCTGGGGCGGAAACTGGGGATGAAAAAAGGTCAGGTATTTATAAATTTTTTAACTGAAATACATAAAACTATTGCCAGTGCAAAGGCCATTGACGGTTTGAGTGAATTGGCCGAAAAGCTTGAAACAGCGGTCAGCCGGCTGGGTGAAATTGCCATGCATCTGGGAAAAAACGCCATGTCTCTGCAGTTTAAAACCGCTTTTGCCCATTCTCTGCCGTTTCTGGAAACAGTCGGAGATGTTATTATGGGATGGATGCTGCTGTGGCGAGCTTCAACCGCATCATTGCAGCTTACAAACGGGGCAAAAAAGAAAGATGTTGCTTTTTATCAGGGGCAGGTGAAAACAGCTGAGTTTTTTATCAACACATTGATTCCGGTCACTCTGGGAAAACTGGATGCAATCCAGGGATTTAGTGGTGCTGCCATTGAAATTGATGATGCAGCGTTTGGCGGACTTTAATGATTACCTATCCTGAGATTAATGTAAATTAATCATTTGCGGAAACACGCATTTAATTTACCTCCTGAAGTGAAATCTTCAGGAGGTAAATTATAAAAAGGAGATTGATCATGGCTTATGATAATTTAATTTATGAAAAAAAAGACAGCATCGCATTGGTTACGATGAATCGACCGCCGGCAAACAGCTGGAGCCTGGCGGCCATGGAAGACCTTGAAAAAATACTGGATGAAATTGAAAATGATCAGGAAGTCCGTGTGGTAATACTTACCGGTGCCGGGGAAAAATGTTTTTCAGCCGGAATGGATGTTGCGGATGCCGCAAAATCTCCCGGACTCGGTAACAAAGGAAGACAATTGTGGCGAAGAGTGGATCGGTTTGAAAAGCCGACAATCGCAGCCATCAACGGTCATGCCCTGGGCGGCGGGCTTGAACTGGCCTTGTCCTGTCATTTCAGGATTATGGCGGATTCGCCCAAATCGAAAATTGGGCTTACGGAACTGAATCTGGGTATTATTCCCGGGTGGGGTGGTACCCAGCGTCTTTATCGTATTGTAGGTAAAGCAAAAGCCCTGGATATGATACTTTTCAGCAAGCGTATGGATGCCAGGCAAGCCCTTGAAATCGGACTGGTAAATCAGATTGCTGCCCCGGAAACGCTGATGGAAAACACGCTTGAATTTGCACAATATCTTGCTAAGCGTCCCCCCCTTGCTGTTAAATCAGTATTAAAAGCCATCTCTGCCGGTATTTACGAAGGCCTGGACCAGGGACTCGCAATGGAGTCAGAAGGCAGTAAAGTAGTCGCGGGTTCAGAAGATGCCATTGAAGGTTTTACGGCATTTTTTGAAAAAAGGGAGCCTGTTTTCAAAGGAAAATAATAAATATCTGAAAGGCAACCCGGCTATATCCACGCAGAACCGCCTGCGTATTCTTCGTTTGAATGAAAATCTGAGCGACAGTGGGATACCTTTTTGAATCCATGGATGGTGCCGGATCTCCCCAGGCAGAAATGATCATGGTTTCACATCAGGTAAATATAAAAGAAAAACAGTTTTATGCCAAAAGTCTATGCGGAATTCAGGATGATTGAAATACAGGATGATTAAAATATCTGTCTTCGGTCGATTCCGCACCTCCTGTCTAAAATTTTTCTTCGCTGGGAGCCATGATATGTAGGATCATTGACCAGTCTTCGTTCAATTGTCATTCTTCTTTCTAAGCC
>JAQYVU010000164.1 GCA_030145385.1 Desulfococcaceae bacterium
TTGCTTAAACACTTAATTCCGGTTTAAATCCGCATAGTATTTTTAAATCATTTTTATCAAAATGCATTATACCAGATTCGTTTGATTGAAAAAATAAAGAAATTTTTTCGTTTTGCCAATCAATACTCTCCGGCATATTATGTCCGAGCCGCTATCCGACACTATGGAGGAATCTATTTTTTGGGAGAAACGGTTTGAATAATTTAAAGTTATTTAAAATACAGGAAGGCGGGAAGGGACAATTTTCCCGTGAAGGGATTCTCAGCGGCCGCGCCCGTTATGGTCTTACCGTGGCGGAACTGGCCATTTGCCGGGCGGATGGGGACTACTTTATTTTTTAAGTCCCCATTTTTCAGCATTCCGATTCAATTTTTTTAACCCGGGCTGACTCCGGCATTTCACGTCCCCAGGACCTGATCGGAAAACGGGTTATGCGTTTGCCGGATAAAATACAACCGCTTCTAACTCTTGTCCAGTACCTCACCGGCCCAGCCCATGGCTGCGATCATGGCCGGAAATCCGACGGTTGTCAGAGAAAGTAAAATAGCATGATGGATTTCATCAGGCGTGGCGCCCGATGCCAGAGCTTTTCGGGTAAGAGACATGACCCCTCCTTTGGAGTTCTGGCCGATGGCAATGCCCAGCTTGACAAGGTCCTGGCATTTTTGATCTAAGGGACCGTGTTCCCGGCACGTTTTTGCCAGTTGTTCATACTGCTGGTGAACGTCTGAAAAATTTTCTTTAAAGTTTTTAAAGGGTTTAGGTAAGTACATGGCGGCCTCCTCCTGATTGAAGGTTTTTTAAGGTGATCTTTTTTACGGTTCGTATCTCTTTGGTATTGTATGTTTTTATAGAATTGTCGGCCTGGAAATCGTAAGCATTAAATTAAGAAGCTTTAGCTCATTTTATGTTTTTAATTATTTTATCAGATTATGACATTTCTAAACCCATTGTTCAACTATCAAAGGCGGTTTCGCCTATGTTGTAAAGGGAAATCAACTGGTTGAGATCGTCTATAATTTCCAGCCTTAATTTTTTGGGTTCAATGACCACGGCTTCGGCTCCCAGAGACATCACCCAGCGTTTGACATCATTCCAGCCCGAAGTTTCAATCTCCAGGATCAGGGAGCCGTCTTTGTTTTCAGTTAGGGTCTGGTTCCGGAAAAATTTTCTTTCCCGGATGTATTTGGCCTGGCCCGGAGAAACCCATAGCCGGACAGACACCGGATCATCGTAAATAATGTCAAATGAAGATTCCAGCAGTTTTTCCGGATCAAAATTTTCCGGGTATTCAAACGTTTCTTGGGACTTGTCGATTTTCTGGATCCGTTCCACGGCCAGGGTCCGGATGGAGTCGTGCTTTGGGACCCTTACAAAGATATACATCCCCCCATTGCTTTCAAAAAAATGAAGCGGTTCGATGAGGTAGTGTTTTTCCTTTTCATCATAAAAGGAAAAATAACTCACCATACAGATTCTCTGTTTCAGGATGGCATCGGCCAGGATGTCGATGACCTCTTCCTTGCCGGAATAATCTTTGGCAAATTTGGACTGGGGGATGAACAGGGTCTTGATTTTGTCCAGCTGTTTGAATACCGGCGGCGGCAGAAACGCACTGATTTTGTCAAAAGCCGATTGCGCTTCGACTTCTAAGCGAGTGCCTTTATAAATTGCTGCTTCCCCTTTGAGCAGGTACAGGGCCAGCATTTCGGCAAAAGAAAGTTTTAATTCCGGTACGGAAATATTGGGCATTTTTTTGATATATTCCGGCTGCAGCCGCCAGGGCTTATCACGACCTGATGCCGTGTTGTCATTATATATGGGAAAATGCATGCTCTCCAGTGTCTCTATGAGCCGGTAGACAGCCCGGCGGTTGATCCCGAGTTCAGCAGACAATTCATTGATGGTCGTGCCGTCAGGTTTCGCCATCATGTCAACGGCTTTGATAAGATTGATAAGCTGCTTTTCTTTCATAGTATTTTCTGATTGTTATGATTGTTTGGTGAAATGAAATTCACGGTTCTGTTGAGCGCAAAAAAAACTGTCTGATTGATTGAAAAACTATAATATCAATATGTTGAAAAGAAAATTGATTTTATTTATCATTTTTTATGTTTTTTTTCAATTAGTTATAAAAAAAATAAAAAAAATGACGATGTGTGACGGTAACCGCACACATGCCGTTTATAATACCTCCAAGAATCATTCAAAAATTTAAATGGAGGAAACAATCATGCAAAATCACAAAGAAGGAAATGTCATCACATTATCAAATCATTCGGCATTTGAGAAGAGCGAACTGTCTGCAACAGAGAAAATAGATCAGCCGCGCCGCGATAAAGACATGGATTTTATTGAAACCCTGTTCCGGTTTCTGGGGGATAAACGCCACGCTGTGATTTCATTTATCCGGATGAAGCTGGACCGCCAGAGACGGGCATTTTTTACCAACGAACTGGCAATGTGCGAAAATTTAAGACAAGAGGGCCGGTGCGCAAAAAAATATATCGGCCACCTTAAAGTAAATGATGCCAAGGCCTTGTTGATGAGCCTGCCGGACATGCTGCCCGGAAAAATTGAGGCATTAATCTATCATGGTGAAACATCACCTGACAAACGCTTGATGAAATTTGCAAAAACGTTCGATTTGGCAGATGAAGATGCATTATTTTGTATGTTTTTCTGTTTAATGACGCGTGAGGATTTTGCAAAAACAGATACATTAAACATGGACCGGGCAATTTAGGTTTTTGAATTTTTTTGACCGATTCAGCATGTTTTTTGTCATTTATGCCTCTTTTGTATTTTTCTTAAAAATGGTAAGGGGTTAAGTAAGATGTAAAAGTTAGAAGAATACAGGTTGAAGGTTTTTGATGAAAAGCCTCCCCGTTTCCTGCAGTCTTCAGTCTTCTACCTAATCCCCTGATTGATTACATAAGGAGGAACCCATGGCGAATTCGGTGTATGTGAATCTTTGGAACAAACTGGATGAAAATTTCATGACTGCCCCGAAAGATCCGGACGGTAACCCGCAGCCTTCTTTTATAAAGCACCTGGCGCTGGTGTATTCGCCGGAAGAAGCCGGACTGCTTCAGCACATGAGGCGCCCGGGGCAGTTCATTACCACGCAGGAAGTGGCGGATGCCGCTGAAAAGCCCCTGGATCACGTTGAAAAAGTGATGGACGGTGTGCACAAAAGAAACGGCCTGATCGGCATGGGTAATTTTTATTCCCTGCCGCCCATGCCGCTGTTGCTTAACCATCACCAGTTTTATCCGGAGGTAAAACCCAATGACCTTGCGGCGGCCCAATTGTACCAGGATTATTACATCAAAGATAAATATTATATCTATTATGAAGGGTCTGAAAAGGGGACGCCCGTGTTCCGGACCATCCCGGTGGAAATGGCCATCGAACCGGCCCAGAAAGTGCTGGCCGCAGAAGAAGCCCATGATTTTATAATGAATCATGCGCCCGCTGAAATGGCCCTGGTTCCCTGTCCCTGCCGCACCCGTACCGAAAAAATGGGGGTCCGTGAATGCAAAGACTCAAACCCGGTTGCCAATTGTATTATGATGGGACCCACTGCCCTTCATTTTGAAATGCTTGGCTTAGGCCAAAGAGTCACCCGGGAACAGGCAATTCAGTATTTTGACGCCATGCAGGAACTCGGCCTGGTCGGGCAGACGGATAATACCCTTTCCGACAGTTCTATAATCTGCATGTGCTGCGGATGCTGCTGTTCTCAGCTAAGGGGCCGGACCCGGTGGGACAATATGTCGGCACTGTTGCCGGCAAACTTTATTCCCCGGGTCGGAGACGACTGTGTGGCATGCGGGACCTGTGCGGAGCGTTGTTTTTTTGGCGCCCTGGCCATTGATGAGGATGCAGAAAGGGCTGTGGTGGATCCTGATAAATGCATCGGCTGCGGGGTATGCACCCTGGCATGTCCCCAGGAGGCCCTGAAGCTGTACCGGTATGAACGGTCGACACCGTTTAATACGACAAAAGAGCTGGTTAAAACCATTGCCCGGGAAAACCGGGAATAGCTGAAGAATATTATTTTTAGCGTTTACACGGATTTTCTGTTTGTGAATTATTGTTGAAGGGCTGATTGGCAGCTGTTTCAATATAACTCATTGACTTTTGAATCATATTTTTTTATTCTGACTTTATTGTTTTTCGTTAACCAGAACTCCCCATCCGGAAAATGGGGACATTTGCCCTTGAAATTCCTTTTTTCCCCAATTCATCGATAAACCAGATCCCTGGCGAAAAATTTCAACCCGGATAAGCATGTTTATAGCGCTGTCTTAAAATCCGTTTGGATTGACAGCCGCGTGTTTTTGTTTTTTTTGCGATTTTAAAAAGTTTTTCCGGTCGATTTTTAACCTGAAAATCAGGAGAAAGGGTATGCGTCAGAAATTTCAGATGATCCGGGATGATGTCGAAAACATACTCAAAATCAGGGAGTATGCAATCGTTGATAAAAATTTGAAAAATGTCGCCACTTCCAATTTGCGTGAAAACGATTTTTTCCTGCTCTACGAAGAAATCTATGACAGTGCGATTATAGAAAGTGCGATCGCCGCAGAAGAAAGTCTGATTCAGGCATTACGAACCGTTAATTTTTTCCCAGTCGGAAATTATGCAGCAGAACTCGCCGAAGCGGTCATGGCTCTTTATGAATCCCCCGAATCCCCTGATTCCGAAGATGAATGCCAGATAGAGCTCTTTTTTGATGACGCAACGCCCGTGGTTTGATTTTATAAAGCTGAAGGCTTCAGGCTAAGTTCTTTTGGCAGCCTGATCTGAATATTATTACGCCTTACAAACTCATTGTACCCGTATATTTCTTTTCCCATAAATGCCATATCAACCGCCTGGGCCGGGCAGTTGTTCACGCATCCGAGACAGGCAATGCACCGGTCGGTGTCTACATGATGCTTTGACAGGTCAATGGCGTCCACCGGGCATTTTTTTGTGCAGGTGCCGCATTCTATGCATTTCTTTTTGTCGATGGTATGATGGGTGATGCACAGCTTGGTGGACCAGATGGAAGGGGTGGCCTTGATCAGCTCTCTGAAATCAATTTCTTTATCAATTTCAAAGTTACGCCCTTCATGCACCCGGTTTAAAATAAGTGATGCAAAATCCCGCATTTTGTCATAGGCGTTTTTGTCCGGCAGGTGCTTGTATTTTAAGACCCGATTAACGTTTCCGGATGACCAGGTGATGGCAAATGTGGACATGTTGCCGAAGGTTTCCATACCCGCCGGTGCGCCGCCTTTGTCTGCAAGCAATTCCAGAAGGGTGCAGGCCGTGTTGTGCTGATTGCCGCCGGTGCCTCCGAAAGTAACATAAGCGGCACAGGGGATGCCTTCGATGTTGGGCAGGGCATGCAGCCAGCGTTTAAAATTGGCCGGTACGTCGTAATAATAGACGGGGGAACCGGCAATGACCAGGTCAGCGTCTGCGACCGATTCACGGTCAATCTCCCGGTATTCCCCGGCCACCACCTCCAGATCATGATTTTTCAGGGTCTCGGCAATCAGGCGACCGGCCCTTTCGGTATTTCCGGTCTGGCTGTACCAGAACACAATTGCTTTTGTCGGTTTTTTGGGATTCATTTTTGCAGCAGCTCCTGTTTTGCAGGATAATACCATCGGCATTGAAAGTGTCATTAACGTGAGTGCGCTTTTTTTTATAAACAATCGTCGGTCATTCATGGTCTTTGACCTCCCATGACGCCGCATAGCTGGTCAGTTCCGGGATTCGTCCGACATCCGGCTCCTCAAAACGCCATTGTCCGGCAATGCCCAGATCGACTGCCGTCATTTCAAAATGACACATGGCAATTCCCATATCCACACGCTGGAGGTCGGCTATGCCGAAGAGCATCCGGTTTCTGGTCTGGTAGCCTTTTGAGCGCTGCATATAAAAATGGAATATATTGCTGTCCGCCTGTTTGACGATCCGCCACGGTTGCCGGTTGGAGGCAGACGGACCGAGTCTCACCATTTCCAAAGGCGTGTTCCATTCTTTAAACTCCTCCGTTGATAATGGCTGGTCAAATTTGTTTTTAAAGAAAAGTGTTTGCCAAGGCTTCCTGTTATCTGCTCCGGCTCCCCAGCGCATGGTCTTTTCCAGGATGCTTTTTGGGGATGCAATATGGCCGGTTGCCGTTACCGCAGGTATGGTTTCGTCGGCTTTGGCATCAATTTTATCGGCAAACGTGCTTTTGGTAAATGTCCCGCCCAGCCAGCATGTCCCGAGTCCCATGCGGGTGGCAAACAGGATGTTTTTTTCCATGGTGTACCCGAAATCTTCCAGGTTTTTCGGCCCGTTTTTTACCGCCCCAATGATAAACCCGGCAGGATTTTTGATCACCCCGTAGGTCCCCAGGCTTTTTAAGTCATTGTTTTCCGCCTCAGTCGCTGTAACCAGCTTGAATCGTAAACTGGAGCCAAAAGGGCTGGTTTTGTTTTCAGACAGAAACGTTTCTACAGGCATCTGCTGGTCTTTGTCGATAGGGGTTTGTTTGTATGTTCGGCATGAATAACGCTTTTTGATAATTTCGGTAATCAATGTTTGAGTTGTCATGCAACATTCTCCATAATTCGTCTGGCGGTTTCTTGGTTAGTTTTATGATTCATAAATTTGACAACTGTCGAATTGTTTAAACAAAAAAAAATTATTTAATGTTTTCCGATAAAACTTTAATTACTTCCTCAATGGTTTTTTTATTGATGGTTGCGGTCAGGAATTTGCCCCGGCGCTCAGTGGAGATCAAATCCGCGTTGGACAGCTCCTTTAAATGATGGGAAACGGTCGGGGCGCCGATATTCAAAGATCCCACAATGTCGGTGATAAAGCACTCGCACCCGGTTTCAAAATCCGCCTCGCTTTGCCGGGCGATTTGCAGGTACAGCTCCAGCCGGGTCTGATTGGAAAGTGCTTTTAAAATTTTTGTCAGTCTGAATATGCTCATTATTTGTTTGCCGTCAATGGATTTACATTTTTACAATTCGATAAGTTTCAAATTGATTATATGGAAAAATTGTTCTGTGTCAACTTTTTTTATCACTGTTTTTTTGAAATTGAATAAATGCTTGAAATCAAGGATAAAAAAACATAAAGTGGTTTCCGCTAATTTGAAATTAGATTTAACCCAATCAGGCGTATATTTAAAGCGTTCGGCCTGGATAAACAATAATAAATAGTAATTTGGGAGGCAGGATGGAAAACGGTTTTAAAACATTTGCCGAAGTGATCGGTTTTGCAGTGATGCGGGAAGAAGAATCCCATGAGTTTTATAAAGATCTGGCGGGAAAAACTACGGACCCGTTTCTTCAGCCCCTTTTCATGGAGTTTGCCAAGGAGGAATTACAGCACAAAAAGATGCTGCTGACCATTGATGCGGATGCCCTTGAAAAAATGTATGAGAAAATAGTTACAAAACAAGACGATCTGGGAATAGCTAAAAAAGAGGAAAATGTTAAGCCCGACCCGCAAATGGCGTTTGGCGATGCGTTGATCCTGGCCATGAAGCGTGAGGATAAGGCCTTTGAGCTTTATTCACTGCTGGCTGAAATTTCCGAGGATGATGATTTGAGTATTTTGTTTTTAGGTCTTGCAAGGGAAGAGGAACAGCATCGTACAAAAATTGAACAGACATACAAATCGCTTTTTGATCAGTAGGAAGCCCGTTTCAGGTGTGCGCTGTCCAAATGATCGATTACCCGGAAATTTTTGTTAACACAGCTATGTGAAAAACTATAAATT
>JAQYVU010000165.1 GCA_030145385.1 Desulfococcaceae bacterium
TAGTGACTGAACGAAAAGTTTTAAAATCATATTTTTTCTGTCATTGCCAGGAATGAACGACATCGAATAATCTCCTGAAAAACAGGGAATTGTAAAAAAATTGGTGTTAAAAAAAAGAGCACTAGTTTTTTACTAGCAAAATGCAAGTATAATTTCAGTTATCGATATTTATTAAAATTTGCCATAACCATACAACTTGTTTATTTCATCACGACAATACTTATCCTGGAGAACTGACCATGAAAGATAAATACCTGATCATCGGACCTTTATACGATTTTCTTTCCTTTATCTACAGCTTTAATCAAATTAACAAATGCAAAACCTCTATGCATGACAGGATCAAACCCGACAGCAAAGTCCTGTTTGCCGGTGTCGGGCACGGCATTGACGCAATCGCGGCCGCTGAACTGGGAGCTGAGGTGACGGTTGTTGATTTGTCAGCCACAATGCTTAAGAAATTCAACAAAGGTATTGCAAAAAAGGAATTCAAACACCCGATCAGGCAGCTTCATAAAAATATCCTTCATGTGGATGAATTTTCAACATACGATATGGTGTTTGCCAACTTCTTTCTCAATTTATTTTCTGAAAAAAATCTGATACAGGTTCTCGGTCACCTGACGAATCTTGCAAAAAAAGGAGGATTGGTTGCAATCGGCGACTGGGTTCCCCCCAGAGGGAACATGATTGCTAAATTCTTTCAAATACTTTACTGGCGCATTGCAGATATAATTTTCTGGGTAATGGCCAATAATGAACTTCATCCGTTTTATGACTATCAGAAAATCATGAAAGACTTAGGCCTGGAAGTAAAAAAAGTAAAATATTTCAGAGTGCTTTTTGATGAGCGTTACTGTTCAATTCTGGGACAAAAAGCGTAATCCCATCTTATTCATATACAATATACTTTAACCGCTACGATTTCATTTGCGAATATAAATGGGTGCCCTCTATGTCCGACGCTACAAACAGGTTCAGCTTTGAAGAAAGAATTTCTTATCTAAAAGAATACGGCAGCCACTGCATGTCTTTTTCCTCGCTGCAGTCGGGAATACAGTACTTTGATATGCCCGGCATAGGATATATCGCATATGAGCAGAAATGGGGTTTCCGGGCCGTATTATCGGATCCTGTGTGTCATGCAAACGATCGAGAAACCCTGATTGGGGAATTTCTGCAAGATGGTGCGTCAACAGGTTTTGCACAGATTTCTGAACCTGTCACAAAACTTTTGTATGAAAAATTCGGGTATTTTTCGACTCAGTTCGGTATTGAATCGGTCATTGACTTGAACAACTGGAATCTAAAGGGGAAAAAAAAACAGGTCCTTCGGACTTCTCTCAATCAAGCGGCAAAAAGGGAAATCTTCATTCATGAAAACTATACTGAATACAGACACGATCAATTTTCAAAGCAATGGATGAAGACAAGAAAACTTGATAGCAGAGAAATAAGATTTCTAATCAGACCAATGAATATGGATTACCAGGAGGGAACGAGAAAATTTTTTGCCTATCAGAAAGACCAGCTCATCGGTTTTATATTCTTTGATCCTGTCTATTTAAACGGCAAAATTATAAGCTATGTCCCCAATATCTCCCGATTCGATCGCTCATTCAGACAGGGGATTTTCTATACGATTATGATCCACGCCATGGACGTTTTCAAAAAAGAAGGGATTGAACAAATACATCTTGGCCTCTCCCCCTTTTCCGTAAGCGATGCCGACAGCCACTTTGAAGCAGGCTTGCCCAAAAAGATGGTCCGGTTTCTGTATCAGCACGGCAACCGGATTTACAGTTTTAAAGGCATGCACTTTACTAAATCGAGATTTCGGGGCACAGAATTCCGGACATTCTGTGCACATAAGGGCAAACTCCCTTTCAGGGAAATAATGACATTGTTCAAAATATCAAATTTTTTTTAAGTGTTCTGCGTAAAACAACAATGATTCGTTGGATTTCACATCACGTTTAAATCTGCCGGTTTTAATATGGCCGGGGATGTATTAACCAGGTATCAATCAACTGGATCTCTTCATCCAATTTAAGGAGGTAATTTGTGGAAATACCGTCTTTGATCCTTCAAAAACTCTATTCAGCGGGAAGTCTTTCCAATGTCAAAGATGGAATACACTTCTGTCTTACGAACCCGCTGGGGGATGCCACATTAACAGGCATCTTAAAAGTCGAAATAAGCGGCCAGGAAATGCCGCTCGATATTGTCATTGCAACGGTAGACGGTCAGCCGGTAAAGGCCTCGGAAGTAGGCACCGATAACCCAATCCAGTTTCTTCTCGGTCAGACGGTAGACATCCATGTGCAGACCGATGCGTTGGAAAATGGCAAAGAACAATGCTTGAGTTTCGCCTTTCAAACCGATCCCTTCGGCCCCCTGGACTTTGAGGTTAAAGATACCATTACGGAAAAAGATGGTGTGGGAACAAGAATTCCGCACGACAGGGCGCACAACTATGAAACCGACATAATTCAAAAGCGTCAAAAATTCATTGAATCATACTCCGACTTAACGCTCAAACATATTAATAAATATTCATTCGATCCAAAGGTGACACAAGGCAATATCGAAAATTTTACCGGTGTGGCGCAGGTACCCATCGGGTTTGCCGGTCCTTTGAAAGTAAACGGAGAACATGCCGATGGCGAGTTCCTGATCCCGCTTGCCACTACGGAAGGGACGCTTGTAGCCTCATATAACCGCGGGATAAAGATGATAAATCTTTGCGGCGGCATAACAACAACAGTATCGGAAGACATTATGCAGCGCGCACCGGTCTTTGTCTTCGACTCTGCCCGGGAAGCACTTGCCTTTGCCAGGTGGATCGACGAAAATATCGAAGATATCCGTAAGCACGCCGAGGCGACCTCAAACGTTGCCAAACTTATCGATATACAGAAATTCCTTACCAGTAAGCTTGTATACCTACGTTTCAACTACACCACTGGTGACGCGGCGGGACAAAACATGGTCACCGCTGCCACTTTTGCCGCTTGCGCCTGGATACTGGACCATTTCAAGGGCATTCGCCGTTATTACATGGATAGCAATATGACCACTGACAAGAAGGCTTCAGTGATCAACACACTGCACACACGAGGCAAGCGTGTTACCGCCGAACTAATCATCAAACGTGATCTGCTTATTGAGCATATGAGAGTTGATCCCGAGACGTGTGAATATTTTATGAAAGTTTCAAGCCTCGGCACGTTCATGGCTGGTGGAGCCAGCAACGGGCCCCAAAGTGCAAACGCCCTTGCTGCTCTTTTCATCGCTACCGGCCAAGACGCAGCCAATGTGGCGGAATCCGCAACCGGCATGGTCCATATGGAAACAACACCGGAAGGCGATCTTTACGCCTCGCTGACGCTCCCTTCGCTGATCGTCGGCACATACGGAGGCGGCACAGGACTCCCCACCCAGAGGGAATGTCTTGAAATTCTCGGATGCTATGGAGAGGGAAAGGTTCTCAAATTTGCCGAGATCGTTACCGCTGTTGCAGCAGCAGGTGAAATTTCACTCGGCGCAGCTGTCTCCTCCCTTGAATGGGTATCAGCCCATGAAAAATTAGGACGAAACCGCTAAAACGCACAACTGTTTTCCGGACATATTTATTTTCAACGATTTTGACTTTTCAGTCACGATCCTGAATACTTCAGGATCGTGACTGCGCTTAAAATCGTTTGAATTATATTTTTCCTGACATCGAGCCTGCCATCAAGAAAAGGAATGAACCCTATCACGCAATTATCTATAAAAAATTGGTTTTTTTAATAAATTCAAGAAATTGTGTTTTTATATAAATGTCATTTCCATCTTTCAGCTTCAGTTCCATTTGTTCAATCTGTTCATAAACAAAAATTAAATATCAAAAAAATTTGATTGTATCGTGCGCAACAACAAATCGCTCCGAAAAACAGAATATGGTATAAAAGTTCGATGTTGCCGAATATAAAGACACTAGCTTTTCGCTAGTAAAGAGCTAGTAAAGTCTCAGTTACCTTATTTGTTAAATATTGTTATAATATAAAGTATTAAAATTTAATTATGTTATGACACCTTTTTTCTTTTTTCCTCCGAATTACGATTTTGTGTGACGGAATGCTGTTATCTCTGTTTTTTAAAATAACATACTTAAAAAAAATCAAATCAAAATGCTTAATCATTCGCCAAAAGCAATAAATCCATAAACAATCCGGTGGTTAGACAACACTTACCGTTCAGCCCAATGACCGGCAAGACAAGGATATGATTAATACGTTAAGCATCGCAATATGATACCAAATAGCTTGGCATTGCATTCTGCTCATAGAGTTTATATTAAGCCTTTAAACATTTAAGTATACAGCAAGAACATAATGAGACCCAAAGAGGGGATGAAAATGAACAAAAATAAAATAGCCATGGTTTTTCCCGGTCAGAGAATACAAAAAGAGGTAATTTAACCGATGCAAAGCCGACCCCTCTCATCAATTGAATCACCTGAATCCACAATTATCTATCCTGCATTTTCACAACAGGACCTGCTTTCGGTAATCCCATTGGTGCGTGAACCCGTTCATGTGGTCCAGGAAGTATCAAGCGGACGAATGGGTTTATCTTTAGTCGGTCAGATTCCCTTTGCATCCGGAACAGACAATGAGGGGATTCGTCTCATGGCGACACTGCCAGCGATCTACCCGGAGTGGCTGGGAGAGCGGTCTTTCCTGGAGGTACACGCGGTCCGGTTTCCATATGTTACCGGTGCCATGTTTCGCGGTATCGCATCAGCTGATATGGTGATTAAAATTGCAAAAGCCGGAATGATCGGTTTTTTCGGCGCAGCAGGACTTTGTCTGACAGATATTGAAAAAGCCATAGATACTATCAAGACCGCCATTGGCGAATCAGGACACTCCTGGGGCAGTAATTTAATCCATTCACCCAACGAACCGGAACTGGAAGAAAAAGTGGTTGATCTTTACCTCAAAAAAGAGGTGAAACGGGTATCAGCCGCGGCTTTTATGACGCTCACGCCAAATGTCGTTCGATATGCCTGTACCGGCTTATCTGCTGATAACAAAGGAAGAATACATAGAAAAAATTTTATTTTTGCAAAACTTTCCCGCCCGGAAGTCGCTCGGTTGTTTATGTCGCCGGCACCCAAACAAATCCTTGATCTTCTGGTAACCCAGGGCAAATTGACACAAACAGAAGCGATATTAGCATCTAAAATACCGGTTGCGGAGGATATCACCGTTGAAGCTGATTCTGGTGGACATACGGATAACCGTCCGCTGACCGCGCTGTTTCCGACGATTCTTTCATTAAGAGATGAAATTTCATCAGAAAAAGGGTATGACCGACCTATCAGAGTAGGTGCTGCCGGAGGATTGGGCACACCATCATCCATTGCCGCAGCCTTTTCCATGGGTGCCGCATATGTGCTCACCGGGTCCGTTAATCAATCAGCCAGGGAATCGGGACTGTCTCCGGAAGGCAGAAAACTTTTGGCCCTGGCCGGTGTTGCCGACGTGACAATGGCGCCTGCGGCTGACATGTTCGAACTGGGTGTAAAAGTACAGGTTTTAAAACGCGGCACCATGTTCTCCAACCGGTCGGCAAACCTGTACACCATTTATTCACAAAACAGTTCTATCGATACAATCCCCCAGGACGTTAAAGCCCGACTGGAAAAAGATGTATTTCACGCGCCGCTGGAAAAAATATGGGCAGATACCCGTGATTTTTTTTCAAAGCGTGATCCGGCAGAGATCGAAAAAGCCGAAAAAAACCCGAAACACCTCATGGCCTTAATCTTCAGATGGTATTTGGCCAACTCTGCCATGTGGGCCATTGCCGGTGATCCGGCGCACAAGATAGACTATCAAATTTGTTGCGGCCCTTCCATGGGTGCTTTTAATACATGGGTCAAAGGTTCGTACCTGGAAAATTGTGAAAACCGAACGGTATCAGATATTGCGCTCAATCTTCTCGAAGGAGCGGCAGTTATAACCAGAGCCCAGCAGTTTAGAAGCTACGGAGTTCCGGTGCCCGGCGAAGCCTTCAATTTCAGTCCCCGACCGCTTTCTTATAATATTGAATAATAAATGAGACGATACAATGCCCCTTTCCCAAAAAAATACCCAGAAAAAAATTAAAAACAAATCAAAAGCGTCTTCTCAAACAACTAAAAACAAAGTGACGCCGGTTGCTGTTATCGGTGTGGGCTGTCTCTTTCCCGGCTCAAATGACAAAGAGGGTTACTGGCAAGACATCACGACTGGACGGAATATGGTAACAGAAGTTCCGCCAAGTCACTTTCTCATAGACCACTATTTTGACCCGGATCCGCTAACACCCGACAAAACATATTGCCGGCAGGGCGCTTTTCTTGACCCAATCGAGTTTGATCCCATGGCATTCGGCATTCCTCCGACAAACCTGGCTGCAACAGACACGTCCCAACTTTTAAGCCTGTTGGTCGCCAAGCAGGTTCTTAAGGACGCTTTTCCGGAACAGCTCAAAGATATGGACCGCAGCCGCATAGGCGTTGTAATGGGCG
This sequence comes from Desulfococcaceae bacterium, assembly GCA_030145385.1. GTDB lineage: Bacteria > Desulfobacterota > Desulfobacteria > Desulfobacterales > Desulfosalsimonadaceae > SURF-3. The sequence continues at coordinate 6,566 of JAQYVU010000165.1, forward strand.
TGGCCGCCGGCCTGGAGCTGATCGGTGAGATGGCAAATCGGCTGGTGAAACCCAACTGGGTCAAGGGCATGCGGGAAGCAGGTCTTCCTGAAGATGAGGTTCAAGACATCTGTGAACGGATTATGGCAACCCATGCACCATGGAAAGAAAGCACATTCCCCGGCCTGCTCGGAAACGTGGTCTCCGGACGCATTGCGAATTATTTCGACTTAGGCGGCATCAATTGTACCAGTGATGCAGCTTGTGCCAGCTCTTTTTCTGCCCTGTCTCAGGGGCTCAATGAACTTTACATGGGAACGTCTGATGTCGTTCTTGTGGGGGGCGCTGATACAAACAATGATACGTTCCTGTTTGTCAGTTTCTCCAAGACGCCTGCCCTGTCCCCAACACACGATTGCCGCCCATTTTCCGACAAGGCAGACGGCATGGTTTTAGGCGAAGGGATCGGAATGCTTGCCATTAAACGGCTCGACGATGCAGAACGCGATGGCGACCAAATATACGCCGTTATACGCGGCATTGGCGCTTCATCAGACGGCAAAGGAAAAAGTATTTATGCACCGTGTGCACAGGGCCAGGCTGTTGCTCTCAGACGATGTTATGAGGCCGCATCTTACAGTCCTGAAACTGTGGAGTTGCTCGAAGCTCATGGGACCGCCACCCGGCCTGGAGACAAAGCCGAAGTGGAAGCGCTTACCAATGTCTTTGGCCATGAGACAGAACGAAAAGACAAACAATGGTGCGCCCTTGGATCGGTAAAATCTCAAATCGGCCACACAAAAAGTGCTGCCGCTACCGCCGGCATCATCAAGGCGGTTATGGGCCTTCATCACAAGGTTCTTCCGCCCACTATCAAAGTTGAACAACCCAACCCCCTGATGAAAATAGAAGAAAGCCCATTTTATGTGAACACAGAATGCCGGCCATGGGTGAGAGATGACGCACACCCCAGAAGAGCGTCTGTCAGTTCTTTCGGTTTTGGCGGGACTAATTTTCATGTAACCGTTGAAGAATATAAGGGACAGGGGAAACCCGCA
>JAQYVU010000042.1 GCA_030145385.1 Desulfococcaceae bacterium
AAACAGCAAGCATAAATTACCGGTTGCTCCTAACTTATTGAACCGTCAGTTTGCAGTGAGAGAACCGGACAGAGTGTATGTTTCGGATATTACGTACATCTGGACCCATGAAGGCTGGTTGTATCTGGCTGTGGTCCTGGACCTGTTCTCACGTCAGATTGTAGGTTGGTCCTTGAGTAACCGGATGTCAAGACAACTGGTCATAAATGCTTTGCGCATGGCAATCTGGCTGCGTCAGCCACTTTCGGGCCTGATATTCCACTCTGATAGGGGAAGTCAGTATTGCAGCAACGGTTTTCAAAAGATGCTGAAAAGTCATGGGATGATCAGTAGCATGAGCCGGAAAGGTAATTGTTGGGACAATGCTGTTGCAGAGAGTTTTTTCGGCAGCTTGAAAACTGAGAGAGTCTTTTTTTTAAGTTATCAGACCCGGGAGGAAGCCAAAAGGGACATCGTTGATTACATTGAAATGTTTTACAACAGCTATAGACGGCATTCCTATCTGGGTTATATTAGCCCAAAAGAATTTGAGGAATTGTGGCTTCTAAAAAAAGCCGCTTAACAAAAGTGTCCACTTTTACTTGACCAGGTCACCTGATATATTGAAAATTAGGACACAGGAAGCGTATCTCTTTACTGAAAAATATCGAAAAAGGTTTAAAGACAAAACATTCCCTAAAAATTCTGCAATTGCCAGTGCTGACGGATTTGCCATAAACAGAGTTGATTATAAAAATTATAATGAGTCTGTTTTTTATTATGAGAAAAAGCCGCACACACACAAAGGGCAGTATTGGAAAATTGATTTCAATAAAACAATAAAAAATGATGAATTTGATTATCGATATATCATTATAGACAACTATAAAAATGAAATTCTAAAGCATGGTGGGAGTGTTTTAGAATTAAAAGGAAGTACGGGTGTCTTTAAAATAAAGGACCAAGATTCTGAATTAATTATTAATTTGAGCGCTGACAGTAATTCTTTTTCAATTACCATTATTAAAGAAGAGGTATTTAAACAATCCCTTGTCCTCTCTCCGGATAAAATAAAATCCGAACTGGATAAAAATGGAAAAATCACACTGAATGGAATCTATTTTGACTATGATAAACCCACTCTAAAAAAAGAGTCTGACAAGGCAATTCTATCAACCGTCGCTTTAATGGAAAAATACCCGGATCTTGTCCTTGCAGTGCATGGGCATACCGACGCCAAGGGGAATGACGCCTACAATCAAAAACTATCAACTGCAAGAGCAAAAGCCGTTAAAGAGGCGATAGAGGCAGAAGGTATCGAGAGTGCAAGATTAAACTCAAAAGGTTTTGGAGAGATGCAACCGATCGCATCCAATGAGAGCGATGAGGGAAGAGCTGAAAATAGACGAGTAGAGCTTCATAAAGTGAGTGGAGGCAATAAAAAAGCAATCATCACAATAGACTTTATCAAACCTTTGCCAAATTCAGTGGTGGAAAGCAAATATAGTTATAACGATAGCTCTCTAAATATCCAGTACACCCGGCCCTATTCAGAAAAGCCTGAACTAAAAGAGTTTAAAGGGTTTTTAAAGGTACGAAATTATAATATAATGAATGGCTCTAAAGTGGATAGCAGTATCTCAAGAAAAGAGATTATCAAAAACTATGAGAATGTCTTAGAACTCTATAATGCCAAAATTGTGGGCCTTTATGGAAACACACTCTATTTTGAAATCAAAGACAGGGGAGATGGTTTAAGCGTTTATGGGCTTATTGGTGGATATACGGGTGGTTATAACGTTAAATTTATAGTGGTAAAGTGATATTAATTAATTAATCTTTGTGGAAAAGTTGATTTCTTCTCTTATCGCAAAAAAATCCTCATCCTTTTTGACTTTTTACATTAAAAGGTTGTTCCACGATGTTAATTTCTTCACTATTGCAAAGCTTTTCAGAAGTGAAGCATGTCGATAACTTAACGTAACGCTGCTTGTCTTTTTATTATTGTGATTGGCACCAGATGATGTGTTAAAAGAATTATCCAAATTATCAATTGGATGATGGGGAAAAAGCTGGAATTGCTTATTTTTTTGGGGTACTGAAAATCCAAATATATTTGATATGAAACGCTGTATTGCAACATTGGTCATAGTTTGAACAATACTGCCAAGGTAAGGAAGAAGGGGCTGAAAATGGTAAGAAACAAAAAAATAAATTTATGCCCAGTTCAGAATCTGAAAGTTGTTTCCAAACGCTCTTTTGAATTTCTTAAGATGATTTTTTGACGGGTTGATAACGTTTTTGTGAGTGCAGATCGACAAAAGCGGAATGTCGGCTGCGCTATCCGTGTAACCGTATATCTTATGCGGATTTTGAAGGATAACGTCACTGACCAGATCCACTTTTTTATGTCCATAACAATGCTGTTTATAGATCAAGCCGCCCATTAGTGACTTTTCAATGGATCCGATAATTTTACATTTTTGAATACCAAGCCTTTTGCATATCATTTTAATCGCCCAGGTCGGTGCCCCGCTCACAATATAGACGTTATGTCCCGCATCCATATGAAATGCCAATTTATTTAATGCGTCCTGATAGACCGGCGCATCAGAAAGAGAGCAGTAAAAGCGGAGGAATTTTTGCCGGTCTTCTTTGAGCTCTTTGTTGCTGAGACCTGCCGTGGCAATCCACATAAAAATGGAATGACTGATAAACCTGAACCGAACCGGCAGGTAAAACAGCATGGCAACTGGTGATAGGAAATATGCCATGAATTTTCGGATGACACTGGAATTTAAACGATGCTTGATAAATTCAAATCCTGAATCACGAGAAACGATTGTCAGGTCAAAATCAAAAAAAGCAACTATGTCAGAATGATGAGGCATTATGTTTCCTAATTGTCATGATTTTTCCAGCTCTTAAAATAGGCCGGATCAGATGAATTATTGCAGTGTCGTGGACAAGCAAAAAATTATTTCCCAAACGGGCATTTGGGAAATGTACAGGTGTTGCAGTTTAAGCAAAATCCGCCGACTGCCATTTTTGCCAGATCCATCCGGGTAATCTTTTGTCCTGCCAGAATGCGGGGCAGCAGAAGATCAAAACTGGTTGTTTTATGAAACAGAGCACATGCCGGTACCCCGATAACGTTTGCTAATCCGATTTTTCCCACCAGGGTCATAGCCCCGGGCAGAATCGGTGCGCCATATAGGGCATTTTTCAGCCCGGCCTGAATCAGGCCTTTTCGTGTCTGGTCATCCGGATCCACAGAGAGTCCGGCGGTGGTGACAATCAGGTCAATTCCCATATCTACCATGGATGTGACACTGTCGGCAATCTGGTCGGCATTATCGGCGACAATGGCGGAATGAGCGACGGTGCAGTTTAATTTTTCAACTTTGCTTCTGATGATCGGGTCAAATTTGTCCTCGATCAGGCCTGAAAAGACTTCTGTTCCTGTTACCAGGATTCCGACGCTGGCTGGTTTTAAGGGAATAATATCAAACAGAGGACCGCTACTCAGGCAGGCCATGGCCTGATGGAACTGGTCACTGGCAAGATATAGCGGAATCGCCCGGCATCCTGCAAACGGCCGGTCCCTGTCTACCAAAATATTATTCTGCCGGCTGGTACACATCACATTGGGTACCAGGTTGAAATTTTGCAGTTGGACTTCATCAATCGTCAGCAGGCCGTTGATTTTGGCATAAAAGTCAATTTTTCCTTCTTTTGGCGGGGTTTTATAATATACTTCCGAACCCGCAATAACCCCGGCAAATGTGGTTACTGCGTCGTTTTCGTGGATCCATTTACTTGTGTCGACAGCGGTGTTACCTTCAACATAGAGGGACGATCGCCCCATCTGCTGCAGCCGGCAGAGATCACCGGCTTCAATCTTCTGGCCTGCTTTGAATTCAGGGCCTTTTGATTTTCCAGGCACAATTCGCGTCATGTCATGCAGGGCTTTTTCTCCAATTGCGTTTTCGACTGGTATGGATTCCAGGACAGGGGATGATTGGGTATATTCGTGCGATTGAATGCCGGAACGGTATGGATTTTCCCCCTGGCATCCCCGGCAGATGGCGCCGTCGTTTTTTGGATATGCTTCTGTGCAGATGGGACAGGCAGCAATGGCGCTTGAACTTTTCTTTTTTACATATTGCGGGCGGATATGCACCGGTGTGATGTTTAAAAACTGATCACCGGCTTCCTCAATTTCGGCAAAAAGCTTGTCCGTATCCTGTTCCTGTTTGGTTTTATGTTTGAGAAACCAGGCTTTGATTTCCGGAAAGTTTTCAAGCTTTTCCAGATCAATGGCCGCCCGCCATCCATCAAAGTTGTATTTGTCAAAAAGGCTGACTGCATATCGTCCCAGATTGGTTACCCGCATCCATCCGTTTCCGGTACTGCAAAGGGTGAGAAGCTGGACTGCATCCGGAAGACATTTTGTTGTTTCCACCAGCGCCTCAAACAGGGTGCCTTCGGGTAATTTGCATTTGACGGCTTCCACCATGTATCCGCCAATCAAAAGGCCGGGAGCCGGATAGCCGTGAAAGGATTTTGCAAGTTCCTTAAATTCTGAAAAGGTGTAATTCCCAATATTCATAATTTTTCAGTCAGGTATTTTAGGATTAAATTAAAAGCCGGAAACAGAACGAACCTGGTACATTATTCATGAAATAATTAGGGCATACTATATCAATTAAACAGGTTCTGTCCAACAAATAAAAAAACCACCCGCATGGCAGGTGGTTTTTTTATTTGCAAATGAGCGAATCAATCGTGAGAAAATCGTGTTAATGAGCGTCGGCATCTAAAATCAGAAACCGCTCGGACAGGAAATAGAGAAACAGAAACAGACCCAGACCCAGTGCAAAGATCATCCATTCACCGGATGAAGGCACATAATGCATCAGGCCGTTTATGGCTTCAACCCCGGAACCTTCATTACCGGCCCGCATGGGCGGCATTTGACCGGCCACAATAAAATCGTAACGGGTAAAAAACATACCGATCAGGAATGTTAATCCGGCAAGTCCCATGATTCTGATTTCTTTCGCTTTACTCGCTATCAATAGAGCAAGGGGCAGCACCAGGGCCATCAGGACTTCGCCGATCCAGAAGTTGGCATATAGCGGGCCGCTTAAAAGCACAATCACCGAATCGTAAGCTTCCTTCGGCTCAGTGTACAGCGAAGAGATGATTTTCCAGAAAGAGAGAAAAATCATAATACCGATACACAATCCCATCAGCTTACCCAGGCTGCTCATGGCGTCTTTAAATTGATCCGGGACATTAAATTTATACACAATATTGTAAATTACCAGAAGCAAAGAAGCGCCGCCGGCAATTCCGGAAACCACCAGAAAGGTCGGAAAGTAGATGCCGTGGAAAAAAGGCCGGGCTGTTAACGAACCAAAAACAAACCCCAGGTTGCTGGTTGCCATCACGCCGACCAGCAATGCGAGAAACCCGAGAACGGCTGCCAGTTTATGGTTGGTTCCGTTGGGATTGAATACAACCAGGAGTTCGAGCCCCAGGATTAAAAGTTCAATCCCGTAAAAAATACCCATCCATACAATGGGGGCGCTGAAATTCGGGGAGATGAGAAACAGATACATCAGCCGGAACGGATGTCCCAGTTCCATGCCGATCTGGGTAAATCCGGCCAGCAGAACGATAAACGCCATCAATACAATTCGTTTGCTGAGCCGGGCATATTGATGAAAACCAAATGCATGCCCCAGTCCGCCGATAAATGCAAGACCGGTGGATGTGATGACAAAATACGCGTAGGTGGCGATCAAAAGTCCCCAGGGGACCTGACGTGTCGCTCCGTAGACCGCCTCGTGCCCTTCAAAAATGACCCGAGCCACTCCGATAAGGCCGAGCACCAGTAGGACAGCTCCGGCGGCAATAAAAGGAATGGTGGGAACATCCCGGTTGATCCTGATTAAAGAACGTAAATTTTCAATCCGCGTGGACATATTTGCCTCCTATAAAACATAAAAAAGTCTTGGGCGTGTATTTTTTTCAGGTTTGAGCTGCAAGTAGGGCCTGGAAGAAAGAAGCCGGCTGACCTTGCTGTTCGGGTCATTGAGATCACCGAACTCGCGAACTCTGACCGGGCAGGTTTCAACACATGCCGGTTCGCGGCCCTCACTTACCCGGTGCATGCAGAAAGTGCATTTTTCCACCGACTCATGATGCTCGCTGACAAACCGGGCATCATAGGGGCATGCGGTCATGCAGGCTTTACACAGAATACATTTTTTGTAGTCCACAAGAACAACACCTTCAGGGGTTGTAAAAGTCGCCTTTGTGGGGCAGACTTTTTCGCATGGCGCATTTTCACAATGCTGACATTGTGAAGTCTGGTACTCCTGATGCAGATGAGGGAATTTCCCCTGCAGGGGAAGCTCTGTGACCCAGATCCGGTAGGTGTCATCACCCACGGGCACAAAATTTTCGAATTTACAGGCGACTGTACAGGCCTTGCAGTTGAGGCATTTTTTCGTATCAAGCACAATGGCATATCGTTTGTTTTTCATAATTATCCTCGATCCTTAAGCCTTTTTAATGGTGACAAACGTCTCATGCATGCACACACCCCCGGAAATGGTATCTAACACATCATCGATGATTTCCGCTTCTGAGGCGCCTGATTTATAGGCTCTGGACATCCCGGGTGATTTTCTCCCCCAGCCGTTGACATAAAAGACACAGTCCGGCCTGATTTTTTCCGTGACGTATGCTTTAATCCGCTGTTCTCCGATTTTACTTTTGATACGAACATATTCGCCGTCAACAATTCCCTTTTTTTTCGCTTCACCGGTATTGAGCCACACGGCATTTTCTTTCTGAATTTCCCATAGATAGGGATTGTTCTGGGTGCTGGTATGAGTATTCCATGCGGTGCGGCCCACCAGAAATCGGTATTGTCCCGGATCCGGCAATATTTCCGGTTCACAGTATTTTGGGAGCGGAAAGAGTCCGAATTCCTTGTAGCGTTCATTAAACAGTTCAATTTTGCCGGTCTTTGATTTAAAGCGGAATCCGGGTTTCAGAGTCTTGCCGTAAGTGGGGCGGCCGCCGTCAACAGTGTAAAATCCTTCTTTGAGCAGTTGTTTGTAAGCGCCCGGATGATTGACAAGCTGATGCTTTATGTAATCCTGGATCGGTTTGTCCAGGATATCTTCAACCACATTTTTTTTGAAATCTACAAGATCAACCGGATCAATATCATCCCAGAGGGACGGTATCTTCAGCATTTCATGAATAATCCCGCCGGAGATTTCAAACATGGTCTTTGTGTCAAACAATGGCTTGATCACCGGCTGTCTCATCTCAACAATAGGCCAGATTCCGCCGATGCTGTGGGCCGGATCCCAGCTTTCCAGGTACGTGGAGTGGGGCAGAACAATATCCGCATACCAGGCAGTATCCGACATCTGCTGCTCGATAACACAGATAAATTCCATCTTTTCAAGCATTTTCATTGTCTTTTTAACATTGGGCACCGATTGAACCGGATTCTGTTTAAAACAGAAAAAGCCTCTCACCGGATAGGGGTCGTCCTGTAACACCGCTTCCCGAAACGTGATCCAGCTGCCGTCTTTTTCACTTAAAAACGCACAGGAGTCATCCGGCAGACCGGTACCGATCATGGGGCACTGGACAGCAGAAGGAACCACATCCTTAACCAGGTTGACGGCTTCCCGGTCGACACGGTCCCGGGTCAGATTGAAAAACGGGAACATCACATCATGGGATGCTAATTTGATCGAAGATTTGGGTACCACGGCACCTTTGGTGTCCCAGCATCCGCAGATGGCTGCCAGAATCGCAAATGTCTGACGGACATAGACCTCATGGGAGTAAAAAGAGCTTCGACGTCCCGGGTATATAACACTGCGGGGGGCATGGTCGGCAAACTCCCGGGCGGTTTTTCGGATTTCATCGGCTGCAATTTCGCATTTTTTTTCCGCCCATTCCGGCGTGTATTCGGCAACCAGCTCTTTTAATTCTTCAAACCCGTGGGTGTAAGTTTCCACAAATTTATGATCATAGAGGTTTTCTGAAATGATCACGTTGATCATGGCCAGAACAAATCCCTGGTCGGTTCTGGGTTTGATAGGGTACCAGCGGTCGGCTTTCGCACCTGTTTCCGTGAATCGCGGATCCAGCACAATAAGTTTTTGCCCCTTGGGCTTGTATCGCTGAAAATCAACGGAATCCGGTGTGATTAATGCCTGGGCACGGTCCGAGCCGAGCATAAGGACATATTCGGCATTGGCAAGATCCGCGTCCGGGAAACTGCCGAAAACCGATGACCAGCCCTGGATATTTGTTGAAAGGCAGAGCGTGGTATGCCGGACCGTGTTTAATGAACCAAAACTGTTGACCAGATAATAATAGAACTCTTCCTGGAAACCTTCGGTGGAAGCAAATGCAACCGATGATCTGTTTTCATATTTTTGTTTCAAATCAGCGAGATTTTTTGCCACGTATTTAAATGCTTCATCCCAGGAAATTTCTTTCCATTTACCTTCTCCGCGTTTTCCGGTTCGCAGCAGCGGTGTTTTTAAACGATCCGGGCTATAGGGCAGGGAGACGCCGGCGTTGCCTTTGGCACAGAGCATGCCCCGGCTTTTGACGTGTCGCGGGTTGGGATTGATTTTGTGAAGCTTTCCGTTGACCACTTCACCGATGATGCCGCACTTGTTCACGCACATGGCACAATTACTGGCAATATATTCCCGCGTGCCTTTCGGCAGTATTGAGTAGTCAAACGGATCCGTCGGAGCCGCCGTCAGCATATTCAGGTTCGGCCCGAATAATGCCCCGGCAATCGCACTGGAACTGAGTCCGAGAAATTTGCGCCTGCTCATCAATTTCTTTTTCATTTATTTACCCCTGTAATTCATTTGTTGAATTGCTACGAAAACCAAGCAGCTGGACATATATCGGGTCCGCGTCATGAAATAAGGATTTGAGTGCTTTTCCGGTTACTTTATAGAAATCGTAACTTGCGTAAGAATTTATTTTGTCGGTAAAATCATCAACCAATGGTTCGATATAGCGATAGGATATCTCGAGTAATGCGTAAATGCAGGCCATTAAATTTTTGTCGGACGAATTATTCTTTTCGACAAGGGTATTTAAAAGGCTTGAACAGAACTCAAGCAGGACCGCCAGGTGGTCTTCAAGTTCATGTACGGATGCATCCAGCATAAAACCGGATTCCATGATAATTTGCCGCAGCCGGTAAAAGTTATCGCTCATGAGCAGGCCGTCTCCCTGGTAGCATGACGCATAGGGAGCCGCCGGCACAAACCCCTGGTTGTTCACAAAAAGGCTGATGTATTCAGGTTGAAGATCGTCTATGGGGGGCAGTTCCGGGACCGCCCCCCCGTAATCGGTAAAAAAATCAGTAAACGCCTCAAGATGACCTGCAATTTCAGAATATATCTGTTCTGTGGGATATCTGAAAATAAGGCTGAGATAAAAAAAGATATTTTTTAAAGCAAGCGCTGATTCCACATCCAGCCTGTTTTTGTCCCAGGCGGATGTTTCATGCTTATCCTGCATGCCCGGACGCAATGTCCGGGATTGAGCAAAAATAGTCTCTTTAAGAGATTCAAAACTCATTTCCATTTCAGATTCCCCGACAGAATATTTATCTTTGGATCATCTGTTGATAATCCAGTAAAAAATCAGATTCTAATGGCAAAGAAAAAAGTTCCAAAGTTAAGGCGCACAAGTTCTTCGGAATGAGGCGTAGCTTGCTACTCCGCAGTGACGAAGAAAGCAGTGCAACGCAAAGTTTGGATTTTTTACGCAGCCATTATTTACAGGTCGCGGGCTGCGGTGAGTCATACCCGTGATTGTAAAGATAAGTGTAAACATCTTTTAATTCGCCCTGTGACCTCTTATTCCATTCTTCAACACATTCAAGTCTTTCGTACTTTTTAAACGTTCTTTCCCACTGGGCCTGTGTTTTTGTGTTAGGAGACATTGTTGCTGCTGAACTTCCGTCATGACATGTCCGGCAATTTTTTCTAAACAGGTATTTGCCTTTGCGATCATTGCCATCGTTTGTAAAATTATCAGCTGCCATGACCACGCTGAAAAATGAACCGATAATAAACGCGATAATGGTAATAGTTAGTATCTTCTTTCCCTTGTTCATAGTATCCTCCAAAAAAGTTAAATTATATTATTGATTAAAAGTTAAAGTTTGTTTTGTTTACAATTCGCCGGATCGTTTCACCGTGAGCGGTCGGATCAGCAATAATTGACCTAAAACACGACATACCTGTCACAACTGTTTATCATCTCCGCATTCCTTGCCTGGGTCGCAAAATCTTTGAAACCAACGCCGGGAACATCCCCGGAAAGTCCGAATCCGCGGAAGCTCACATCGCAGACAGATATTTTTGCTTTACCGACAAGTTGTGCGAAATCAGGCGTCTGGGTTAACCGGACACCTGATCCGGTAAAAAAAATCTCAATATCCTTGCCTTTTGCATGGGCGGCATCTGTTAACTTGATCACATGATCCAGGAATTTATCGGTTCCTACTAAGATTCCTAATTTGTCAGCCATATATTACCCCTTATTTTATCTGCTATCCGGTTGGCAGGTTTACCACCAGCAGATGACTTTATCATGTGCGAAAATATCATCCACGAGCCTTGACCAGTCGACATCTCCCTGAAATAAAGGCTGGACGGTTGCTTCATCTGTTTCAGCCAGGTAGTCGATCAGTTTTTCGACCGTCTCATCCGGGTTGCTTCTTAAAATGTGAAGTATTCGCATAGTTGTATCTCCTACCCGATTTTCTCAAGGGTCGGATCGATTCAGGAGCAAGGCATTTCAGCCTGAAGACGTAGAGTCTTACTTAAATGCCTGAATAACGCAGTTCCTGTGTCGCTCCGGCTCTCCTTTGGTGAAAAAAATAATTTTTTTGATTGAGTATATTGAAACTGTTTTTAGTAAACTTGTATTTTTAAAATAATTATTTGAAATCATATTTTATTTTTTCATGAGAAATGCGGGTTAAAACGGAATGACCAGGTCAACGTCTTTCAGTCGCTGGGCAATCTCTTTAATGGTTGCGTGCTGAAAACCATATTTTTCAGCGTTTGCCATGTTGTTTGAAATCCGCTGCCCTTCCATTTCATCCAGAAATTCCATATTGTCCTGGTATGCTTCATCCATATTGGCAATTTCGTGGTTAAAGACGAGCATTTGAATATCCACATCATCCAGCAATGCCCCTAAACTCAGACGCAGGCCTTCGTATTGCTGATCAATGTCTTTTATCAGTACAGCTACTTTTTTCATTTACTTACCCCTTTTTGATAAAATACCGGGTAAATCCTTCTGCATCGTCTGCCATGGCCATCAGTTCATTGCCGCCTTTTTTACAAAATCCGGGAATATCGTTTTTAGACCCCGGATCCGTTCCCAGAACTTCCAATATCAGACCGGGTTTCATGCTTTTCAGCTTTTTCTTTGTTTTCAAAAGCGGCATTGGACAGCTGAGCCCTTTAACATCAAGGATTTCATCAGATTTTATTTCATTTATATCCATTGGTTCTCCTTATTTTAAAACCATATATTAAAATATGACCAGTTTTTCCGTTTTTTCATTCCAGTCCGCAAGCATGATCCAGGACATCAGAATCAGGATGAACAACGGCATTGTAAATTGCCAGGATATGATATCCGGCATGAATTGCCCTTTGCCCAGCATCTCTTTAAGCCCGGTAGCATTCAGCAGGGACTGGCTTGCCGAGTTGGTGACGGCAAAAGTTATCAGTGTTGTTACCAGTTTGGTATGACCTTCCCCTGATCTCCAGAGAGTACTGCTGGCACATCCGCCGGCAAGCAGCATCCCGATTCCGAAAATCAGCCCGCCGATCAGACTGCCGAACCAGAATGGATGAAAAACGCCCATGTCGGGCGGTTGTATGTAGGTCCATTTGATCACTGCGGATCCGCATCCGTAAATAATCAGGCTCAAAGCGACGGCCCGGACCATCTCCGAATCTCCGGTCATAAAAGGTTCCCGGAACGCGCGTACAAAGCAAAATCGTGAGCGGTGCATGACCAGGCCGATAAGCAGCCCGAAGAACATCAAACCGCCGATCTGTGTTTTTCCGACGGATGCGTAGATGTAAAAGGCCGCGATTCCGGCTATAAAAATAAAAGCACCGAAAATTCGCTGGATTAAAGTCCAATCAAAGGATTTTTTATCTGATGCAGGCACCTTAACCGCTTTGGTTTTCTGGGGAAGATATTCCATTTCCCAGAGCAGTAATTTTAAACCGATAAAAGCACCGATTCCAAGGCCGATCATCATGGTGTATCCGCCCATGGAAAAGATACCAACAGCGGTATAGAATCCGCCAACGTTGCATCCGCCGGCCAGGGCTGCTCCGGCGCCCATTAAAATGCCGCCAATGATTCCCTTGATGTATTCAATGGGCGGAGCCGGCCGGATTTTAAACTGTCTGCTCATCATGGCAGAAGCCATTGCGCCGGCAAACAATCCGAAATTCGTCACGGAAAGGCTGTGCAGCCATGGTGTGATTTCCGGCCGGTTCTGTCCCGGAATTAAATAGTAGAGAATCCAGTCTCCCCAGTTCCGATATCCCCCGGCAATTCCCCAGGGCACATTCCAGAGAAAAATCAGCAATGCGATGACAGCCAGAAAAACACCGGCTAACCAACTGGGCCACTTCCTTTCAAAAACGGCTGAATCGGCAGTTGTGATTTGTTCTTTGAAAATATCAATAAAAGAACTCAATGGATTATCCTGTGTTTAAAAATTATTAAAAGCTGAGGGTTGCTGAAGCATAATAATTCCAGACTTCATCAACAACCGGATTGATTGTGTCTAAAGCAGTCGCACCTGATATTCTGACGGGTGCGCCCAGCGGATTGCCGCTGCCGGTATACTTATAATCATAGTATTGGGTGCCGAGTCTGACGAAAAAGTTCTTATCGATAATCGGCTGAATGTAATATGCTTCGTAAACATCCCCGCGAACCGCAAGTTTGCTTCCGATCAAAGAATCTTCTGCGCCGGTGAAATTGAACCAGTATTTGGAACCCCAGTTGTATTCAAGACCCAGTCGTCCTTTAAAGGGCATGGGGAACAGAGCTCCTGCATAAATGCTGTATCCGTCTCTTGTTTCAAGATCGCCGTTGGAGCTTAATAAGCCCATTCCCAGCATTTCATAAAAAGGATTGTTGGATATTTGTGTAGGATCGGTATGGGTCCATGATCCGGCTAAAAACAGGTCAATATCAGCGATTTCATTGGTCAGGTTGCTTCTGAGAAGTAAAGAGGCGGCATCCCAGTCGCCGATGTTGGTCATGGGTTCCAGCCGGCTGATATAACCGCCGGTGTTCTGTTCAAAATAATATTCCGCTTCCCCGTCACCATTGGTGTCCTGTTTTGAAACAATAAACGGCATAACGGTTGTTCCGGTGAAACCGTCCGTGATATCCCAGGCGTGGGCATAATTGAACATTAAGCTGGTTGAGCCGTTGTCATAAAGATCTGAAATAAATCCCAGCATGTGAACATCATCCAGGGAAGAACCCATGTAATTCAAGGATGATGAGTTCCCCCAGTCGGATTCATAGCCGACACCATAGCAGATTTTAAAGTTAGCGCCCGGAATACCGATGATATTTTCCAGACCGAATGCCAGTGATGCACCGTCAAACTGCCAGTTAATAATTGTTGCAACCGGAGACCCGCCGACTTCGCTATAGTTCCCATATTCCAGGGGCGGGCCATCGGTTGAAGGCCTGCGACCCAGTGAAAAGCTGATGGGAACATCGCTGTATTCCTTGCTGTAAATAAAAGTCGCTCTTTCAAGGCGGATGGAGTCGCCATGGGGAAGGCTGGAAGTATTGCCGTCAAATGTCACATCCCCCAGGCTGCCCTGGTTGAATTTAACGCCACTGCTGTCTCCGTAAACTTTGTATGCGGCAAGACGCCCGGTAAATTTCAGGTTCTCGTTAATCCGGGCTTTCATATCCATACGGAATTTATTGGTATAAATAATATCATTGTTTGCATCATAGGTTTCAGGCGGAGGAATCATTCCGGCCATTGCCATTTGCTGGATTCCCTGTTGAATTTGCGGGAGTGTCGCACCATTAAATCCAAAAGGCGGGGGAGTAAAAAAAGCACCCATCAGTGAGGGGGGGGCGGCCAGAATATTGTCATAATGGATACTGTCTGCACGGGTTCGAAGATAGACGCCAAAGGAAATTTTGTCCGTGGCTGTATGCATTTCAGCTGCGTCCAAACGGCCGCTCAGGTCGTCAATATCATCCTGAGCCCAATTGTCCTGTTTCTCGAGTTTTTCGATTTTCTTTTGCAGCGTGCTTACTTCTTCTTTAAGGGTTTCTACGCTGCATTTGGCCTTACATCCTTCAGTCGCACATTTCTTGCTGCAATTATTGGCTACTGCCTGAAACGGCAGAGCGAGTGTCAGTAAAAACGCAATCGCCGATAAAAAAATTATTGATTTAAAAGCTGGTGTTGCGCGTTTCATATTTACCTCCTGTTAAATGTTATGTGCAAAATCGGTCAATGCTGTAATTATTAAATGTTAATGTCGAATTATTTATAATGCAATGAGCATGCCAGAAATATTTTAGATGGCTTTGCCTAGCATGCAAGCGGCCTTAGAATCACTGGTCATAAGATTTTAATACGAGTTAGGGTGTTAAATATTTTATGTTTAATACGGTCTTGTTTTTAGCAAATAAACGTATTATGTTTACATATGTTAACTTAATGGTTAACAGGTTTACATATCAGTTTCAGGTTAAGGGGGGAACATGGCGGATAATCCATTTGATATCGGCAAGCACTGGAAAACCATTGCCAATACATTTAATGACGGATTGCTTGTTTTTGATACTCGCGGAAGATTTCTCGCGGCAAATAAAGCGGCTGAAAAGTTGACCGGTTATACGGAAGAGGAACTTAAAAGCAAGGATTGCCGGATACTGAACTGCACAGGATGTAAGATTCTTGCCCGAGGTGAAAAGGAAAAATGGTGCAAACTTTTTTCTAAAGGCCAGGTTCTTGATAAAAAGTGTTTAATCACCCATAAAGACCGACGCACCATTCATCTGATGAAGAGCGGAACCGTGCTGAGGGATTCGGATGGTGAAATCGTCGGTGTTGTTGAAACCTTAACCGACATATCCCAGGTCATCCGCCAGCAGCAGGAAATCAAGACCCTGCGTCAGACGTTTCATTTAGATGACGGATACCACGGTATTGTGGGAAAGTCTCTGGTTATGCTGAATCTGTTTGAGTTGATAGAAAATGTATCGCACACATATGCACCGGTGATGATTTCAGGAGAAAGCGGTACTGGAAAAGAACTTGTTGCCCGGGCGATTCATGAAGCCGGACCCCGAAGGGACAGACCCTTTATCAAAGTCAATTGCGCCGCGTTAAATGATAATCTGCTTGAGAGTGAATTGTTCGGCCATGTGAAAGGCGCTTTTACCGGTGCGGATCGAAACCGGATCGGCCGATTTGAGGCTGCCCATGAAGGGAGTATCTTTTTAGATGAAATCGGTGATATCCCCCTGTCAACCCAGGTAAAGCTGTTGCGCGTGCTTGAGGAAAAGAAAATTGAACGGGTCGGTGATATTAAAACAATTCCCATTGATGTCCGTATTATTACGGCGACGAATAAAAACCTGGAAAAACTTGTCAGAGAAGGTGAATTCAGAGAAGATCTGTATTTCAGAATTAATGTATTTCCGCTTCATTGTCCGTCTCTGGATCAGCGTCGTGAAGATATCCCGATCATCGTTCAGCATTTTATCCGTCAGAATTCTCAGGACAGCGGCAAGAGAATTCTGGGGGTCACGCCAAAAGCCATGGATGCGCTGACTTCATATCATTGGCCCGGTAATGTCAGGGAACTCAGAAATGCCATTGATTATGCTTTTGTGCTGTGCCCGGGGGGCGGTATCGGCATAGAACATCTTCCCGTAAAAATCACATCGCAAAAAAATTGTCTGCCGGCAGAAAATAATACTCCGGCTCCTGATTATTCGAATGATCGGGAAACCATGCTTCAGGTCCTTCGGGATTCCGCCTGGAATCAGTCTGAGGCTGCCCGAAAACTTGGGGTCAGCCGCGTGACAGTGTGGAAGCGGATGAAAAAATATGGATTAAAGCGACCGGAATAAAAAATATTAAATCAGGGGACTTAATGAATTGCATTCATGTTCAAATTTTTCGTTTTTTTATCATATCGGGATGTCTGCTGAGTGTGTTTTTGGGGTGTAATTTAAAAGATCCCTTACCCATTCCCATTGAAGATATTTCATGCCACAAGGTCAAAGTAGCCCCCGGTCCGGAAGATTTTGTGCTTGATCTCCGGCACGGGGCTCCCCGCCTGCTGATTTCTTCCCATGACCGACGGAATCCCGAATCATCCGGCGGCATATACTATTTTGATATTAACACGGAAAAATCCGGGGTGTTGGCACGTATCGGCGAGCCGGATAAAATCGCCGCTTTTAAGCCCCACGGCATGGATATCCGAAGCGATGGCCGGATAACGATGCTCTACGTGATTATTCACGATCCTTACGCCCATGATGAAAGGCTTGAAAATGCCGTTATCATCTATGAAGTAAGAAAAAATGATCTGCGTTTTGTCAAACTCCTGGAAGACGCGGATCATTTGTGGTCGCCCAACGACCTTTCAGTGTTACCGTCCGGAGATATATACGTAACAAATGATATGCATGGCAGTCTGGATATGTTGACACACAGTAAATCGTCTGAAATCGTTTATTTTGATCATCTCACAGAGATATGGAAAAAGGTGGCGGATGACATCTCGTTTGCCAACGGAATTCTGGCGGAAGAAGACCGGGTATATGCCACCGCAACATTTGATGATGAGGTAGTGGTGTTTCCCCGCACGGAAGACGGCGGTCTGGGAACCCCGGAGCAGGTTGTCCGGGTCAAGGGAGCGGATAATTTAATGCGATATAAAAAGTCTATTCTGACCACCGCACATTATGATGATATGGCTTTTTTAAGTCACAGTAAAAATCCGGAAAATTATTCGCCGTCGATTGTGTTTATGATCCGGCCGGAAATGTATACCAAAGACACGGTTTTTGTGGACACGGGGGAGATGATCAGCGCGGCGTCCACAGCGATGGTTTATCGCGATAAACTTTATATTTCTCAGGTTTTTGATCCGTATCTGGTGGTGTGTGATGTTCCTGTGTTTATGAAATAATGGCGTCGACAAAAAAATATATATTTAAACCTGAGTTAATGGGCGTCCGGTATTTTTAATACTGAATCACAAAAGACTACACGAAATAAATCCGGCGACCTGATCGCAATCAACGAAGGGTTTCCGGACCGGATTTCATTTTGGGCGGAGGCCTTTTTTGAATTTGAGGTGACCACCGGAGAAGAATCCCGGAAAGTGCAAAAACGGGATCTTGCCCGGTTTTCTCACGAACCTGAGCGGTTCAGGAACAAGGCATCTCAGGCCTGAAGCTCTAGTTTTTTACCTCAATGGCTGAGTAACGCAGTTCCTGGATTGCTCAGATTCGCCTTTGGTGAAGAAAATTATTCAGCTTTTAATCTGCGCCAGGCCCATCTCCATTCGGCCCAGAGCCGATGCCAGGGTGGTGGTGATGACGCCGTCGGCAATGCCGTAACGAAATTTGTTGATAGTGTTATATGTGGCAGGTGCCAACAGGTAAACGTCAAAGGGTTTTTCATCACTTAGATGCTCAGCAGCCGATGTCAGCCGGGTAACCACCGGATTCATGGTACTCCATTCCAGGGCTTCTAATGTAGTGTATCTCAATCCCTCTTCTGAAGCATATACCTGGACATCCGCGCCATAACGGCGGAGACTGCGTGCAATGGTCGGTGCTTTCATTGAAGCAATACTGCCGGTAATCATCAGTGCAATACGTTTTCCTTTAAGATGTTCACCTGACAAAGGTACATCATGATCACCTAAATCCATTGAAGCCGGCCGGGTCGGTTTCCATCAAGTATTCATATATTGTTCTCTTTTTAAATACTGATTTTATTTTTACTTGGATGTCATGGAATAAATACCATTCCAGCTGTCATCAAAAGGATTCTTTTTTAATTCCATGCAACGTTTAAGCATGGTCTTGCTCGGGCCATCTTCCGGAATAAGTGTTAATGCGGTTTTAAAGTGATCAATTCCACGTTCCCAATCCTGATTTCTATATGCAGCGAGCCCTTTGGCATAATACGTAAACAATTCCTGTGTCTTTGTGTCAAGGTCTTTAGAATATCCCCAGATCTGGTAAATATTAAGCGGTTCTTCTTTCCCAACGACAAAGATTGTATCAATTTCACGTTTGACAATATCGTCACCTGAGGCTTTTGCAGTGTTCTCGCCGGTGAGTATATACGTACCATAAATCTTGTTGACCCCCTCCAGCCTAGCTGCCGTATTGACCGTATCGCCGATCATGGTGTAATCCATACGGTTTTTTGATCCCATGTTGCCGACAATGGCTTTTCCTGAATAGATACCGATTCGCATTTTTAGTTCCGGTCTGTTTTCAGACTGCCATTTGCGTCGAAGTGCAATCAGTCTTTTTTGCATGTCGATACAAACCCGGCAGGCAACTTCTTTTTTATCCAAAATATCATTTGGAGCGCCGAAAAAAGCAATAATCGCATCCCCTTCAAATTTATCGACAGTGCCTTCATACTGTGTGATGATATCCGTCATTTCAGTTAAAAATTCATTTAATAGCTCAACCAGCTCTGTTGGTGTGAGACTTTCCGAAACACTCGTAAACCCTTCAACATCAGAAAAAAAGGCAACAATGTCCCGTTCTTCACCACCTAGTAACAGCTTGCCCGGAGATTTCAGCAGATATTTTACAACAGAAGGCGCGAGATAGGTTGAAAAGACACTCTTGATAAACCTTTTCTGTTTCGTTTCATCGATATACTTTAAAATTGTGATTGTAGTATATATAAAGAAAATCAGTGCGGTTAGATATGTCAGGTTTAATATCCATGCTTTTTCCACAAACAAATAATACGATAAGACATAAAATGAACCTATTGTAAGGGCAGTAATGATTGCACCTGAAACAGCGCCTGCCCGATAAAGCATGATGCTTAAAAAAAAGCCTGCCAGGATAATGGTAATAGCATCAACCAGCCCCCCCCAGCTCGGCATTTTCAAAAAATCATCTGATAAAATATTATCGATAACATTGGCATGGATTTCTGCCCCCGGCATCAACTCATCCATGGGGGTTACCTGCTCGTCATTAATACCACTGGCTGTCGGGCTGACCATTACAATTTTATCTTTAAATTGCTCATCGGAAATAGTCCCATGCAGAATATCTGTAATCGAATACCTGGGAAAGATTTCTTTCCCCCCCCGATAATTGATAAATAAACGCCCGGCATAATCTGTAGGAATAACTCTTTCCCCGATTCTTACTTCCTGAATACCATTATCACTTATGTTAACCGAAAGGGGTTTGCCCAGATAAGCGCTGGCTGTGACAAGAGACAGGGGGGCATGCAATTTGCCGCTATATCTGAATAAAGTCTCTATTCTTCTGACAACACCGTCTTCCCGGTCAGGTGTTTTGTTGAAATAGCCCGAGTACCCGGTTGATCTGGAAATTTTTTTGATATTTGACTGAACGCCCCGGGCATCGGCGAAATCAAGCTTTTTGGGGTTGGGTCCATATTCAATGATGGTATACCTGGACCCCTTGATGTTTTCCAACTCTGACTGAATACTGCTCCGGCCGGCCTTCACCTGTGGAGAAATCTCTGCGGCGGCCTCTTTTTCAAATTGGAAAAAATAGCCGAGCACCACGTGAGCCTTGGCGTTTTCAATGGCTGCTGCCAATAATTCATCATTATCTAATTGACTTTTTAAACGATCTAGAGAGCGGTTGAATTGCTCAGTTTGTATATTCTGGTCTTCGGCAGTTTGCCGGATAGTATCAATGACAGTTAAAGTCCGTTTATCATCTGCTTCAAGAAACCCCAGGTCAAATGCTATAACCCTGGCACCGGCATCCGATAGTCGCGTGACAAGATCGGCAAATTTTGAACGCGGCCAGATCCATTTTCCCTCTTTTGCAATACTCTTTTCGTCGATCACGGCCATTACGATGTCAGAACCCGGCTCAACAGGTCCCCGTGCCAGAAATCGGGCATCAATCGATTTAAGTTCTATTAAATTTAAAAATGGGATTTTTTGATAAATTAGAAGGGTGAAGAAAATATAACTGACAGTCAATAAGTAAAATTTTGATTTTTGTTTATCTCGCATAAATTGACAACATTAAAGTTATGATCGCATCATTAATACGAAATTATATAAATAAAACAGCCTGAACTGCCGTCACCGGCAGAATCAGAATTCTGCGTATCAAAGCCTTTCATCGGATTCGGTGGTAACTCAATGGCATTGATGCCTGTTATTGCTTTCTTTGTTTGTTCAGCTGTTTTTTGCAGTGTCTGTGCACTGACACTAAATCTCAAGTAAATATTCTTTGCTTTTGTTCTCACCCAATATCCCTTATATGATTCCATCAGGGATGTATCTGAAGAATACGAGTTATTTTCCCATCTCCAGAGATGCAGGTCCAGATAGGGGTTTTCTTCCTGAAGATCCCTGACAGTAGTGGGGCCTGAAATAATATTGCCGGAATTATCATATGCAATCATCTCGATATCATCCCATAGATAATTGGAACGATTCGGGCACGCAATCATATTCCAGCCGGTCTCTTCAAACGGATTATAAGAAAGCTTCACATCAATATCACTTGTAAGACTCACTGGAACGCCTTTGACCGACACATCAAGCCCGTTTTTTGCAAGAATCCAGTATGCTCTGCCGGGCTCAATATTGAGACCATGACCGGAAATAATATAGGTCTCTGCAATCGGGTCATAGGTTCCGATTTGATAGTCAGAATAATTTAAATCCACGATATCGCCAATGATGTCAACAACTGAAGGGGTTTCCGGCCACTGGACAACTGAGATCATTTTATAGTCTGACGTGAAAATACCGGGAGGAATACGAACTGTGCTGTCTGTTGTTGATGCCCCAATGACAAATTTATATTCCTGTGACCATGAAATATTGCCGACCTCATCTTCATAGGCGACCCTCCATGCATATGTTATCCCTTCTAAAAGACCATTTATTGTGCATTGTGTATTTATACCGGTGGTTATTAGTGGACCAAACGTCGTCGCGTCTTTACGCCTGACTTGCCAGTATGTTTCAGCGTGAGCATCATTTTCAAAATCTGAATATTCACTTGCCTTTAACAAAACTGTTGTTGAGTCATATACTACATTATCACCAAGCAAGGACGTGGGCGTATCGGGTTTCCGGTTATCCGGGGTATCCGGGGTATCCGGGGTATCCGGGGTATCCGGGGTATCCGGGGTATCCGAGTTATCCGGGGTATCAATAGATACCGTTGTAAAGCTCCATGCATACTCACTCGCAAGGCTGTTTCCTGCCAGATCCTGTGCACCTGTGTTGATAATAGCAGTATATGTTGTGCCGGGCTCCATTGAGGCCGACGGCGTAAAGACGGCTCCCGCTCCGCTGTACGATATTGTTCCCGAAATATTACCCGAAAGCCCGGATACGCTAAATGATGCCCCGGTGATGGTAGCCGGATTCATTGCTTCGGAAAAGTAAGCTGAAATACCGGTTGTTAAAACAACGTCTGTTGCATTGTTTGACGGGCTGGTCGTTGTTACCGTCGGCGCAACAGTATCCGGCGGCGGGGCAACAGATAGCGTTGTAAAGCTCCATGCATAGTTACCCGCAAGGCTGTTTCCTGCCTGATCCTGTGCACCGGTAGTGATGACAGCCGTATATATTGTGCCGGGTGCCATTGAGGCCGACGGCGTAAACACAGCTTCCAGTCCGCTGTATGATACTGTTCCCGAAATATTACCCGAAGAACCGGATACGGTAAAGGACGCACCGGTGATGGTTGCCGGATCCATGGCTTCAGAAAAGTAAGCAGATATAGCGGCCGTTAACGCAATGTCTGTTGCATTGTTTGACGGGCTGGTCGTTGTTACCGTCGGCGCAACCGTATCCGGGGATTCATAACACCCCATGTCATACCCTGAATCCAGCGGACGCAATGTGCCGTCCAGGTCTTCGGTCACCGGGTCACCGGCAGTAAGCGGAATCTGATCGATACAACCGGACGTTGCGTTGATATGATAGTCCGGAGCCCCGACAAAGTCAGGGTCTACGGAAATATCGTTCACTCCGGCCACGCAACCGGTGTAATCCCCGATAGAATTATTGAAGATATCATTGTAATCAATTTCAGGCGTACCAAGATTGTTATTTATTCCATACTCTCCAAAAGCACTGACAATATTATACTTTATGTCAGGATTAGATCCTGAGCCGTTATTGCTGATACCATCAGCTGAACCACCGGTCAGCGTGTTATGAAATATGTCGGGAATGAGCGTTCCGCCCGCCTGATTATCAAGGTAAATACCATATTGCATCCCGCCTGAACTATCATAAAGCAGGTTGTTCCATATCCGTGGCGAAGGTGCAGCAGAATCTGAAGAAAGATGAATTCCCGTATCATTATCATACATCGTATTTTGAAAAATATCCGGGCCGGAATTAATCACCTGAATGCCGTAATAGCCGGCTGCACTGTGGTCATGAATCATATTGCCGATTAATTGATTGCCTGTGCCCGCATTATCAACCAGAATCCCAATATTCTGAGTATTCACCAAATCTCCGGACCAGTATATATTATTGTTTTGAACCAGGTTGTCTGTTGCACCGGCAGTGATAGAAATTCCAATGCCATTGTCAAAAATGGAAGCCATATTGTCCGTAATGAAATTATTGCCTGTTCCATCGATCAGAATGCCAACATTGGAATTTTGAAAAATATTGCAATTGCCGGTGATAATTGCATAGCCGCCTGCTCCGGTGATCATTACACCGGTCAGGTTGCCGCTGACTTCACACTGGTTGATTGTAATTCGTTGCCCAGTCACCATGATTCCTGATTGAGCAAAGCCTGTAAAACTCATTTCGCTGATGGTAATATCATTTCCGGAAATTTCCAGGCCGTTTGTCCACGCTCCGCCCCCCGCTCCGGAGAGGATGGTGCTGCCGATACCTGCACCTGTCAGGGTAATGTTACTCTGCGTGAGGATAAGGGCCAAAGTGGTTTCACCCTGGGAAATATCATAGGTTCCGGCTTCCATTTGTATGGTATAATCCCCGACACTGCCGCCGTTTATGCGGAGAATAACATGATGCAGGGTTCTCCAGGGACTGGCAATACTGCCGCTGCCGGACAAATCATCGCCGGTGGTATTGTTCAATACATAGGTGTCGGGCATATAAACGCATATATCCGCACTGTCGTTTGGGTCAGAGCCCATTCGCATCTCTTCACCATCATAATAGCCGTCACCGTCGGTATCCGGATTTGTGGCATCCGTGGTTGTGGAAGGATCGGCATCCGGTTCAAACACAGCCAGATCCGTATCGCCCCAAAGGTCATCAACTATAAGCCCGGATTCCGCCCCATCCTGAATACCATCCCCATCGGTGTCAGGATTGCACGGGTCGGTCTCCCCGGGATCAACCACGCCGTTCTGGTTGGCGTCTTCCAGGCCGTCAAGAATGCCGTCATCATCACTGTCCGAATCATCGGTCCCCAGGCAGTTTCCGGCTGCGGTTTCTGCAGAATCCGGGATTCCGTCTTCATCAAAATCTGTGTCAACACACAATACGTTGATCTGACTCAACCCGGCAACCGGTTCTTGTCTTCCGTTAATGCTGAGGTAACCGGTGATTGAATAGGTCCCGTCACTGCCGGTAAGGTTATACATCAGTGTTCTGGTTTCACCATTGACAAAAGGACCCCATTTGATCTTTCGTAAGGAGGCATCCCACACCCCGGAATTGTTAATCCGTGAGGGCGTAAGGCCGGCAGGAATATTTTCCTCAACCGCCCAGGACACATAACCGCTGACGGGAACAACCCGCATCCGGATGATGGGATAACAGGTATTATCAAGCATGATTTCCCGTTCAAAGTCTTCTTCAACCTGCAAGGCGGTATTATAAGCCGCAGAAGCTGTTTCACTGGCTGTCATGTCCGCATTAAACGCTCTTGCGCGAAAGGATGCGGCCTCTGATAAGGGGATGGGGTCCTGATACAATAGGGAGGACTCATTAGGTATGGTTCCATCAATGGTATAACGGACTTCAGCATCCGGTGTTGCACAGGAAAGAGAGACTTCAACAGGTACCCGGGTACCGCTCTCAGGAGAAAAAACCGGTGTGGCAACCTGGCTCTGTGTCTGGCTGCACACGATACTCAGGGACGTTTCACCGGCAATTGATATGCTTTTGCCGTTAAAACTTGCCGTCCCAACAGGGTAAATAGTAACATCCGGCCCGGTCAGGCCATAGGTGAATGTTCGCTGAACATTATCATTAAACGGTCCCCATTTGATCATGTTTTCCGCTTCAATCAACACACCGTTTTCATTGATGGCATCAACGGTGAGACCTCTGACTATCTTCTCCGTCACGCACCAGGATTGTACAGATGGTTCCGGTGTCACAAGGATACTGACTTCCGGGTTACAGGCATTGTTGTCCGTTACAGATCGCTGTGCCGTACCCGGATCTGCCGGTGCAGGTTCCGGGTAAACAGCGGACGTCACCGCACTGTCTCGCATTCCGGCTTTAAACGCCGTTGCCCTGAGAGAGGTCTGGGTTGAAATATAAATGGATGCTGTATACTCTTCGGAGCCGATATCCGGCGTGCTCCCGTCCGTTGTGTAGCGGATAACAGCATCAGGTGTGGTGCTTGTCATGGCAACCCAAACTGGTGCCTCACTGCCGGAGGCCGGGTTAAAAACCGGCGCGGATACCTGTTCGAGTATTCCGCCGCAGTTGATCACTGCCTCGTCATCACCTACAATTTGTTTCTGCGACCCGTCATAGCTGCCATATCCTTCAATGGTAAAGCTGCCCTGAATACCGTTTAATTCATAGGTAAATGTCCGCCCGGTGGTGTCAGTAAACGGCCCCCATTTGATCTTATGCGCCACGCTGTCCCAGAAACCATTTCCCGTAATATCAACCGGCCATGTCCCACTTGGAAGTATTTCTTCTGCTGCCCAGGAATCAAACGGATCCACCGGTGTCATGGTAATGCTCACCAAGGAAGCACAGGTGTCGCTGTTCGTAATGGTTCTTGTCAATGGATTTTTCGGGTACGTTGCTGTAATGACGCTGCTGGGTGCCATACCGGTTTTAAAGGCTTTTGCTGCCAGGGTGGTTTGATCATCAAAAGAAAGCGGATTCGTATAAAGGTCCGACATTGAATCAGGATCGCTTCCATCCGTGGTGTAACGGATTTCAGCACCTGTAGTGATACAAGACAGGGTCACTGTAACCGGTACCGGCGTGCCGTCATCGGGAGAGACAGAAGGAACCGCCACCTGCTCTGTACAGGCAACAACGAATTCCCTGTCACCGGTAAAAGATACACTTTTGCCGTTGGCACTGACAATCCCGCTGATCCCATAAGTTCCGGAAAGGCCCTGAATATTAAAGGAAAATGCCCTTGTAGTGTTGTCATTAAACGGCCCCCACTTAATCGTGTGCTTTTCATTGTCCCAGACGCCGCTTTCATTGATATTCAACGGCCAAAGCGACTCAGGCAGATGTTCTTCAACACAATAGCTCACAACTGATCCTGACGGAGTGACTTTCAGGGTGATCAGGGGATTGCACGTCCCACTGTTGGTTATTGTTCTGGAACGGGCGATAAAAAATTCAGGGTCAACATATTGGGCAAAAGCGGTATCGCTGGCCAGCATGCCACCTTTAAAGGCCCTTGCCCTTATATTGACAGGGGATGTAAATTCGGGTTGATTTGCTGCCTCATATAAAAGATCGCTTGTATCCGGAACCGTGCCGTCGGTGGTGTAGTGAATTTCAGCATCCACTGTGGCGCATGACAGGGTCAGGGTCAACGGGACGGTTGCGCCGGAAGCAGGATCGAAAACCGGCGTTTCCACCTGTTCCATTGTGACGTGACATGTGACGGCTGCTTGTGTATCCCCTGCTGCAGCGACCGGTATTCCGTCAAAACTGCCCATACCGTCTAACAGATAAGTCTGATCCGGTCCGGTGATGTCATAGGTAAGTGTTCGACCGGTGCTGTCACTGAAAGGGCCCCATTTGATCCGGCCAAGATCCGGATCAAATATGCCGGAATGGCTGATATTGGATGGGACCAGGCCAATGGATATGGTTTCCTGCACAGCATAAGCGTCAACGCCGGAATCCGCTGTCACGGTAATGGCAACAGCAGGCGAGCAGGTGCCGGCGGCGGTAACGCTTCGTGTCAATGTTCCCGATGCGAACGGCGCAGGATCAGGATACAGCGCAGAGACCACATCACTGTCCAGCATGTCCTTGGCAAATGCCCGGACCCGGAGAGATGTTTGTGAGTTTATTTCTATGGGGGTTCCAGATACAAAAAGAGCGGATTCAGCATCCGGCAGGCTGCCGTCAATGCTATAATGAATCTCGGAACCGGCAGTGGCGCAGGACAGATTGACGGACTGGGGGGTTGTAGCGCCGGAAGCCGGTGAAAGTACAGGAAGCGCAACCTGTTCAAGGGGCGTTAAGCAGCTAATATTTGCCTGCGTGTGTCCTAAAAGCGGCTCACGAGTAACATCCAATGTGATGGTTCCGCTGAGTGTGTAACTGCCCTCGACCCCAAAAATCTCATAGCTCAGGTTGCGGGTTGTCAGATCATCAAAAGGTCCCCAGAGGATTGTGCGGCTGTTTTTATCCCAGATCCCTCGCCCTTTAATATTTGCCGGTGTCAATCCGGAAGGCAGGGTTTCCTCCACCTGCCATGGTAAGACCCCTGACGGAACAACCGTGATATTTACCAGGGGAGAACAGGTATCCTGTTCGCTGATCAAGCGGTCAACAGCAGCGGCGGAACATATCCAGAAAAGCTGAGATATCAAAAATAGGAGTATATATGTATGCGTTCTTTTCATATCAAAAGACGGTATCTTAGGAGTTGTTTCCCGTTATGGCCCGGGCACCCAGCACAATGGTTTTCCGCCGCCGATATTTTTATAGGCTCCCGCAGGTGCACCATTTTGCAGAAGATAACCTGCCCGGGTGACATAATCAATAGGCACCGGGCTTCCCGTGGTTTTCCAGGATGTGCCGTAAGCGGTAAATTCCGCAGCAGATATCACCCAATCTGCCGGACTTGTGTCTGCAGGGTGATAATCACCGGTGGAATGTTCATAAGCCCCAAGGTCAACCGTGGTGTTCAGGATTCTTGGATTGCCGTCAGCATCTGTGGCAGGAATGCCCGGTGCCGTGTTCAGTCCCGCATCCAGGCAGAGTGAGGCAGCACCGAGATGAAAATCATTATTGGTGGCATCAATAAACAACGGATCCACGTCAATATTGTTGCCTGCTGTGGTCCAGAGGCCGCCAATGGCGTGGAAGGTGTTGAAGTAGCCTTTTTTAATACCACTACTGGCCAAGCCTATGTCGCCGCTTGGCGAGCCTGCGCTGGTGGCCGTGTTACCCCAGATGATGTTGTTGTAGACATCAGCGGTGGCGGAGGCGCTAATAAGGATGCCTCCTGAAGTAACCGCAGCGTTGTCCGTGATGGTGTTGTTTACCAGATCCAGGTCGGAGCACTCGACATAAAGACCTCCGCCGGAATAGGTGTTGCCGGCCTGATTTTTGGCTACAATGTTGTTTTTCAGGACAACGTTGTGAATATCGTTGTTGTTTGTATCAATGCAGACGCCGCCGCCGACATTTTCCGAAGCGTTGTTCAAAAAAGTATTGTTCTCTAAGGTGACAGAGGTATTGCTCCGGGAAGTAAGATCTATAAAGATCCCGCCGCCCGTATGCACTGAAGTGTTGCCTTGAACCTGGTTGTCCCGCATAACCAGAACTTGCCCATCCCAGCGAATACCGCCACCACGGGCACCTGTGTCTGTATTATTTCGTATGGTGTTCCCAACGAGAGTGGCGTTACCATTGATCCAAACACCCCCGCAACTCCCGGCTCTGTTTTCTTTGACGATGTTATTTTCAAAGCTGATCCCGTTGTTGGCATCTAAATAAGCGCCTCCGCCGCTTCCGTTGCCGATTTCATTGCCAATTAGGGTGTTGCCACTGAAAATCAGGGTGTCTGGACCCTTGATCGAGATCCCCCCCTGGACGTTTCGGGCGATATAGTTCCCGGTTACGGTGACGGCGGCCGTGGAGGCAGCATCGATGTAGACTGCCTTGTATCCTTGAGCACGCTGGGTAGCGACGGTGCAGTTATTGGCATTATCCGTCACGGAGCAGTTGGTGAGTGCCGTGGGGTTGGAACCGGTGTTTTCTATATACAGGGCGGCTCCCGGGTAGCCGGTGGTCACATAAGGAATGGTATTATCATTGAAATTACAGGCATCTACGGTGATGGCACCGCCGGTTTTTAGCCAAGCGCCTGCGCCGGAACTTGTGATAGATCCGTCCTTGAAGGTAAGCCTGCTCAAGGTGATATCAATGGCCCGGGTACTGCCGTTTAAAAAGAGGCAGCGATGACCGTTCTGGCCGTCAAAGACAACCTGTCCGGGATTGAGTCCGTCTTCAGGTTTTATGGTCAGGCTATTGCATTCGATAAGATCAACTGTGAACGCAGCAGTATAGCTTCCCGCCGCCAGGTAGAGAGTGTGGTTTCCAACTGTATTACCGATGTTGAATATGGCTGTCTGTAATTCCTGGTCGGTGGTGACATGGAAATCATCAGCCCATGCTGCAAACGGGATGACAAAAATACTCAAAAGTGTCACGAAAAAAGATAGTTTAAACCGTATCATAAGTAAAAACTCCATATTTATTAATTAATAAAATCAAAATATTATATATCATTCATCATCAGGTGGCGGTGGAAACGGCGGGGTCTCCCACACGTCGGCTGCCAGAAAATCTTCATGCATACTGTCGGAAATCACCCGTTCCTGGTCCAGAATCGTCTCCAGGGTTTCTTTCTGCCGGTTGCCAGATTTTTTCCAGTCACTTTCCGGATAATTGTCCTGTGAAACCAGCTGATCGTCAGAAATCAGCACAAGATCGCCCTGAAAATCTGCATCCTGATCAGACGTTTCACCCGGCTGATCGGAAAAGGGCAATTCGTTTTTCAGTTCTTCAGTAATACCTGTCTCAATTTTTTCAGGTTCCGGCACCGCTTCACCAAACCTGTGCGTTACCTGCTCAAAACTATTGAGAAATAAAGGCGGTTTTTCAGGTATGGCCAGGTTTGTGATTGCCAGTCGTGTATCATCGAATGCAGTAATCCGGGTGAGGTCTGCACCAGCCATAATAACAAAATCAGACCCTCGTACGCCTGCGACACAGGTTCTTGTTTTAACCTTGAATTCAGCCCGCCGGAATTTTAGCAGTTTGGTTACAAGAAACCGAATTTTTCCTTTTATCATGGTCAGAAAGACAGACCGGTCCTTTAAGTCATCATCATATTCGCATTTGTTAATCGTAAATTTTGTTTTTTCCTCAATGCTGACCTTGCTGTTATCTTTAAAGTGGATTTCAATGCTGCTGTCTTCAAGGGTGACGATGGTATCGTCTTTAAACAAAGGGGTGTTGGCCGCTGCTGAATATCCCTTAAGGCTGCTGCTCTGATGGATAATCACCACCTGGCCGGACACCAGCACCACATTCCCGACAGGCTTTCCAAAGCCGGGTTTGAACGTTTTCTGAATCACGAGGGTTTCAGGCAGCAAGTCATCATTCAAATCGTCATTAGCCGCAAGACTCTCTGCCAGCGCATGCGCATGGACAATCAGAATCATTGCAATGAGAAAAAAAATGATCCCCTTATATTTTGTATGAACCATATCTTTTTATCCCATCAAAAATCAGCACTGATAAACATGCCGGTAACGGTTCGCTGATATGCAAAGTCGTCAATATTTGAATTGTTCTTTTCATAGCTTAATTTCGCAGACATTGTCAGCCACGGGTAAAAAATGCTTCGTGACAGTATCATGCTGCCTGAAAAACCATCATCTTTGCGTTTTTTATTGTAATATAAATGCATGGAGTCGTAATCTCTGATATTATATTTTCCGATGAGGTCGACATTGACGTCCATGGGGAGTTTAAACAAAAAATTCAATCCGGTCTTTATACGGGTGTAGCCGTAAAAGGAGACCGAAGCAGAAGTATCTTCATAGCCAAGACTGAAGGTTGCATCGACGGTATCATTAAAAAAAGAGTTTCCGATATCAGCGGAGACTTCATGTGTCCGGCCATCCCTGCCGGAAACCCGGTGATAGGTATTATCTGAATAATCATAGGATACGGCAGCGGTGAGTTTTTTATCAATATTCCATATCAGCGCAGGCGTGATCGTGTGACGAGTCAGGTATTTCTTATCGTCCGCATAATAGATGCCGGGAGAACAGGTTAGTCCGATGGCAAATGATTGGTAAAAGCGCATTAAATGCAGATTTGCGATTGTGCCGGACATGTCATAGGCGTCCAGGTCTTTATGCCATAACTGATGATGGCCAAACCCGGCTCCTATCTGATAGCGGTCCTGACTGACAAAATTATAGTTTGCATATAAATAGGCGTCAGCAAACCAATCCGCCTCGTTTGAATAAATGTCATCATCAAGCGATTCAAGGGTGACATTATTATCATACCCCGTGCCTGTGGTGAAATGGAGCTGATACGGTTTAGTTTGCACGCTCTTTTTTTGAATTAACAGAAGCTGTTTTTTTGAACCATCTTGCAGCCATTTTTTGGATGCATACTCAGATACATATGTCATCTTTAGCGCCGCCTCATCTAACCGGCCCATATTTTTTAAACATATCCCGGAAAAGTAGAGTGCATTGGTTTTTATTGACTGATTCCGATCTGCCGCATCAAGAAGATAGTCCAGCGCGCTTTCATATTGTTTTTGCCCGAGCAGACTCATGCCGGCATAATAAATCGCCATAACATGTGAAGAATCCTCTGAGACCATTTTTTCAAATAATTGAGCAGCCTCCGTGAACGCACCCATTTTGAATTTTAAAAAAGCAATGTCATATTCAAGTCCGGAAATGTCCCGGTTCTTTTCCCATGCAGTATTGAAATACCTTTCTGCCTCTTTATAGCGGTCTGTTAGCAAACAAATTTGTCCCAGATAATGATGACAGTATCCATTAGCGGGATCTTGTTGAAGTGCTTGTAAAAAGTGTGCCTCTGAAATCTCATACATTTTTTCTTCAAATGCATAGACGCCCATATCGTAATATGTTTCCGATTGCTCGGCGCCTGCCGGGAAAGGGCATAAAAGAGAACAAACAAAAAAAGCAAAGAAAAAATAAACCGTGAATCTATGCATCATCAAATCAGCCCCTGATCAGTTGATTCATATTTTATTAAACCGGCTGTTAGATATAGAAATCTTGTCATGTCGGACTTTATCCGCAATTTAGTGCTTATTGAATTCCTGTTTGTGCTGGAATAAAATTTTTGGCGTACTTTTTAAGCCAATAGATAACTTGATGATATATAATAATTTTAATTGTCGAATGGGATTTGTTACATGACAATGAATATTTCGTCAATAAGTAAATACTATTTCAGCAAATAAGCGTAGCAATAAATTTTTGTACTGATTCAGGGGGGGCTTGATTATCGTTTAATCTTTTGATTTTACTATACTTTTATGCTAATTTTAACCATCTGAAATAATTGAAAATAAATCTAGATTTTTTTGTTTGTATATGTTACGCTTTTTCGAATGAAAGTAAAACGCCCATTTTCAGATAATGACTGGCACTCAACTCCGGAACCGGTCAAACAATATATCATTTAATTTAAAAGTGAGTCATCTGACTGGTGAGATAACCGGAGATGATTACGACGTTCGTGTGATTATTGACTCGATTGATATAATTGTCACTGATGATGTGGGCGACTCCTCGATTTCAGGCGGCATGGCCTATTCAAGAATATCCACCGCAGGTAATTTTGCGGAACGGTTTGAAACGGCCGGGAAAAATCTGAATGTTGATGATGATTTGCGCGAGGAAACCATCACCCAAATTAACTTAAACGCCACGCGAACCCGGAGCGGACAATTTTCTATCGAAAATCCGGCTCAATACGGCATTATCGATCCGGAGATAATTGCCGGGCCCTTAACCGTGACTGTCCTGACGGTGATTTCCGGAACTAAAATTGATGAACCGGAGCAGGGAAAGCTGCAAGTGGAAGCCCAGGACGGCAGTAATCTGTCCATGACGATCAGTAGCGGCGATGTCGTTATAGAAGTGGATACGGACAATGACGGGACGGTTGACGGAACGCTTTCTTCTGAATGGATGGAGATGGATTGAGCAGATGGTTGCGACTGTTTTCAGATTTCTCCTGTCATCATTGTAAATGGGCATTTATTCCAAATTCATTTAATACCATAATAATGCATTAAACATTATTTATGAGAGGATGCAGATTTACAACTCGCTTAAAATTTTTAATGAAACTTTTTCCCAAAAAAAGTGTTTAAATTTTTATATACCTGATGAACGCAAAGGCATCAGAACTCAAGGGGGCATATATTAATTCTAAAAAAATCAGTTAAATGGTTTTACTTAATATGTTTTAATTTTAATTTCGATTACTTAACTCCATCGAACCATTTTGTTCATCATGTTTTCTTCCGGCTTGTCTTTTAAGTGACTTTTTTCTTATTCTACCTGAAAAAGCTATTTCTTAAGAACCTGATTACAAACTCCTTACCTGGATTTAATAAAATAATAAGAATCATATTTATTATAAAATTAGATCATTAATATTTGCTAAAGATTCTTAAAGGAGGCTTCCAATGAACAAAAGAAAGGGTAATTTACTTGTTAAAAGAACAATTTTTATATCATTAGTTTATTTCTTGATGGTGGTCTTAACCATATCAACTGCCAATACAGCCGACGAGAGCCGGATATCTGGCACCGAAGCACCAGTTCTATCCGACCAGCTATTCACGGACGCAGCGAAATGCCAACGATGTCATGATAACCTGACGGATAATCAGGACCAGGAAGTTTCGTTTATAAATCTCTGGAGCAGCACCATGATGCGCTTTAGTTTTATTGACCCGCTGTGGAGAGCCAAGGTGCGCAGTGAAACGATCCGGATTCCCGGGCTGACTGACACTATTGAAAAAAAATGCGTCCGTTGCCATTCCCCCATGGCCAGTGAACAGGCAACCCAGGACGGTGCTGCTATCCGCCTGTTTGAAGATGGATTTGCGTCTGTCGACAATCTCTATCATGGCCTGGCAATGGAAGGCATTAGCTGCACCCTTTGCCATCAGGTAACAGAAGGGCCATTTAGTAATGACGATCCTTTTTCAGGTAATTTTGAAATTTCAGACACCCGGGTGGCCTGGGGACATTTTAACCCAGATTATGCAGCTATGATGGAAAGAAGCAGCGGGTACCTGCCGGAACATACCAATCATCTGGGAGGATCGGAATTCTGCGCAAAATGTCATGATTTATTCACCGATTATGTGGACAGCAAAGGCGTAATTGTCAGCGAACCCGAAACGATGTTTCCGGAACAGACGCCCTACCTGGAGTGGCTGGAAAGCGTTTTCCCTGATAAAAATATTCAGTGCCAGAACTGTCATATGACCCTGTCCAAACGGACAAAAATTGCTTCAACACCGAACCGGACCCGAACCCGTCCCAATGTGCAACGCCATACCTTTTATACCGAAAATACGGTGATGCTTTCCATCATTGATTCCCTGGCGCAGGATCTCGGCCTTGATCTGCCGGATCTGGATGACGCCATCAACAACGGGCAGGAATATCTGAGCAGTGCCGGCAGCATAGACATTGAAGATGTTACATTGCAGCAGACTACCCTGACAGTTTCACTCCGTGTCGTGAATGATGCCGGCCACAAGCTGCCCACAAGCATACCTGTCAGACGCATATTTATACATTTATCCGTTTACGGAACTGACGGAGAAATACTTTTCAGTTCCGGTGACGTTGATTCGGATGGCCGGATCGTCGGTGTCGATGCCGATAAAAATCCCCTGATATACGAACCGCATTATGATTTTATTTCATCACAAGACCAGGTCCAGGTTTATGAGGGGATCATGGAGAACTACGAAAATGAAGTCACTTATACTCTTTTACGAGCCAGCAACTTTATTAAAGACAACCGGATTCTTCCACTGGGCTTTGACAAAGATACTGCCGATTTACGGATTCGACCTGCAGGAAACGCTAAAACAGACACAAACTTTATCGGCGGTGAGGACCGAATTACCTATCAAATTTCAGATGTTTCAGAATCGGAGTTTCTTATCGTAGCGGAATTAAAAGACCAGACCCTTGCATTCCCCTTTATTGCCGATTTGGCCGAGGATGCGGATGATGACGTCAATGGCCCGATTCCCTTATTCTTCAATGAGTACGAAGATCACAAAGAGCATTTCGAAATTATTGACAGCGACATCATGAATTTTCCCAATTAATAAAAGCCCGGGCTGCCATAAAAAAACAGGCAAAGGAAATAGTGGAATAAAATAATTGCTTTTATTCCACTATTTCCAACAATATTTAATTCTGCATTAATGCGTCCCACAATAAGGATGATTCTATGATTTTAAAATTACCGATGCAGCCCTGCAAATAAGACTTAGAGACTTATTAATTTCCAAAATGTGCCATGGCACACTTTATATCAAAATAATGTGTGCCATGGCACACTCCTTGTTTTTTTCCGAACGGCTTTCCTTTTTTCCTTCATTTATTTGAATAAACATTTGGAATCAAAAATATAAATATAAAGCGCAGCTATTTCATGATCATTATCCGACAGGAGGCACAGTTTTGGAATGAACTTTTAAACAAAAGTTAACACTATCCATATAAATTTTTGTTTTAATTTTGAACTGATTAAAAAAGATCGTCGGATTTTTCCCTGTACCTGAACAAACTCCAAAACCATGCTGTATCAGTGATTACGGGTTTATTTCATACATAGCTTTTAAATCAAATATATTGTTTTCCCGGAAATGCTGCAGCAGGTCATTATCAGCATTTGGATTTTGATCATTTTGATGCACAGTTTTATTTTTTATGTCATCAAGCCTTGTTGTTTGTATACGAACAAAATGGCAAAAGGTTTAAAATAAAAAGATACATACGAAATGCGATCAGGCGGGTGGCCGAATAAGCTAAATTAAATCTCGGAGCAGGCGTTTTATGAGCAGCTGTTCTTCGGGGGTAAAATTTTTTAATATATTTTTGTTTGCTTTTTTTCTTTCATTAATTAACTGTTTTTTATACTGATTCGCTTTTTCGGATGTATATAGACGCTGGACCCTTCCGTCGTCGGGATCCTGTTTTTTAGTGATCCAGCCGGTATCCGCCATTCTTTCCAGGATGCCCGATGCAGTGGCTTTGTCTATGATCAGAAGCTTGCAAAGTTCCGCAGCGGTCATTCCCTCATCATACCACAATCCTTCAAGCACCAGGTGCTGCATGTTGGTCAGGCCGTATTTCTTGAGCTGTTTTTTAAAACCGCTGTGGGCTTTCTGGTAAGCTTTGCCTAGCAGAAAAACCATGCAGTCCGGAAGGTCTTCAGGTAATTTTGCCATAATAATAATCCTTTGTATACGAACTATTAATCCGGTCTAAGATTCATGTCAATAAAAAA
>JAQYVU010000166.1 GCA_030145385.1 Desulfococcaceae bacterium
AAATTTGCCAGTGTCACCGAAAAATTTTGAAATGCCCCTCTGTTTTTACAGCATCTTTCCACCATTTGACCGCCGGGGGAATCCCATTGCCGCTTAGCCGAGAGCCGTTGGCTTCCATGGAACAAGGGAGCAAACTGTTTGAGCAGACAGATGGCAACTTTCGGCGAGTTTTGCGTAGAAAAATAGATGCATAAGCCAAGGTGCATCAAAATATCGAGCGAGTTTTTGATCCCGCCATGGACGCGCGGGTCGAGGGCAGCCGCAGGCCAAGCTGCAGGGCAGGGTTTCTTTTGCTACTTTTCTTTGATGGCTTCGTAAAAAGTCCAAATTCTTTGTTGCGCTGCATCCTTCGTTTCTTCATGGTGCACTAAGTACAAATCATCACTCAGGATTTGCGCGCCTCGAATTTGGCGCTTTTTTCTTTGCCATCAGAAATCGACTTTTTACGAGTTTGTCTTCTTTACCCGCTAAAGAAAAGTAGAGTAATTTACTTTTTATTTTGAAAGATCCCGAATCACCATCAGCCGGATTTCCGTCATATCTTCTATGGCATACTTAATACCTTCCCGGCCCAGGCCGCTGTCCTTGACACCGCCGTAGGGCATCTGGTCCGCTCGCCAGGACGGCACATCCCCGATAATCACACCGCCTACCTCCAGCCGGTCCCACGCGGTCTGCGCGTGATAAAGATTCCGGGTGAAAATCCCTGTCTGCAGCCCGAAAACACTGTCATTGACTTCATCGATGGCAGCATTGAAATCGGAAAATTTTGATATCACGGCCACCGGACCAAATGCTTCTTTTGTGCAGATCTCTTCGTTTCTCGGCACATCCGACAGCAGGGTGGCTTCCAGCATAGCACCGTCGCGTTTCCCACCGCAAAGGAGCGTGGCGCTGTTTGCCACCGCACTATCTATCCAGGATTCCAGCCGCACGGCTTCTTTTTCGGAAATCATGGGCCCGATAAAGGTCTCTTCGTTTTTGGGGTCTCCCATTTTCAGGCATTTTGTCCGGTCCGTCAGCCGATTGGTAAACGGCT
This sequence comes from Desulfococcaceae bacterium, assembly GCA_030145385.1. Lineage (GTDB taxonomy): Bacteria > Desulfobacterota > Desulfobacteria > Desulfobacterales > Desulfosalsimonadaceae > SURF-3. The sequence goes on from JAQYVU010000166.1 coordinate 1,040, forward strand.
GATAAATGTCTTTATGCACCAGAATCCGCTGAACCCCCACACAGCTTTGGCCGGACTGGTAAAATGCACCGAAGATGATTCTTTCCACGGCATCGTCAATGTCTGTATCTATATCCACAATGCATGCTGCGTTGCCGCCCAGTTCCAGGGTCACTTTTTTCTTTCCGGCCAGAGATTTCAGTTTCCAGCCCACTTCCGGGGAGCCGGTAAAACTCAACAGTTTTAAGCGCTCATCTTCTGTAAACAAACGGGCGCCTTCCCGCTGGCAGGGCAGGATGGAAAAAGCGCCTTCCGGAAGGTCTGTTTCTGCCAGTGTTTCGCCGATAATCAATGCGCCGATGGGTGTGAGACTGGCAGGCTTTAAAACAAACGAGCATCCCACGGCAATGGCCGGCGCTACTTTATGAGCCGCCAGGTTCAGGGGGAAATTAAACGGAGAGATAAACGAACACGGGCCGATGGGCATCCGCTTCCACACGGACGTATATCCTTGTGTCCGGGGGCTCCGATCCAGAGGCATGTATTCCCCGGCCATGCGCACACTTTCTTCGGACGCGATTTTAAAGGTTTCAATCAAGCGTGACACCTCCCCACGGCTGTCCCTGATGGGTTTGCCGGCTTCTATGCATAACGCCTGTGCCAGTTCTTCCGCGCGTTCGGTAAACCGATCCACGCAATGGGTCAAGACTTCCTGGCGTTGGTATGCCGGCATCTTTCGCATGGGTTCTGCCGCATCCACTGCCATGCCGATGGCCCGGTCAATGGCTGCCTCATCTGCCATGGCCACCCGGCAGGCAACTTTGCCGGTGTATTTGTCGGTTACCGCAAGGTCCGTGTTGGGCATCACCGGTTTGCCGCCCAGATAATAGGGGTATTCTTTTTTCAGCATAGGGGTTCCTCGTGTGGTTGAATCGCATGAATTATTAGAATTAAAATTTATTTTATGATATTTATAAAAAAGAATCCAGCGTTGAAATTAATATCAAATTAGATAATTATAACAGAGTGGTGCACGGAATGCCCTTTACGGATTTATTTTCAAATCATATGGTGCATTTTATGCGGCATGTGATTTGATTTTACTTTGGGGTTGCCAGAAATATTCGGGAGCAAAATTTTTATTGATCAGGAGGAAAATCTCAATGAAGGAAAAGACGCAAAAGAATGCACATGCGGCATTTATCGGGGAAGCCAAGGCATATTTCAGGCTGCTGACCTATGCTGAAAAAGCACAAGAGGAAGGGAATCTTCAGATCGCGTTGCTGTTTCGCGCCATTGCCGAAGCGGAAAGGGTCCATGCCACGCGGAATTTGAATTTGTTGAAAGATATACTTGTGAAAGATACGGATACTAACCTGGAGGCATCTTTTGAACGGGAAAAATCCATCAGTGATAATGAATACCCGGATTTTCTCAAGGACGCGGAAGATGAAGGTGAAAAAGTTGCAGCCATTGTTTTTTCCCAGGCCCGGGATGCGGAAACCTTTCATGCAAAACTATATGAACGCGCCATTTACCAGTCCATGAAGCCGGATGTGAAAGCCTATCAGGTGTGCCAGGTCTGCGGTTATGTGACGGACAAGAAAAGGCCCAAAAAATGCCCGGTCTGCGGGGCGCCGGAAGATAAATTTAAAACCATCGAGCCTTGATTTTATTGTCTGTGGACAGCTCCAATGCTTTCGGACATTCTTTTTTTTTGGAGATTCAAGATAAAATTCAGATTCTGATGACGATTGTATTTTTAATAAAATTTGATTATTGTCAAATGTGTATAAATAATTAAGTGAAAAATGAAACATCCGCATCAGTGAATTTTTTCTGATGTTAAGGAAATCATTTCATTAAAGCAGGATAAATTAAATATTTGAATATTTGAATTCAATACGGGCTTTAATTCCATTCGGCGGCCTGTTTTACGGAAATTAACATGACAAAAGACAAAAAACTTATTGTAATCATCAGCCTTGTTCTGGTCGTTGGTTTTTTAATTACCAGCCTTGCCAGTTACTTCGTGTCGTTAAAATCCTTGCGCTCTGAGATCACATTAAATGAACTGCCATTGACAAGTGACAATATTTATTCGGAAATTCAAAGAGATCTGCTCCGTCCTGTTTTTATTGCTTCTCTGATGGCCACTGACACGTTTTTAAGGGACTGGATTATTGCCGGGGAAAAGGATGAAAAGAACGTCACGAAATATCTCAAGGAAATCAAAGAAAAATACAATACGTTTACAAGTTTTTTAGTTTCTGAAAATACAATGAATTATTACTACTCAGGCGGTATACTCAAGAAAGTGGACCCGGATGAAGAACGGGATGCCTGGTATTTCCGGGTCCGTGAAATGACAGACGACTATGAAATCAATGTTGATCCGGATATGGCCAATAAAGACATGATGACGATTTTTGTCAACTATCGTGTTTATGATTATGATGGTAATTATATCGGGGCAACTGGCGCTGGTCTGACAGTGAATTCGGTGAAGATGCTGATTGAGGAGTATCAGAAAAAATACAACCGGAATATTTATTTTGTTGATAAAAATGGGGATGTTAAGCTTTCCGGGGCAAATTTTCCGCAATCAACCACCAATATTTTTAAAAGCAAGACCCGTTCGAATTATGCGGATGAAATGCTTTCACATTCGGAACGATCATTTAATTATCGGAATAAAAACGGGATGATTCATGTGAACACCCGTTATATATCGGAATTCGGGTGGTATCTGATTGTGGAACAGCCGGAAGGGGAGGCTACCCGGCATATTTTTACCACGCTGATGATCAATCTGGGGATATGCATTTTGATCACTATTATCGTGCTGGTGCTGGTCTCTATAAGCATTAAAACCTACCAGAGCAGACTTGAAACCCTGCGGGGAATCGTTCCGATCTGTTCTTACTGTAAGCAGATCCGGGATGACAAGGGATACTGGAACCAGGTCGAAGCATATGTCGCCAAATATACCGACGCGGAATTCAGCCACGGGATTTGTCCTGACTGCATGCAAAAGCTTTACCCGGAATTCGCCGATGCTGACGATGACACATAATTTGTGTTTAAATTTTAAGGAGATTTTCCCGGATTCTGAAAAAATTAAAATATTATAAATTATTTTATGTTGTTATATATTTACAACTGTCCGGCCTTTGGCTTTACCGTCAAGCATCCGGTCGATTTTTTCATCCAGATCATCAAGGGTGATTTCCGATGCAAGCGTATCTAAATTATTCAGCTTCCAGTCTCCGGCCAGTTTTTCCCATATTTTAACGCGGGTATTCATGGGACAGTGCTGGGAGTCAATACCGTAAAGGCTGATCCCTTTTAAAATAAACGGAAACACGGTCAGGGGCAGATCCGGGGATGCCACATTGCCGCAGCAGGTGACATTGCCGCTAAGTTTTGTTGACTTAATGGCCGTTGTCAGGATGTCTCCGCCCACCGTATCAATCACACCCGCCCATCGTTCCTTGAGCAGGGGCCGGCCGGAGGTGTCTGTCGCATCCTGTCGAGAGATAATCTCTTTTACCCCGAGTCCTTTGAGAAAATCCTTTTCCTCGACTTTGCCGCTTACCCCCACTACTTCGTATCCGGATTGCACCAGCATGGAAACCGCCATGCTTCCGACGCCGCCGGATGCCCCGGTCACCAATATTTCACCCCGGTCCGGTGCAAGGGTGTGAGTCAGTTTGTAAACCGACAATCCGGCGGTCAGCCCGGCCGTGCCGTAGATCATGCTTTCTTTTAATGTCAGGTTATCCGGCAGTTTGACCACCCAGTCCGCGGGCACGCGGATGTATTCGCTAAATCCGCCGTCTGTGTTCATGCCCAGGTCATAGCTGGTGACAATGACTTCGTCTCCGGGTTTAAATGCATCGTTGCTGCTGCTTTTCACAATGCCGGCCGCATCAATGCCCGGGGTGTGAGGAAATTTTCTGGTCACTCCTTTATTACCGGAAGCAGACAGTGCATCTTTATAATTTAAGGAAGAGTATTTGACATTGATAAGGACATCTCCGGGCGGCAGGTCATTTACGGATTTTTCAATAATTTTTCGTTCAAACTTTTTGTCGGGTTTTTCAGTGACCACCAATGCTTTGAAAATTGTATTTTCCATGCAGCTGCCTCCTGTCTTGGGGTTTAATGTAAACTTATCATAGGTGATTTAATATTAAATTGGAATTTTTTTTATGGGCTTGACCTTCCGGTCAGAATTATCCATGCTGATATAAGCATAAGCTTAAAAATCAACTTGTGCAGAAGGCTTTTTAAGGTGCCTCCCATTGAGAATAATGTATCCGGGATAATCACATGGCAAAAAAAAAGAATCTACTCAAAGAATTAAAAGAAAATACCACGGAGATCATTCTTGAAAGTATTTCCGACGGGGTGTTTACGGTGGATCACAATTGGAAAATCATGTCGTTTAACCGGGCGGCTGAGGAAATTACCGGTATATCCCGGGATGAAGCCATCGGCAGGCACTGCTGGGAAGTATTCCGTTCCAACATGTGTGAGAGTGACTGCGCGCTGAAAAAAACCATGAAAGAGAAAAAAGCCTTTGTCAACACGTCTACACATATTATCAACAGTGAAAAAAAGAGTATTCCCATTACCGTATCCACTTCCCTGTTAAAAGATAAAGCCGGCAACATTATCGGCGGGGTGGAAACCTTTCGGGACCATACGCTGGTGGAAGAGCTTCGAAAGGAGCTTTCCGGCAGCTACCGGATGGGGGATATTGTCAGCGCCAGTCCGGAAATGAAAAATATTTTTAATATTTTGCCGCAGATATCCGAGAGTGACAGCACGGTGCTGATCGGGGGGGAGACCGGAACCGGAAAAGAACTAATGGCTCGTGCGATCCATAATTTAAGCCTGAGAAAAGACCATCCGTTTGTGGCGATCAACTGCGGAGCGCTGCCGGATACCCTTTTAGAATCGGAACTTTTCGGGTACAAAGCCGGGGCATTTACCAATGCAGTGAAAGACAAGCCAGGTCTTTTTGCAGTAGCCAAAGGCGGGACTGTCTTTTTAGATGAAATTGGTGACACGAGCGCGGCTTTTCAGGTTAGACTGCTCCGGGTCCTTGAAGAGCACGAATTCCAGCCCCTGGGGGCGGTGAAAAAAGAAAAAGCATATGTCCGGGTGATTGCCGCCACTAATAAAAACCTTTCGCATATGGTGGAAGAGAAAACGTTTCGTCAGGATCTTTTTTACCGGATGAATGTGGTGAACCTGAATCTTCCGCCCTTACGCCAGCGGATGGAGGATATGCTGCTGTTAGTCGAGCATTTTATTGCCAAGCTCAACCGGATTCGGGGGAAATCCGTTTCCGGTATTGACCCTCAGTCCCTTGAAATCCTGATGTCGCACAATTTCCCCGGAAATATCCGGGAACTGGAAAATATTATTGAACACGCATTTGTTTTGTGTGCACAAGGGGATATTCAACCGGCGCATCTTCCGGTAATGCTCTCAAAGCTCTCCGGGACAAGCCCTGAATCCGACACCCCGGATGATCAGCCGGATGATCCGGTCCGGTCAGCTGAGATCAGGGTCATTGAGGATGCGTTAAAACGAAACAGCTATAACCGTAAAGCTGCTGCACAAGATCTCGGCATCCATAAAAGCACGCTTTTCAGGAAAATTGAAAAGCTGGGCATCCGCCTTCCAAAAATCGATGGCCGCTCCCGAAATCCGCACGATATCAACTCATAGCGTCTCAATTCCGCGACCTATAGAGTCGCTTTAATGCATTTGTTCAAGCCTTTTACCAGCCTATAAAAAAAATCATATATTTTATAGTTATCTGTAATAATTAGAATATTTATAAATTTTTATGGTTTTTCCCCATATGGCATAAGTAATGCAATTATAGTTATTGTCTGAACAAAATGTTTTTAATTGTATTCTCCAGTTGTTGCGGGGGAGACACAGTTTTGGGGTATTTAATTTAAATGTTGTATCGTTTGTGTTTCTTCCCCGCAATGAAACCCGGAAATCACATTTATTTTCAGGCAAACGCTTGTGGAAAGGAAATAATTATACATGAAAGTAGCGCTGACAGCCTGGGAAGACAGAATATCTCCTGTATTTGATTCTGCACGTACACTGTTGATCGCGGAAATAAAAAATGGGGAAATTGTCGACAGACGGTTTGAAACGTTTATTCCGGACTTGTTTTCCCGCTTGTCAGGAATGCTGGATGATTTGGGTATAGACGTTTTGATTTGCGGCGCAATTTCACAAATGCCTGCCCGCATCGTTGAAACCAGCGGCATCCGGCTGATTCCGTTTGTCAGCGGCCAGGTTGAAGAAGTGCTTGCTTCGTATGCAAACGGCGCACAGATTATACCGGCATTTTCAATGCCCGGATGTGGCCGGCGGCACGGACAGGAAAGAAGCCGCAAG
>JAQYVU010000167.1 GCA_030145385.1 Desulfococcaceae bacterium
GCTGTGGAAAAACGGCAGGAGAATATCGATAAATAATAGATTCCAGTTAAAAAATACAGATATAAAAAAACCGGAATTCGCTTTCAGCGTCTTCCGGTTTTTTTCTTTATTGCTTCTGATTTATAAGGCTTTCAAGTTTGCTGTAGATACAAGGAAAATGTTGCCTCGCTATAGTTCGCTATGCGAGGCAGCATTTGACGCAGTAGATGCAGTGAAATTGGAAGCCGTTGGTTTAATAAGATTGATACGGTAGGTCTTCCCAATATTTGGGCGTATTAATCCGTTCGTCAATATCAACATTGAAAAAATCGGCGACCGGGGCCAGGATTTCCGGATTGTCGGCCTGAATTTTTCGAGTCGCTGACAAAACTTTTTCAATGCCGTTTTTAGTCATTTTCCCCAAAGGACGACGGCACGGGCCAGACGGCATACCGAGAATATTCATTAGCGTTTTTACTGCCAGGGGATTTCTGGCCCGGCAGGTTACGTCTCCAAAAGCGGTTTTTTCAATGGTTTTAACCGTTACCAGGTCAAACAGGGGCGTCAGTGCGGTGAAGAGTTTTTTTGCTTCAGCGATTTGTCCCTGATTTAAAAAATTTACCATGTCGGTTAATGCTTTGGGCGCAATGTTGGACATAACGGATATCGCACCAGTTGCATGGATGTCCGGATCAGCCATTATGTCAAAAGTCAATCCGTCGTCTCCGGACAGGATGACATAATCATTTCCGCAGCATTTCCGGGTTTGTTTCATGTTGTCCAGGTTGCCGGTGGCTTCTTTGACTGTTCTGGCGTTTTCAAAATTTTGAGCAAGTATGGCCAGATCCTCCGGGAGCAACTGGGCTCCGGTTCGTCCCGGAATGACGTAAGGAATAACCTGGATTGTCGGGAATTCGCGTGCAACCGGTTCAACATACTCTTTGCGGATTTCCAGAGAGCTTGGTCCGTTATAATATGGGTCCACGAGAAGAACCGCATCCACGCCGGCTGCCACGGCATGTTCTGTTGCCGAAAGGGTTTCGCTGGTATTATTACTGCCTGTTCCGGCGATGCAGGCACATTTGTTCTTTGAATTTTTTGCGACTTCGACAATGACCCGGTTGTGCTCATCCCAGTTCAGCGTCGGGCTTTCACCGGTGGTGCCGACAGCTAAAATTCCGGTGATTCCGTTTTGAATCTGGAAATTAGCCAGCTGCTCAAGGCCGTCATAATCGACGGAAGTCTTTGTAAAAGGTGTAATGATCGCCGTATAACATCCAGCACGCATAAAGTCCTCCTCAAGGTATCCTTAGTATATTTTAAATGTGGATCACATTGGACCACAGTATTATATAACATTAATCAAGCCCAAACAACATATTCGTATTGGCAGTCATTTTTTCCTTATATGATATTCAAATTTGAATGAAGGAAATAATGAGCTGGTATGATATACGATGAAGTCGTTGCTGTGATTGTGGTTCAATTGTTATTAAAAATAGTAAAACGTTGTCAATCAAAAAACAGATGGTTGCCGGGGCCAATTTTAAAAAAAATCAGGATAATTGATGTTTGGGCGATTTAATCGTTTCGGGAAAATCCCGTCCCGTTTTTGCTTGACAATACCTGTCACACCTTTTTATTTATGGCAGAACAAATTGTTTTGTGCATAAAAAATTAAATAATCGAATAGATAAATTTATAAAGGAACACTGAATATGGCGGAAAAAAAAACCGTAGAAGAATTTATTGCTGAACAGCGGGAATCCATTCAGGGAAATTCTGAATGCGGTATGTCTCACTATAATCTTGCGACCGGTTTGCTGAATTTACGGCAGCTTGATGAAGCGGAGAAAGAGTTTAAGGAAGCTATCCGATGCAGCCCTAGTCTGGCAGAAGCGTATGTGCAGTTGGGAGGCATCTGCCTTCAGCGGGGGGATCTGGATGGGTGTCTGGAATATAATCTGGCTGGTGTCAATGCGCGGCCGCGTTTTGCCGAAGGGTATGGAAATGTCGGGTTTGCTTATTTCCAAAAAGGCGATATTGATAAAGCCATTACTGCGCTGGAAAAGGCAGTGAAGTTTAATGAATTGTTTATTCAGGCGTATGCGACACTGGCAAATGCCTATTTGTTTAAAGGGATGGTGGATAAAAGTATTCAAACAAATTTAAAGGCCCTTAAACTCGACGATAATTTTCCTATTGCGCATAACAACCTGGCTATTTGTTATTTGGAAAAGGAAGAATTTGACCTTGCGGTAAAGCATTGTGATAGGGCCAAGGAACTCGGTTATGATGTGGCGCCTGAAATCTTAAAAGAAATCGATCAATATCGGAAATAATCCTTAATTGGGGAATTTGTTTGCCCAAGGAAGCACAATGATAATTAACATTTGCAATGTCACCTTTTTTATTGACAAAGCAGGTGGTAAATCTTATAAACTTTTCCTTTAATGTAAAAAATAATAAAATAAATAAAGTCTGTATAGTTAGCAGGTTATTGATAAAAGAACAGATAACGACAGTGTGTTAATATCAGTTTAGAATCTTTTATGCCAGAAATAGATGGTTTAATTTTTTAATGAAAGGGAGGTAACGATGGCAAAACACAAAACCCCTTTGCTGGATCAGCTGGAGAGCGGTCCGTGGCCGAGCTTTGTTTCAGACATGAAACAGGAAGCCGCAGTAAGGGCAAAAAATGAAAAAAACATTGAGTATCAGATACCTCAGGATGCAGTCGAAGACTTGTTGGGCGTATTGGAACTTTCATACACCGATGGAACAACTCACTGGAAACACGGCGGTATTGTCGGTGTTTTCGGTTACGGCGGCGGTGTTATCGGCCGGTATTGCGATCAGCCGGAAATGTTTCCGGGTGTTGCACACTTTCATACCATGCGTGTGGCCCAACCAGCTGGAAAATTTTATAAAACCGACTTCCTGAAAAATCTTTGTGACCTCTGGGACTTCCGCGGCAGTGGCTTGACCAACATGCACGGTTCCACAGGGGATATCATTCTTCTCGGAACGACCACGCCTCAGCTGGAAGAAATTTTTTATGAATTAACTCATAAATTCAACCAGGACCTTGGCGGATCAGGTTCCAATCTGAGAACTCCTGCGGACTGTATCGGAGAGGCCCGTTGTGAATATGCCTGTTATGATACCCAGGATCTGTGTCACACATTGACCCAGGAATATCAGGATGAACTGCATCGTCCGGCTTTCCCGTACAAATTTAAATTTAAGTTTGACGGCTGCCCGAACTGCTGCGTTGCTTCAATTGCTCGTTCTGATATGTCTTTTATCGGTACCTGGAAAGACGATATCCGTATTGATCAGGATGCTGTTGCCGGTTATGTTAACGGAGATTTCCCACCCAACGGCGGTGCACATGCCGGCCGTGACTGGGGTGCTTTTGACATTGAAAAAGAAGTGGTTGGTCTTTGCCCCACCGAGTGTATGAAATATGAAGACGGCAAGCTTGAGATCAACAACAAGGAATGTACCCGCTGCATGCATTGTATCAATGTAATGCCCAGAGCCTTGCGACCGGGTAAAGAAAAAGGTTGTTCGATTCTTTGTGGCGCAAAAGCGCCGATTCTTGACGGTGCTCAGATGGGATCTCTGCTGGTTCCTTTTATTGAAGTGAACAAGGAAGACGGTTACGCAGCAATCAAAGAAGTGATTGAAGCGATTTGGGATTACTGGATGGAAGAAGGCAAAAACCGTGAACGACTGGGTGAATTGATGAAACGTCAGGGCTTTCAGAAACTCTTAGAAGCCACCGACATCAAACCGGTTCCGCAGCATGTTCAGGAACCGCGGACAAACCCGTACATCTTCTGGAAAGAAGAAGAAGTTGAAGGCGGTTGGACGCGAGACGTTAACGAATATAGAAAAAATCATCTTCGATAGGAGGACTGCAAAAAATGGCTTTTATATCCTCTGGTTATAACCCAGACAAGCCCATGGAAAATCGGATCTCCGATCTTGGGCCACAACATTATGAACAATTTTATCCGGAAGTAATTAAAAAAAATAAAGGCAAATGGCTGTATCATGAGATTTTAAAACCGGGTGTTCTGGTTCATGTTTCAGAAACCGGTGATGAAGTTTACACAGTCAGATGCGGTGGTGCGCGTCTCATGAGTTCAACACTCATTCGGGAAATATGCGAAATCGCTGACAAACATTGTGACAGCTGTCTGCGTTTTACCACTCGTAACAATATTGAATTCATGGTAGACAGCAAAGACAAAGTCGACCTGCTGGTTAAAGATCTTGAAAGCCGCAAATTTGACGGCGGCAGCTTCAAATTCCCGATCGGCGGTACCGGTGCCGGTATATCCAATATCGTTCATACCCAGGGATGGATCCATTGCCATACACCGGCAACAGATGCTTCCGGTACGGTAAAAGCGACGATGGATGAAGTTTTTTCTGACTTCCAGGACATGCGTATGCCGGCACATCTGCGTATTTCCATGGCCTGCTGCCTGAATATGTGTGGTGCGGTTCATTGTTCTGATATCGCAATCCTCGGATATCACAGAAAGCCGCCTCTGGTCGATCATGAGTATCTTGATAAAATGTGCGAAGTGCCTCTGGCCATTGCCGCATGCCCGACAGCCGCTCTGAAACCGACCAAGATTGAAATGGAAGACGGTACAAAACTTAACAGTATCGCCGTAAACGAAAGTCGCTGCATGTTCTGCGGTAACTGCTACACCATGTGTCCGTCTCTGCCGCTTTCTGATAAGGAAGGTGACGGTATTGTTCTGATGGTCGGTGGTAAAGTATCCAACCGGATTTCCGCACCGAAATTTTCCAAGGTTGTTGTCTCATTCATCCCGAATGAAATGCCGAGATGGCCGAGCATGACCGCTCAAATCAAGAACATCATCGAAGCCTATGCTGCTGATGCCAGGAAATATGAAAGACTTGGTGAGTGGGCAGAAAGAATCGGTTGGGAAAGATTTTTTGATAAAACCGGTCTTGAATTCACCCATCACCTGATTGATGATTTCCGTGATCCGGCATACTATACATGGCGCCAGACCTCGAACTTCAAGTTCTAGTGGGCTAATCGTCAGATATTGCAATATTGCAGGGGCATTAATTTTAATATTAATGCCCCTGCATTGACGTTTTAAAGAAGGATAATTCTATGGAATTAGCAGAAGCAAAAGAGAAAATCGTTGAGGCATTGACGAAAAAAGCAAAATCCAAGTCAAAGTTTTATTTCAATGATTTAAGCAAAATTCTTGAACTCAAACCCCGGGAAGCCAAAAAACTGGTCAACAAGCTGGTCGAAGACGGTGTTCTGGAGTACTGGTCAAGCGGCAGTACAACCATGTATGGCCTTTCAGGTACGGGAAAACAGGCTGGTGCAGAGCACGAAGATTAATGTTTTTTCGCCTAACGTGCCATTATACGTAATTTATTGCAATGCAGGTTGATTTGCCCATCGAGATTCCCAGAGTTTTAATTGCCGCCTTGCGGGGGGGATCCGGAAAAACAATTTTATCCATTGGAATCATTGCTGCATTATGCAATGCAGGAAAAAAAGTTGTTCCTTTCAAGAAAGGTCCTGATTATATAGATGCAGGCTGGCTGGCCATGGCGGCCGGCCGGTCCTGTTATAACCTGGACACCTTCATGGCAGATGACCGACTGGTCTGCCGATCTTTCCTTTCCCATGCTTCTCAAACTGATAATACCCGCAATGATATAGCCGTAATTGAAGGCAATCGGGGTCTCTATGATGGCCTTGATGTGGATGGATCCACCAGCACGGCATCTCTTTCCAGGCTATTAAATACTCCGGTAATCCTCTGCCTTGACTGCACAAAAAGTACCCGCACCATGGCAGCTGTTGTCCTGGGATGTCTTCATTTTGAACCGGATATTCAGATCAAAGGCGTTATTCTCAACCGGATTGCCGGGCCACGTCATGAAAATATCCTGCGCACCAGTATTGAACAACATTGCGGAGTGCCAGTAATCGGTGCGGTTCCCAAGCTGAAAAGCCATGATTTTCCGGAACGCCATATGGGCCTGATTCCAACCCCGGAACATTCCTGGGCAAAAAGTTCCATCAGCGCGGCTGCCGAAGTTGTGGGAAAGTATGTTGATCTGACCGAAGTTTCTCGTATTGCAAAGACAGCTGAAAATAAACCTTTTTCATGCAGTGTTGATTTAAATGATGAATTGCTTCTTGATGCTTCCAGCGACCAGAAGGACGTTCAAATTGTATCTGTGGATCAGCCAGTAATTCCTAAAATTGCTGTAATCAGAGACTCGGCATTTCAATTTTATTATCCGGATAATCTTGAAGCATTGGCTGCTGCCGGTGCACAGCTGGTTTACATCAGCCCGCTGACCGACACAACGCTTCCTAAAATTGACGGGCTGTATATTGGCGGCGGATTTCCGGAAACCCATGCAAAAGAACTGGCTGAAAATATTAAATTTCGAAATGAAATTAAAGCGGCGGCTGAAGGCGGACTCCCTATTTATGCGGAGTGTGGCGGGCTTATGTATCTGGGAAAATCCCTGGTTCTGGACCAGACGTATCCCATGGCAGGTGTTTTACCGGTGGAATTCGGGTTTTCAAAAAAACCGCAGGGTCATGGCTATACCATTGCCACCGTTGATGTAAAAAATCCATTTTACGAAATTGGAACGGTTTTAAAAGGTCATGAATTCCATTACTCAAAAGTGCTGGAATGGCACGGCAAAGATCAGGATATGATCTTTGACATGCAGAAAGGGCGCGGGATAATTAACAAACGGGACGGGGTTTGCTATAAGAATGTGTTTGCTACTTATACCCACATTCACGCACTGGGGATGCCAGAATGGGCAGAAACCCTGGTGCGGCTTGCGAAGGCGTTTAGGCTGAAGACTGAAGACTGAAGGAGATATCAACAACTTCTTCAGGTTCAATAACCGTCTGTCTACGTTTTTCTGATAATTCATGATTTTATAAAAACATTCGGGTTTAACATAAAAAAAGCCGGGTATATGAATCATATACCCGGCTTTTTTATTCTCAAAGGTCTCTGCTTTTAAGAGACTATTAGATTATTTTGCTGGCTTGGGATGGCATTCAGAACATTTAACCGGACCGGCACCGCCTTCTTTGTGACAGTCAATGCAGTTTGCGTGAAGCGCGCCATAGTAATATTCAAGCTGCATTTCAGCCCATTCATCCTTGCTAAGGCCTTTGGGTTTTTTGGGTTTTTCCGCTTTGTCATGACATTCCATGCAGCCTTGGACTGTATCACCTTCTTTGAGTTCCAGGGCTTTGCCGTCGGCATCATGATGGCATTCGCCGCAGGCGATGCCGTGACCATCCGGCTCGGCTGTCGCGTGTTTTTTATGGGTGAATTCGCAAATACCCATTTTATGTTTTGCAAACGCTTCCGTATTTTTC
>JAQYVU010000043.1 GCA_030145385.1 Desulfococcaceae bacterium
ATCATCTAATACTTTATCTTCAATTTCTTTTTCAATCCGGTCAGACAGCTTAAATCCCAGGTGATTGAAAATTTTAATCCCATTGTCGTAATAGGGATTATGGGATGCTGAGATGACTATACCGGCATCATATCCGCCGGATGCAGTTAAACAGGATATTCCCGGCGTGGGGATCACACCGGTTAAAACCGAATCCCCGTTCATGGAACAGATGCCTGCCGCAATTGCGCTTTCAATCATATCGCCGGATATCCGGGTGTCTTTTCCGATAAGAATTCTTTTTTTGCCTGATGAAACCGGCAAAGAGCTGATAATGGCCCGTCCGAGTCTGATCATCACTTCCGGTGTTATTGGGTATTCATTGGCAATTCCGCGGATGCCGTCAGTGCCGAATAATTTTTTAACCATGTATATTCAAATCCTTTTTTATTAGGTGTTCAGGTATTAGGTATAAGGCTGAAGTGAAAAAATCACAAACTGTTTGATGTAAATAATGTGAAAGCCGTTCTTCTGTTTTCTTTCTGCCTTCTGCCTTCTACCTTTTTATCTTATTATTTATTTCCTTTACCACCTGATCCACAATTCCCTGCAGCCATTGTGTTCCAATGTTTTTGTTTTCTGGCGTAAGCTCCTCAATCACTATTAAATAGTCAGGTTTTTTTGTTTTTAAAGCTTTTTTAATGGTATTGATGAAAATAATTTTCAGGTCTTCATTTCCAGCTGCTTGCTGATATGAATTCAATAAATCTTTGATTACCGGCCATTGCTGTGCCATTATCTGATTCTGTTTTTTCAGTTTTTCCGACGCCAACTTAAATTCTGATAATTTTTCAACAAAATCTTCAAGCCGTTTAATGCGTTCATTTATGGCAAGGTCCAGCTTGTCCAATATGCCTTCAAATAATTCATTAGGAAATTCATCGGATATAAATTGAAACCGGACGTTCTGATACCAGTGCCCCAGGGCTATGAGGTTTGCGATATAATATAAATTGTTATTAAAAATTCGCTTCACATTGCTGTAAGCGCCCGGTGTATAGGCAATATTCCCGCTTTTTGCCGCTCCGCCGAAAATCAGCCGGTTTTCTCTTAACTCATCATTCCTGAATATGGTTCCGGCTGCGATTGTCACCCCATATGCCAGACGAGAGGGGCCCACCAGCCCACCCTGCCCGCCCAAAAAGATCGGTGACTGGTTGAGCATCACCCCTTTTGGCACATCTCCTATTAAAGACGGCGTTGCCTTGTCCTGCTGGGGAGTAAAGTTAAAATGAATATATGAACTGCCGACTTCACTGTGATTTTTTTTACCTGTACCGCCGGCCATAAGACAGTCGCAGAAATTAATCTGGCTGCCTAAAGTAACATAGGGGAACAGGATCGTCTGTTTGGCGCCCACACTGTGGGCGGCACTGGCATATTCTTCAAAAATTGTTCCTTCTCGAACATGCGCGCATGAACCCACTGATACGTGTTTTAAGAATACCGATTCTTTAAAAAAACCGCCGTTTAATTTGACATCCGGTCCGATTTGACAATTTTCGATGGTAACAGGCGCTTCATATCCCACCACGGTGTCTTTCAGGATCAGTGTTTTCTCTCCGAAGATTTTACATCCGCTGTGAATGACAACCCCCTGCCCTGATATTCTGTCCGGATTGACTTCTTTTCTGATTTCAATACTTTCCGGATTAGGTATGGTCACGCCTTTAGCTAACAGCGCTTTTATGATACCGCATTTTTGAACAGTCATTTGAACTCCGTAAAAGCTATTTTGTAAAAAAAAATTATTATAAAAAAAATATTATTATGATAGAGTTATCGGCTGCTGAATTTTTCAGCTGTCAAATTTGGGCAATTGAATCGCGGCTTGCTATAAGCCGAACGATTTGTTATAAATTTATTATATTAACCGATACTTCAATATCAAGGAATCAATTATATGGCAAACATAAATAAATATAGATTATTGACCCGTGGAGACCTTGACGGTCTGGTATGTGCGGTGTTGATGAAACATCTGGATATCGTGGATGAAATTAAACTGGTTGAACACCCCAGTGATATGCAGCTTGGCAACGTAAAAGTCACTGACCGTGATATTTCTACTAATCTTCCATATGTTGACGGGGTTCATCTGGCAATTGATCATCATTTTTCTGAAGCCAAACGAAATAAAAAAAATGACAGACTTGTTATTGATCCGGATGCGCCTTCGGCCGCCCGTGTGGTTTACAACTATTACGGCGGCAAAAAAAAGTTTCCGGATTTGTTTGATGATATGATGAAATGGGTTGATATAGCCGACGCCGGCCAGTTTTCAAAGGATGATATTTTATTTCCAAAAAGATGGGCGCTTTTAAATTTTCTATTAGATCAGAGAAGCAGTGTTGATAAATGGGGAAATTTTAAAATCACCGAAGATCAGTTGAAATTTGATCTGATAGATTATTGCGGCAAAATGACCATTGATAAAATTATCGAACTGCCGGATGTTAAAGAACGATCCGAAGTATATTTTAAATATGAAGAGAAATATAAACAACAGCTCGAAAAATATGCAACCATTCATGAGAATATTGTTGTTCTGGATTTAAGGCAGGAGGAAACCCGGTATCCGGGCAACCGCTTTCTCATCTATGCGCTTTATCCCCAGTGCAATGTTTCGGTTTTAGTGCGCCTGGATAAAAAAAGCGGGAAAACAATTTTTTCCGTTGGCAAATCCATTATCAACCGAACTTCCAATGCAAACATCGGTGACATAATGCTGTCCCACGGCGGCGGCGGTCACCGGGCAGCCGGTGCCTGCCATAAGGACGATCCGGATGAGGCTGAACGCGTATTTAAAGAAATTCTGGTCGCATTGTCTGATAAGCAATGATGGTTTCTTAAAACGATCGATTTAGGTAAAAATATCCTGTGAAAGGTTGATGCAATGGCGGAAAGTCATTTAAGATCTTTGCCCGAATGGACCCGGCTGGCAGCGCATGCCGACCGGATGACGCTGCCGGAAAATCATTTAAAACACCTGATCAAACAAACGAGCCGACTGGAAAATTTTTCAATCAGCGGGTGTGAACTATTTTATGATTTTACCCGCCAGCGGATTGATGCACAGGTTTTAAAGAGCCTGGTCAACCTCGCCAAGGCCCGCAAAATCAAGCAGCGCTTTAATCAGATGAAGGCCGGCGAAGTGGTTAATACCACGGAAAACCGGGCTGCACTGCATACAGCCACGCGAAGTTTTTCAGCTGATCCGGTGATGCATGACGGTTTGAATATCATGCCGGATATCAGACGAATCCGGGATGAAATCCGGCAATTTTCTGCTGATTTTCATTCCGGTAAAATCGCAGGCGTTAATGGACAATTATTTAAGGATGTTGTTGTTATCGGCATCGGCGGGTCCTATCTGGGAACTGAATTTGTCGCAACCGCTCTTCAAAGTCTTGCGGATAAAAATGTTAAACTTCATTTCCTGTCCAATGTGGATAGTGATAATTTCGGTGCAATTATTGAACGAATTGTACCTGAAACCACGTTGTGGATTGTTATTTCAAAAAGCTATACCACTGCTGAAACCCTGGCAAATTCAAACATGGTGCTGCGATTCCTGACTGAAAAAGGTCTTCAGGCAAAAAATCACTTTGTTACGGTGACCAGCAAAGGAAGCCCCGGGGATGATCCTGCCAATCCGGTATTAAAATCATTTCACATGTTTGATTTTATTGGCGGAAGATACAGCGTCACGTCGGCAGTCGGCGGTGTTCCCTTAAGTCTTTATCTTGGGTATGACCGGTTTGAAGAATTCTTAACAGGGGCCGAAGAAATCGATATTCATGCAAACACGGCTTCAGCAGAAAAAAATATCCCTCTTATTGCCGCCCTGATCAGTGTATGGAATATTAATTTTCTCGGCTATTCGGCCCAGGGGCTGATCCCCTATTCCTCAGCGCTGTCCAAGCTTGCTGCCCATGTTCAGCAGCTGAACATGGAAAGCAACGGGAAATCAGTATCCAGCTGTGCTGAACCCATGGATGTTCCCTGCGGCAGTATTATTTTCGGTGAACCGGGTACCAATGCGCAGCATTCATTTTTCCAGCTGGCCCACCAGGGCCGCCCTTTTCCAATTGAATTTATCGGTGTGCTCAATCCCGGCAATGACCAATATACCGGAAAATCAAAAGGCGTGACCAATCACCAGGAGCTCTGGGCAAATCTCATGGCTCAGCCCCAGGCGCTTGCCACTGGAAAAGACGACAAAAATCCCGCCAGATTTTTTCCGGGCAACCGCCCTTCTTCCACGCTTCTGATCAATGACCTGTCCCCTAAAAACATCGGACGGCTTCTGGCTTTTTATGAAGCAAAAACCGTGTTTGAAGCCTTTATCTGGGATATCAATCCGTTTGATCAATACGGTGTGGAACTGGGAAAAACCATGGCCGGCGATATCCGCAATGAAATCGCAGAAAAAAACAAAAATCCCGATTATCAGTTCGATAACCGGGATTCTGTTCGAAAATTTTATTTAGACGTTTTATTCAATCATAAAATTTAATTTTTTTAGCCATTACATGATGGCTAAGTTAAAAGTTTAATATACAAGGCGTAATGGTTTTTCAGGCTTGAAATAATACATGCAGTATATTGAGTGGCTGAAAAACCAATACAACGCAGAAGTTGGACTTTTTGCGAAGCTATCACATAAAACGAAAAATCATCGCCCCCCACGTCACCCCTGCCCCTAAGCCGGCAAAAAGAACTGTTCCTTTTTCTTCAGGGATTAACTTCTGCTCAATGACTTCATCTAATGCAATGGGAATACTGCCGGCGGTTGTATTGCCGTATTTTTGAATGTTGTTGAATATTTTTTCATCCGGCAAATTCATGGATTTCTGAAAGAATTGATTGATCCGCAGGTTGGCCTGGTGTGGAATCACCATATGAATATCATCTAGAGTTAAGCCCGCCTTATCCAGAACGACCTTTGACACTTCGGGCAGTCTTTTAACTGCCAGTTTAAATACATTACGTCCATCCATTTTCGGCCAGACGCGTCCATCATCAATCATTTCATGGGTTAAGCGAGGATTGAGTCTCGAAGCCGGTGCTTCCACCATCAGCGCTTCGGCATAGTCACCCTGGGCATGGAGGCTTGCCGCCAGCAGACCCACATTTTCATCTGTTTCAACGCCTTCTACGCAGACTGCGCCGGCGCCGTCACCAAAAATAACGGTGACATCCCGACCCCGGGTTGCCATTTCCAGGCCGGTGCTGTGGACCTCTGCACCAACCACTAAGATACGGGACGCATACCCGCTTTTAATATACGCATCAGCCATCTGCAAGCCGTAGAGAAAGCCGGTGCACTGCTGGCGGATATCAATCGCCGGTGTTGATTTCAAGCCGAGCTTGCTTTGCAGCAGACAACCGGAACCCGGGAAAAAAAGATCCGGGCTTAAGGTGCCGAATATGATCAGATCCAGATCTTCGGGTTTCCAGCCGGCCCGGTTTAAGGCAATTTTGGATGCTTCCAGTGCCAGGTCGGAAGCACCGACATTCCCTTCTTCCGGTATCCATCGCCGCTCTTCAATACCCGTCCGCTGACGAATCCATTCATCATTGGTATCCATGATTTTGCTAAGATCATCGTTTGTCACCACACGTTCAGGCAGGTAACGGCCGGTTCCCTTAATCACCATTTTTTTCATCAATGTTTTCTCCTTCTCTGGCAAGCCTTTATCATTGCAGATTTAACTTTACATCACATTTATTAGAACGTATTTTAAAGCCCTTGACAATTATTTCAAGGGAATTCTAATTATTTCATTCGGATAATAATGTATGTTGTTTAATTTGTTGATACTTGTTTGCGGAATTTTTCTGTTGTATTTCGGATCCAGCTGGCTGGTTACAGGTGCTACCGAAATTGCATTGTCTATGGCCATTCGGCCGGTTGTGGTCGGTCTGACAGTTGTTGCATTCGCAACCTCCGCTCCGGAACTGCTTGTAAGTCTTGTTGCCGCAGCCGAAGGGGCCAGCGGAGTATCATTGGGTAATATTCTCGGAAGTAATGTCATTAATATTGCCCTTGTACTGGGTCTCAGCGCGTTGATTAAGCCGGTTACGATCAACAAGCAGATGGTAACAAGAGAACTTCCGTATACCGTTGCTGCAACCGTTTTATTCTGGATTCTGTGCATGGACGGCAATCTCAATCGTTTTGACGGATTTATTCTCATCACGATTTTAATTGTTTTTCTTGTTTATAGTATTCTGACGGCAAAAGACGGCAACAACAATAAAAATAATCAATCTCACAAATATTATATGCGCAATGGAGTTCTCATTGTTATCGGGTTGATTGCCATTGCTTTGGGTGCTGACTGGGTGGTTGATTCAGCCATCTTTATTGCCCGGTCATTTCATTTCAGTGAACTGTTTATCGGTATTTCCATAGTGGCCATCGGAACATCCCTGCCGGAACTGGCGACATCCGTTGTTGCCGCTGTCAAAAAACAAAGTGATATTTCCGTGGGAAATATTGTCGGCAGTAATTTGTTTAATATATGCCTGGTTATGGGAGCTGTCGGCCTGCTTAATCCGATTCAGGTCAGCACCGGTTTAAACTGGTTTGAGTTCCCGGCAATGGTGAGTATAACTCTGCTTTTATATATGTTTGCCGTTATCAGTCGCAAAATAAACAGGACCTATGGTTTAATTTTGATCATTTGTTTCTTTGCTTATAATATCACCGCCTATGGACTTGCACATTAACGTTTAATTCGCGGTAACATGAAATCCGACTTCTGCGCTGGCTCTTCATTGCTCTCCACTATGGATAAGCTGACGATTTATGATTTATCAGAAGTTGTGTGTTTTGACTTTTGGGATTTATTCTTAGCTGTTCGAACCAATGCATTGCTAAAAACTTCAAACCGACTGACGTCAGATTTTTTTAATTAAGGCGATAGGGTGCTTGAGTGCAGAATATATTTTGGGGATTGTCCGGAAAATAAATCACTCAGTCAGCAGTTGTTAAATACAATTGCTGACTGAGTGATTATCGGTTTTATTCTTTTGACGTTTTATCCTCTGAAGCCTTGCTTTCTTTTCCAGGTATTTCGATTTTATATTTTGCCTTTAAAGATTCCATGTAGGACGGAAACATTCCCTTGAATTTGTCTTCTTTCAATTTGGCTGTCAGCTTTTCCTTAATGTCATCATAGGCAAGTGTCGTGGCTATTTCTTTTTCCTGTGTTTTAATAATGTGATAACCAAACTGGGTTTCAACCACCCCGCTGACCTCGCCGGGTTTTAAGGCAAAGGCTGAGTCTTCAAACGGTTTAACCATCTGGCCGCGGGCAAAGAAACCTAAATCTCCGCCCTTAGCGCTGCTGGGGCAGTCAGAACTTTCACCGGCCAGTTTTGCAAAGTCTTCACCATTATCAAGTTTGCTTTTAATACCTTCAATCTTTTTAAGTGTTTCGGCTTTTGAAGCTTCAGAAGCTTTGGGATCAACTTTTAACAGGATATGGCTTGCCCGAACACGCTCCGGCATTTTGAATTCATTCGGATGTGTGTCAAAATACGTCTTGGTTTCTTCGTCTGATATCGAAATGGTCGGCATTACTTTTTCTTCAATAAACTTCTGAATGGTTTTGCTTTGTTTAATTTGGGACAAAATCGCATCTTCGCTGTAATTCATATCTGCAATTTGTTTTTTAAACGCTGCTTCAGTTTCAAATTGCTTTTTGAAAATATCAAGTTCCGCATTTATTTCCTCAGGATCAACTTTTATTCCCTGGGCAATACTTTCCTGATACAAAACTTCCTGCTCAATCAGGCTTTTTAAAATATTATCTTTAAATTCAATTAATTTTGCATCATCTAATGGCACACCCATGCTTGCGTATCGTTCTTTGATCAGATTGAATTTTCTTTTTAGATCAACTTGAGAAATATCAACGCCGTTGACGCGGGCGACGTAATTATCGGCGGACTTTTCCGTTTTGACTTTCGGGGTATTGTCTGCGCCTGAGACAGACCCGACCAGGCAAAATGATATCGCGAAAATAATCATTATCCAAACAGATTTTTTGATAGAAATACGCATTAATTCATTTCCTTCCGTAATTAAATGAACAGAAATTTTACAAATCAGTCAAGTGCTGTGAATAAAATCTATCGATATCATTTTGATCTCAATGATTTCAACAAGTTTTTGGAAAGTACGGTAGATTGTTTTAAAAAATTAATAAACAGCAATTGCGCTTTAAAGTTTGGGCATAAAAAAACCGGTTAGAATCTAACCGGTTTATTTATTTTTATTATTTGGTCGGGACGGCAAGATTTGAACTTGCGACCCCAGCGTCCCGAACGCTGTGCTCTACCAGACTGAGCCACGTCCCGACTAATTGAAGCTTTATTTATTTTACAATTTTTATAATGTCAATCAAAAATATTATTTAAAATGATAGTTTCTTCCCTGCCAGGTCCAACAGAAACAATATCGATTTTTGTTTCTGTTAATTCTTCAACCCGTTTGAGGTACTTTTTTGTGTTTTGGGGCAGTTCCTCAAAAGTCCGGATTTTTGAAGTATTTGCTTTCCATCCCGGCAATGTTTCATAAATGGGTTTGCATTCGGCTAACACACCCAGGTCTGCGGGAAAATCTTCAATTCGGGTTCCTTTATAGTCATAAGCCGTACAAATATTAATTGTGTCCAGGTCGTCAAGTACGTCGAGTTTGGTGATCACAAGACCTGTCAGGCTGTTCAGCCGAACCGCATTGTTTAAAATGACGGTATCCAGCCATCCGCAGCGGCGTTTTCTGCCGGTGGTGGCTCCGAATTCGGCGCCGGTTGACTGGATTTTATCACCGATTTCGTCAAACAGTTCAGTGGGAAAAGGCCCTGCACCGACGCGTGTGGTATATGCTTTAACTATGCCGACAACACCTGAGATCTGTTTGGGGCCGACGCCGCCGCCGGAACATGCATTACCTGAAACCGTATTGGATGAAGTTACAAACGGATATGTGCCATGGTCAATATCCAGATGGGTGCCCTGCGCACCTTCGAAAAGGACATGCTTTCCGGCCTTGATTCCTTTGTTGATATATACGGAAATGTCGGTCACAAAAGGAGCCAGGCGCTGCTGAAAAACTTTATATTTTTCAATTATTTCATCAGGATCAACCGCTTCTTCGTTAAAATACTGCGTCAGATAAAAATTCTTTTCTTTGCAGACCGCTTTAACTTTTTCTTCGAAATTTTCAGTGTTTAACAAATCAACAAAACGAATCCCGCACCGGTATGCCTTATCTTCGTAACAGGGCCCTATTCCGCGGCCGGTTGTGCCGATTTTTTTATTTTCACTCAAAGCATTTTCACGGGCTGCATCGATACGTTTATGATACGGCATGATTAATTGTGCTTTTTCGCTGATTTTGAGTTCTTCCGGTCCAACTGCAATCCCTTTGCCGGAAAGATAATCAATTTCTTCTAAGAGCACTTCCGGATCAACGACCAGACCATTTCCAATCACACATGTTTTGCCCTGTAAAATTCCTGACGGAATCAGGTGACTAATGAACTGTTCTCCATCAACAACCATGGTATGGCCGGCATTGTTGCCGCCCTGAAATCGGACCACATAATCGGCATGTTCCGCCAAAAGATCCACAATCTTGCCTTTGCCTTCATCTCCCCACTGGGTTCCAATGATTACAATATTAGCCAATTGATACTCCTTTAAAATTTATATCCATATGTCGACTTAACAGGTAATGTGTGATTGTTTGTAAAAAAAAATTATAGTCGTTTTTCTTTAAAAAAGTCCACCATTAACTGTCTGCATTGATCTTTATATATTCCCTCGGTGATTCGGGGCTGATGATTTAAACGCGTATCATTCTGAAACGAATACAAAGAGCCCGCAGCTCCCCATTTCGGGTCAGGCGTGCCGAAAACAACATGACTGATCCGTGAATGGATAATCGCCCCCATGCACATGATACAAGGTTCTACTGTAACATAAAGAGTCGTGTTTACAAAGCGGTAGTTTTTGATTTTTTGACCGGCTTTTCGAAGGGCGGCAATCTCGGCATGGGCTGTGGGATCATGCTTTGAAATGGTTTGGTTGTAGGCTGCTGAAAGGATGTTGCGTTCCTGATCAATCAGCACAGCACCAACAGGAACTTCATTAGCGGAAAACGCCTTCTCAGCTTCGATTAATGCCAGTTCCATAAATTGATGATGGTCGCTGTTCATTATGTTTTTTTCAGACACAGTCATAAAATTAAAAATATTTGAATTTTTTCAAAGATATTCTTTTAAATATCTTGATAAGTAACGCAAAGCGATATAAAAAAAAAATCATGGCCCGTCAAGCTATAAAATAATTGACATCATCTTTGGAATGGCTTATGACAAGACAAAATTTTACGCGCCCGTAGCTCAGCTGGATAGAGTGCCGGACTACGAATCCGTAGGTCGCACGTTCGAATCGTGCCGGGCGCGCCATAAAAATCAAGGGTTTGCAGAAAGTAACTGCAAGCCCTTTTTTAGTTTCCGGGTTTTTGTCCCCATTCTGTCCCCATTTCTGAACAAAAAAAGCTGGATGAATATTTCCATCCAGCTTTTTCTCAGTATTAATTCTAATTCCGGCTTATATAATGACCACTCGCAAATCTGTTTCTGTAGATAATAATCGGCAATTTATGAATTTTGTCAAGGGGTCATAAATATCGGGAGATCCGTCGAGCCCCCTTGTCTTTTAAATGTTATCCAAAGAAACAGCCATGCGTGTCCTGTTCAATTTCCTGGACCAATGTGTTTAAATCTTTATCCGAGTCCTTTGGCTCATATTTTTCCCATTTCCCGCTTGCCCGTTTCCAGTAAAGTTTCCAGATTTTCCGGCTGCTGACGTATGTCAATTTAGCCAGCGGCATTTTGGTGAACTCACCCTCTCGCCTGAACGCCGGCCGCACTTCATAAACGATCACGTTCTGCCCTTCTATTTCATGTTCAAATCGCAATTGATCTTTTAAATGCGCCGGTGTTCTTTTCTCACAAAGACCGCCAACCGCTTTTTTGATTTTATGCTGCTCAATATCGTTGAATGCCATATGATTATCCCTTTTTATTTTCTTCCAAAAGCAATCTGTCAGTATTGTTCACTGGCCTTATAGCCGCTGTAGCATTCCACCAGGACCGGCTCCCATTTCCTATTCTTGCTGATATTATTTTGATTCATCACTCAGGTCCGGTTTTTTCTCGTTTAAAAGATTCCATCACATTTTATCTCCGAAATTTTCCCCTCGTTCCCCCGTGGGAATAAATTCAACTGCCCTATTCCGCCGGCCCTTCACCATATACCGTAGGGTGGATTAGCGAAGCGTAATCCACCAATAATAAATAGCCCCATTCCTTACTCTATAAATTGTTCCTGATCATCGATACTGACCAGATATCCATCACCCGACGTTTCAAATTCAATCCGGATCACCGAGTCAGTCTCGATCCCTGAGTCCGAGGCATAAGCGGCATATTCCAGATAAAGCCCGTCTTTTAAGGGCATTTGATCCTTTTTTGATGAACACCCGCAAACATATCAGCTAACGGGTAAAACACAAATGGAAAAAATAATTGATGTTCGATTTCAAACTCTTACAGCTGGCCAAAAAACATTCTGGCTTTTCAGAATAGAAATTGGGCCTTAAAGATGTTAAAAGGTTATCTTCATCAGGCACTCGTTAATTGTGGGAGTTATATTTATGCCGAAAATCCTTTGTCATAGTTGCAAAAATCCAGTCCAGGGTACCGCATGGCCCCAAAAAAGGCCGGATTACCCGGATTGCTGGGTTGTGCCGGATATGGATTCAGATTTAAAGGCAATATTGAGTCCAAAAAATGGAAATAATATGGTGCTGATATGCAGTCAGTGCCGGGCCCTGTGGTATATTTTTTGGAATCAACGCGATGCTTTTCTGGAAGCAGTAAATTTGCCCGCAGAATTTCAGGAATTGCTGACGGCAAATATTACCTCCGACCGATGTCTGGATTTGCTCCGCAGTTATCCGTTGCCTGGGCCGATACAGTCTTTTTTGTTGTCTGTATTATGGCAGCGGTTTGCTCAGAAAGACCTTCAGGCCAACGCGGTTTCACTGCTGCATTTTTTGTCCGACACCTCGCTTTCCTTGAAGACGGCGGAAGCAGCCGTTTCTTTGCTGCACACGGTTCTTTCCGAAGCTGTAAAACGTGCGTTTCCAGGAAACATTACCGTCGGTGCGTCCACCCGGGATGAGCTGGCGGAAAAGCTGCGCGAACAAGTCCAGGGGACGGAAACACTCCTCGAGGCGGCTTATACCGCATTAGAAAAATTGCAGCGGGAAAGACCGTTGCAACACCTGCCCCCTTTAAGGAATTTGGATATTTCACCATTAGAAACCTGGCTGTCGATAATTCCCGAGGATAGTATACCCATCTCAACAGTGCTGTTCCGGGAAGGGATTCGGGAATTATTAATGATAATGGCCAGGCAGGCGCATCGACGCCCTCCTGTCCTGACTGTAACTGATCATTCGGCAGGTTTGCTGGAACGGTTTAATAATTTGGATAAGTGGTATGCTGCGGTGACGAATACCTTGAAACAATTTGCGAATAACCATCCGGGCATCAGCGAACTGGATTTGGCTGACGTCCTTCAGCAACTTGAACGCCTGATTCTCACAGGAAGGGACCTGGATGCCGACACTGCAATTAATCTTGTTACGCTCTGTGAAAGTTTCGATGCAGGGCCTTCGAGATCAGGAAAGGCATTAGCGGCAAAAATCGACCAGATTCTGCTTTCCATCAAAAAACCAAAAAAATACCCGGCAAGAGTACAAAAGAGATTGGTTTGGACGCTTAAAAACCAGCGCGGAATCGGGGGGCAGTATAACAATTTCTTTGCGAAATAGGTATACTGCCCCTGATTACTTCAAAATCGATTGTTTACTGAGGCCTTTCAAAACCGTGAAGACACAGAATCCTATAATCCTCTTTTTGATGGCGAAAAAGGCAATATAGCCCTTGAAAACACCCTCATTTGACAACAAGATGCCCGCTAATAAAGGAATTGGCATGGTCCGACCCCAGGTGTGTTGGATGCGGCGTTGTCTGGCCATATAGATTTTATATCAGACTGTTATAAAAATTAAAGTTTAAAGATGTTACCCCTTTTCACTTTTATAGATAGATTCTTTTCTCCGCAGACCTATCCTCCAGATCACTGAAGCAGCCAAAATCACCGCAAAAAAGATCTTTCCCCATTGAGAAAGTGTCGGAATGCTTAATGAACGGGTAAAAGATAAAACAACATCATTACCATCTCCACCGACATATGAAATAATAAATTCAGCATCGCCATTTTCGATTGCTGCACCTTCGGGAAGACCTGAAAAACGACCAACAACGCTGTCAATGCCATCATTTTTTATAATCGTAAACGTCTGGAGATTTGACGGTGCGTATCCCAATGAGACGGTCAATATCGAATTATTGAGGTCAATAGTACCGGTAACATCCACCTGATCATATCCGGCCCCTTCAATGGCTCCGTTAAGTTCTATTGTAACAGAAGCGCCATCTGAAATTTTGATATTCCCGGTGCTCAGGATACCGGAGCTTTCGCCCGGGGCCAGGTTGTCAGAAACCGTAAGGGTTGCACTTCCCGCAACAACATGACCATTACCGGATAGAGTGCCTATGGTTTCATCGAAATTACCTGCATCGAAAACCCCTCCCTCAATTAAATGCACCCTTGAATTGTCAGGCAAAAGATTAGCAGCACCAAGGATCAGGTTCCCCATGTTTACCTGGTAAAATGAACTGCTCACCTTTCCGTAAAGAGTTAAACTTATCCCATTTATAAATGTATTTCCGGAATAGGATAACCCGTTGTATATATGATAATCCCCGGTGCCGGAAAAAGAGATATCCCCGGTACCCTGGAAATCACCCCTGCAAAGTGTGACTCCATTTACGCTGTTCATGTATAGAGTGGCTGTGCCTATCTTCACGACAGCATTATTAGCCATTCCCAGTTTTCCCACAGTAATCGGGTTGTTGTCTAAATCCAGTACAGCACCATCGCTCAAACCGAAAAAAGAATTGTCCGCTGATGTAAAACCGGGTTTCGTCCTCATCGTCCCTTGTATAATCCAGTTTTCTGTAGACAATAACGGACCTCCCACAATTACGAGACCCGGGCCTTCTTTTCGAAATCTGCATAAAGCACAATCGCCGGAAATCGGACCATTTAATGTAAGCGTTCGGTTTTCAGCTACGGTATAGTATGTAAATCCTGTCTGAACTAACGGGGTATTAATGGTTAAATCCCTATCGGCAGCAGAAAGATCAATTGTCGGATTTGCATCACTTTGAAGGGATATTGAATCCCCACTGACTATCACGTCTGAGACAGGATCTGTTACCAATATCGTCATGCCGGTCAGGGCGTTGCTTCCCAGGTTGTTATCATTTTGTAAATTCAAGATGCTGTCTGAATTAAAAACCACTCTGCCATCGCTCTCCGGGATTGCGCCCCCATTCCAATTATCGGCCGTTATCCAGTTTTCATTCGCGCCACTGCCGTTCCAGATGTGATCTGCAGCCCAGACCTGGGAACTATTATGAATTAATATCAAAATCAATGCCATCGATAGCAACATGACAGGAACAGAAAAACCAGTATTAACGATATTCAGTTGTCTTTTCATAGGGACCTATACTCTCCTGCTGAATTATTTATAAAAGCAATTTTCCCTCGTTCCCACGCCCACCGTGGGAATGCATCCCGAAAAACAGCCTTTTTTTACCAGAGGCATCCCCCAAAAAAATACCTGAGGTTCTTAAACCCGCCTTTTTGGGGCAGAAAAGACGTCTTTACGCGATTTTGAGGGGCTGTTTTATGGCTTATTCTTCTTATTATCATATAGTTGTGGTCCGACCGAAATTCTTTGTTTCAGAATCCTATAATCCTCTTTTTGATGGCGAAAAAGGCAATATAGCCCTTGAAAACACCCTAATTTGACAACAAGATGCCCGCTAATAAAGGGATTAGCATGGTCCGACTCCAGGTCCATTACCCAGGTCCCATGCACACCAAGACTCAGACCAGGCTTGACCCCTATTTCTTCACCATACACCGTAGGGTGGATTAGCGAAGCGTAATCCACCAATAATAAAAACACCGTTCAGAATTTATTCAACATTCGATGTTGGGCGTTCAATGTTCGATGTTCGTTCCCTCTTTTGATGTCAATTTATCTAATATCAGACAGTTTGCCTGGGCCGACCCTATTTTAATCACTTTAAAAAATTCATTGATGAGTCAAGAGCGGACTTGATCTCAGTCATGGTTTCTTTCTACTTAAGCCTATTTAATCGCCTTCGGCGCAATATTCCGGCACCGCTGATCAATCTGATGCACAATCCTTTTGATCTGCACCTCATTCAGCCCGTTCCCGTTGAAGTATCTTGCCAGGCCTGAAAACTGTTTTGGGTTAATAACCGGAATACCCTCTTTGGCCGTCCTTTTGACAAACCATCCCGGCAGGGCAACAACTGGCTTTACTTGCACCATTTCACCGGTTGCCGAAGACAGCCATTTTTCCAGCCAGGCAGCCTGATTCCTCGCCTGTTCAAGAGGCTTTGTTTCTGTCCATCTTGGGAACCGGATAGATTTCCCGTCATACACCAC
Source organism: Desulfococcaceae bacterium (assembly GCA_030145385.1). Classification (GTDB taxonomy): domain Bacteria; phylum Desulfobacterota; class Desulfobacteria; order Desulfobacterales; family Desulfosalsimonadaceae; genus SURF-3. The sequence continues at coordinate 15,748 of JAQYVU010000043.1, forward strand.
ATTGGCATCAGCTTTTCTGTCATCAGATGTGGGCTTTGATCTGGCTTTTGTCTCAACGGCAAACACACCAGCCGGTCCCACAACAATATGATCTATATTAAATTTATCTGCTATCAAGTCATGATAAACATAATATCCCTGCCGCATCATCTGGTTCAGTTCTTGGCCCACGGCAATCTCTCCTTCATATCCCAGTCGTGTTATCCTTCGCAGTTTTAGATATTTTGCCGTTTTATATAAATAGAAGACCATTATCGATAAAGTGACTGATATGCATAAGATCAAAGATAACAGGTTGAAGTGGGCACCATGAAAAGTCAACGACAAATACGTTGAATAAATAACAAATGGAAATATCAGAAGAGAAAGAAGAGAAATCATCAGCTCATCACTTATATCCATAAGCTTTTCATTCAGGGTCTCTCCTGGACTGCGGAGGAAATTACCGGTAAATGGGGAACGTTTTTTCTTTTGTTTTTGATAAAAATTGAACGTAATTTTGGTTATATATACAATACCCAAAACAACAAACATCAAAATAACTGGAAAATAAATCTGTATATATTTCAATTGTATCTCCGAAATAGACTGTAAAAATTTAATTATTCTTAAAACCGTTTTTTTGGCACCAAAAAGGCGGGTTTAAGCAGTTTTGAGGAAATGAGTTAGAGCTTATTATTAATATTAATAATATTATTAATTAGTTGTTTTGGTCCGACCAGAATTTGAAATATCTCAAAATCGATTGCTTACTGAGGCCTTTCAAAACCGTGAAGACACAGAATCCTATAATCCTCTTTTTGATGGCGAAAAAGGCAATATAGCCCTTGAAAACACCCTCATTTGACAACAAGATGCCCGCTAATAAAGGTATTAGCATGGTCCGACCCCGGGTGGACTCCCCGGGTGGACTTAATGATTCAAACCTTCATTTAGGTAATTTCTCAAGTATTGATAGCATTTTTTTTAGTTTTAATACCCACGGCTTCTCATTTCAATCTTTTCTATACACTGCTCAGGTGAAGACATTAAATCATCAAAAGAAAATATTTTTTTGCCTTCAGACCAAAAGGCAGAACTTTTAGGAATAAACTTTACATTTGCACAAGTGTTTTGCTCCGAATAAATATGTAAAACTAATCTAAGATCTGAAATATCATATGTTGGTTTTTTGGAATTGCTGTCTTCACGCACTTTTACATCAAACCCTGCTCGCTTAAGTTCATGGTATAATCGATATTCCGGTTCCCGAATTAAACTGAGTTCTTCAATAGACTCTGCCTGTTCAAAAGCAAGTCGTGTTGTTATTCTAAAATAGGCAGAATGACCCTTTTCAGAGGGAGGTAATGACCGAGGTAGTTTTTCAACTTTCCCAAGTTTAAACCAAGCATATAGTTCTTTTTTTGAAGCTTGCCAGGTAGGCTGCGAAGGCATTTCATCACGGTAACCCACATGAAAAGATTCTACTTTTGCTTGGTAATTTACACCTGCCAAATTTCCGAATTTGCTTTTGCTTTGAAAAAAGAGAACAAAGTCAGCCCGCAGCCTTGCACCTTGTAAACGGGTGTAAGGGATATGATAGATCTGTTCTTTAATGATAAAATCAAGCTGTTGCTGGTGCCGTACAATCCCCATTAACCCATATTTGTGCGACCATTCGATTCGCTTTCGTTCATCAACTGTGCAGGGTGCAACAAAGCCGTCCTCTTCAGTCTCACTGCTACTTGAAATCAGACTATTTAAAAGCGAAGATACGCCTTGGGTCATTTGGGGTAAAAATGGTAACCCGCCGACACCTACCTGATTTATACTCTTAAAAAATCGATTATCAGTGTAATCACCGTTTGAATAAGGATAGAGGACAAACGCTGCGATATTTTTCTGGGTGAATTGACGTTGGCCATTGTCCCAAAAAAGAGAATCTTGCATTGGTTGAAAAGTGCGGTAATCTTTTTGAACAACAATCTGATCGCGGTATGCATGCATTTTATTAATTGTATCTTCAGGCGGGCCTGGTGCATAGTGTCTATTTATGTAATCTGGATCATCACACAAACGATACTTTGCATCAAAAATATAGTGAAACCCTGAGCTGCTTCCTTTTTTTTGGATCTCTAAAACGTTGTCGGGCAAACGATCACCAATTGGTGTCTTCTCAGTCGGGTTGTAACGAAGATAGACTTTTTCTCCTTTTAAAGATTCAAGGGATAAAATAGAGGTTTTTCCCTTTTCTAATTTAACATCAATCCCCTTTCTGTTTACCTTTAGCCAATCAGGTACTGCATTGATACCCATATCTTTTCTAAGGATATTGCCCAGTTTTATAAAGCACCACATCTCATATAGGGTAGCTAAATTCTTTTCTGAAAGATTAAATGGGCCACCGGTTATTTTCAAACCAGACAACAGGTCCAAAAAAGTTGAAAAAAATTCTCGATACCCGGGCGCCATTTGAAGGGACAGGGATTGAGGTGGGGCAAGAACTTGGCCATTACAATCATTTAAAAAACTGGCATCAATATTTTGTCGGAGGCGGTTCTCGCATTTTTCGAGAAAAGATTTCCAATCTGTCATAGACTTGCCAGAGAGCTTTTTTATACTTTGGCGGACCAGGCGTAACAGTAAATTCAATGCCCATTTAATATAACGGTTTTCGGCTGTGTCATAGGTTAACCGTTTTCTCTCGCGAGGTAATTTTCGTATATGCCAGCTCTTTCCATATGCTTTAAAGTGACCTTTTTCACTTTGACTGCATTCAGCGGCATGAGTGCGGATGTATTTTCGGACTGAAGCGCCAGAAAAAGTGGGACGATTTGCTAATGCAACAAATTCATCCCGATAGATTGTGTACCGTGGTGATTGTTCGATCCGATTAAAGGCTTTTGTAAGCTCGGAAAAGAGTAGCCTTAAATTCTCAAGCCATTCCACCTCTCTTGCTCGAACATCCCGCCGCCGTTGAGCCCGGTGAAAGGTTTTCTGGTTTACAGAAAATGCCAGATCTCGAATTTCATTTTCTAGATCTGATCGAATATGTAAATAATCTTGTCGATAATCAAGTTTTGAAGGAAATACCTCAACTCCTAAAAACAAAATCGTATCTTTTCCTGATACAAATTTTAAATCTGCATAACCAATTTGTGAACTAAAATTAATCTGGCTGGTATAAACATTTGTCTTGCCAACCCTTCTGAGAGGATCTTTAGATTTTGTTCCCCGGATCAGCATGTAATTTTTTTTAGTTTGTGCCTGTTTGTCCAAAATTTCGATAATGAATTCATATGTAGTCTCTTCAAACAAGAAGGGTTCACATCCAGATTGAAATTCAAGAAGGATGTTTTCGCCCTGTGAGATTTCAACATTTTCATTGTTAAATGATTTGGCAATAATTCTTGCCTTAGTTGGAGAAAAAGAATCCAGACGTTTTGGCGGTGCAGGCCCTAATATTTCGACAGTTAGAGAGTTGGGCACACATACGCGTAATAATTTTTGGCGCTTAATCATTTAGATCCTTTTAATTAGACCAAAACGAAGTAAAACCATCTTCAATAAACTGAATCAACATATGTCCAATTTTCTTGGGAAGCGCGCCCTTATTTTCAATCAAGTTTTGCAAGTTCATAATATAGTCATCATCATCAGTCTCAATTTGTAAACTTTCTGGAACAAATTGTTGTAATAAATTTTCAAGAATCTGCTTAATTTGAAATGAACTTCCTTGAATGCGTGGCATAATTTTTTGCAAAACGACCCGTTCAAATCCCGCAGTTTCATCCAAGTCCGAAGAATTGACATCTGAAACATATTTCATGTAAAAAGCAGCCTCATCTCTAACCCGGTATCCGACTTGGCATCCAGCTTTGGAAAGAATATAATTCAGTTCCTCCAATTTCTCAGATACTGTCTTTGCGGTTCCGCCATCTGAACCCAATAGATCAAACATGGTTAGATATTTTGATTTAAATGATAAATGCTGCAAATCTAATGTTTCGATGGTCTGATCATTTGCTGGCAGTGTTAAACCTTTTGAAAGGTGGATATCATTAAATTCAAGTGTATTTGCACGATCTAATACTTTTCGGCTAAACGGATGAGTGGTTTCATCCATATTCACAGTACCGACAAAATAGAGATTTTCTGGGACCCCTAAGCCTTTGGGAAAATCTTTGCTTAGCTTTGGGAGCCATTCAGATATTTCATCATCAATATTGGCAGTATTCATATTTGCCATTTGCTGTGGCGTAAGAACGCGATCTGTAACTACCCTTTTTTGGCCATTTATCTTTTTAAACTGGCGGGATTCGATAATGCTCAAAAAATCTGAAAAATAATGTTCAACCCGGGCTAAGTTCATTTCATCTAAACAGATAAAATAAGGTTTTTCGGGATTTGCATGAGCCCTGATGAGCATGGGGATTAGCGCACCTGGTTGGTATTGTTCATTCAGATCAAAAAAGCCAAGCAATTCGGTGTTATCATTCCAATCTGGGCGAACTGGTATTACACTAAACCGATCATTATCTTCGGTAGCGCCTACAGCTTCGGCAAATAGTCGTACAAATCTGGTTTTTCCTGTACCCGAAATTCCGGCTAAAATAACAAACGGTTTAGTTCTAAGGCAGCAATAAAAATTTATTAAATCAGCTTTTGAAATGATAAAACCTTGAGAGGATAACCTATCATAAACGTGTTCTATTACTTGTTTGTCTGACATTATTTCACCGTTTGTTTTTGTAATAGATGAAACTTTTTCCATTTGTTTTTTTATTGATGGAGACAATTGCTCAATTGACATCTGTGATTTGATGATTTTTACAGCATCTTCATTTAAACTATACAAATATCCTTGGTTGACCCCACCAGAACTATTTATGGGTCCATAGCTCAACTGAAGGTCCGCAATTTCTTGACCAATGAATTTAAGAGGAATTTGTTCATTAAATTCTTCATATTCCGTATCAACACGATAACCCGCTTGATCCCAACTGTTTCCTGAGATATTTTCTGGTCTATTGTTTTCATAGCCATCGGTTTTGGCAACAGAGACAGCACGAAGAAAACCACTATCATAATGAAAAATGATGTCTCCCTTTTTGACTTTATAAACATTTTCCCAATGATAAATTGGCTTGCCCTTTTTGCCTTTTTGGGGTGACCAAATAAATCCTCCCTCTTTTTCTACGAGATAGGTTTGGCCCTGGTTAACCCACCAAAAGCTACAGCTATCTATATCGATATCTTTATAATATTTATCTAATTTGAAATTTATAAAATACCGTAGTTCTTGTGCATGATCATTTAATTCATCAATTATTGGGGCATTGAAACGATAACCGGATTCATCTTTTATGATTATGGATTCATCCGCAGAACAATTATTTATTGCATCAAACGGAGCATCAAGGATGCTATTTATTTCACTGTGATTGAAAGTGGTAAGGTCTATTTGAGAAATCTTGCTATTTTCTTTATCGGGTGACAAATTATTTGCTTTTCTATCCTGGTAATATTCCCAAAAATACTCATGTGTACTTTTTGAATTATCATCAGCATTTTGAAATAATGCTTTTAACATTACATATTTATAGCTGAACAATTCCTTTGACCGATGCAGGTTGAACATGAGTTTTCGGATTTCAAGTTTCTCTGAAATATGAATCTGGGCATTGGACTTTGGCTTTTTGTTATTCAATAAAAGAAATTGTTTAAGTTTTTGCTGATACTTCTGAAAATTATTATTACCGTTTTCTAATATTGTATAGTCTTTGAGTTTGCTAATGGCGACTTCAGTATCCCTGCCATCTAAACCGTTGGACTGATTTTCATCTATCGGGATATCTCTGTAACCAATAAATTTTGAAGGCCCAAAAGTGTCATAAATGGGGCTGTAATACCAATGGGCTGTTTGGGATGTGACTTTAAGCGTTGCTGGGTGACCTGCTAAAAATGCACTGCTCCATATCTTGATACGATTTTGCAAATCAAGAAATGACTTAATATATTCTATTGAATTTTCTGGCACTGTTGTTGAGTTAGCTTGCGGTAATTGAACTTCAGCTTCTATTAGAACTTGATTTGCTTGACCTGAAGAAAATATTTTTTTCAAATCTGAAATTTTTTCTAACTTTTTAACAACTTCGGAAACATCTTCAGTAAATAAATGGCAGGTTTCTGAACTTCCTAATTGTTTAGTCCAATTCCATCTTTCTGGGCAGTCTTCACTTTCAATTATCTTAAATCTTATGAATTTATCCCATTTTTTTTGTGCACTGTATTTTCGCCCTAAATCTTCAAACTCAGTTCTATCGATATCTTGATCATAAACTGTTTTTATATCTTTTTTCTCTATTTCTGTAAAAAGGGCCTTACCGTTATTGCGATCAATGACGAAAACTTTATCGCCGATATTATTGCTTCTAAATTTCGTATCATTCCAATAAAAATACTGATTATCAGAGGATAATAAATCGATAAAATTTTCAGAGGCACTTGCTTTAACATCATAAATTTTTGGCCCAGCCATTTTTAAAACTCCGTATATTTTTTTGCATTACCTTTAGAATTTTTTACTGGATAATTTTTTTCGTTAATACGATATTTTGATTTTGCAGCTTTTAAAGAATCAATCCCCAGTTTATCTGAAAGCCTAACAAGATAGATCAAAACATCCCCTATCTCTTCTTTAATTTTTTCTAACTTATCGGCTGGCAGATTTTGACTGTCTTCCTCTGTCAGCCACTGGAGATGCTCTAATACCTCTGCAACTTCAACACTTAAGGCCATCGCAAGGTTCTTGGGTGAATGGAATTGATCCCAATCCCTATCTTTTGCAAATTCCCGAAGCTGCTGTTTTAATTCTTCCATAAACTAACTCCTACGATATAACTTTAATTTCATATTTTTTGGTTTGGTAATGGGATGTCAGAACTCTTGTTCATTTCAGTTTCTTCTCAATGGTATCCCATTTATTGAGATACGGCTCCAATGTTTTCTCCGAAATGGCAGCATGCAAAGAGTCCCATTTTTTTGGACGGATGCCGTCATGTTTATACAAATAGGCTTTGTGATTTTTGATAAGCAGATTCCGAAGTATTTGCCATTGAAGGATATAGAAACGATCGCTTCCAGCATCCTCAATCTTTACGAAGATTACAATCAGTCCGCGCACCGGGCAAGCCTTCGGATCTCCGACAATCTGCTGCTTGTCGTCAAACGTGATATCACAGTAATGCGAGATGTTAGCAAACTGCCAGGAGGAACCACTACTTGCTTTGACTTGAACGGAGACATGGCTTCCTGCCTCATCAGATGCGATGATGTCATAATGCGGTACGTTACCGGTGAAAGTGGTGGCAATCATGCCACGGCGGGAAAGTTCAGCGGCGACAAGGTATTCACCCGTCTGTCCTACAATTTTGTTGCTACGTCCTGTTGCCATATTTCTCTCCTGCCCCGGGCCAAAAACCCTGTCATCAGGTTAAAAAGACCTTAATCTCAAAAAGTCGAAAAGAATTCTGTCGACGTACCTATCACAATGGGGTAGATAAAATCACTGTATTCAGGGGTATCAATGGTTCATTCTGCGATCTGCGTGCCCCAGATTACTAAAAAATGGGCATATGACAAAATTTTTGCATAGAAATTAATCTGTACTAAATTTTTTGATGGATGGGAAGGGAAAAAGATAACTGATGAACATCGAACATCGAATGAAATCGGAATGGGTCAATTTAATACTGGATTCCCTTCTGCAAAACGACTCAACCAATCCCGGTCGGGAATATTTTATTCAGGAGGGATCATGCAAAATAAAAAGAACCCTATCGGGACGATTATGTCCCCACGGGACATTGGTAACGCCATACGGGCCAAACGGAAGGCAGATGGACTGACCCAGGCCGATGCAGCAGCGCTTTGCGGTGTCGGCACCCGATTCCTTGGAGAACTGGAACGAGGCAAAGAAACAGCGCAGGTCGGCAAAATGATTCGGATTCTCCAGGGGCTGGGCTTGACGCTTCAGCTCACATTAAAAGGAGGTCAGCGATAATGACGCAACTTTCTGTTTACCTGTGTAATGAATATGCCCGAAACCAAATATGAGACCGAAGGAGGCCCTTCCCTGTTTGACTGCTTTGCAGCATGATAAAGTTGAATAAAGCCTCTATTGCGGCTCAGGCTCAAATTGCTTGTTTGGTCTTGGTTTGTCGGTAAGTCGCCCGGAAACATACCGGCGAAGAACACTGGATATAAGCGTTTGATATGGGATCCCATTTTCAACAGCAAGCGTTTGAATCGCCTCTAAGTCTTTCGAAGATATTCTGATATTTACTCTTTTATCCTTTTTCAGTGTTTTTCGAGCGTAGCCCTGGTGTTTTGTTATTTCTGACTTAACATTTCGCACTGATTTCCACTCGCCTCGTTCAAAGGAATCAAGAATCTCTTGTTCGTCTTTATCGAGTTTAATCCTGCTCATTCCTGCCTCCTAAAAAATCCCGGGTAGCTTTACGGCTTGGGATTATTGTTTTTAAAAATTTACCGGTTTTGTTTTCAATAAACGGAACAAGAAAGACATAATGATTAATTTCAACAACGAGCAATTGTTGATTGGGATATTTTTCCTGGTTGGGATGCGCCACGATATCAAGCAGGTCTCCTTTCTCAATATGCATGACTATTTGCTCAAAACTAATCCCACGTTCTGTTTTAAGTTTTTCATTCTGTTCATGACTCCATTTATAATAGTCCATGAACTAAAAATAATAAAATGTGTGCCTAATGTCAACAAGGTTATATTGCCTGAATTTTGCATGAAAATCACCCTAAAACGTTTAAAGCTATAATTGGTAAAAGTTTATAGCAAATATATACAAGGCGTAGCGGTTTTTCAGATCCAAGATAATACATGTAGTATATTGAGGAGCTGAAAAACCGCAACAACGCAGTAGATGGGACTTTTGACGACGCCATTAAATTTAACCGGGACTCCGATTGCACGGCACCTGCAAAAGCGAAGCAGGCAAACCGTCCTTTTCCGGCATTATTTCGATTGCAAATTGATGATCCGGTGTTTGAATCATCCGCAGTTTTGCTTTGAAGGGTTGGTTGTTTTGATCTTTTAGCACATAAAGCCGTGTGGTTTTGCCGGCAAGAAGCGTTTCGACGTTTTTGGGGGTTAATTTTTTACCTGAGATTGTTTTCCATATCACAAAAAGACAATTGCCGGCGTCCGGCCGCCAGTTGGCGCATCCATGGCCTTTTTTCCCCTCAATGATTTTCCCCCCGCACAACGGGCAGGTGGGCATCATAGGAGAGATTGCTTTTAGCGGGGCTGACTGCGGGTTTGATTTTGTTTCAGGCTTGGGAACTGATTTGGCAGAATCACCTGATGTATTGAAATCAGCCGGTTTATTAAAGTCAAACAGTACCTTCCACGTTCCTGCATCATTGCTGATAATCAGAGATGCGGGAAACCGTTTCTTTTTTTTTGAAATAAACCCCTCAAACGGGCCTGATCGTCGGTATCGAAGAAGATTTGCCGCCATTTTAGCAGAGATGGACTTTTTCGCGATTTTCTTCCAGATGACAAATTCACACGCCTGGTTTCGGCAACTGTAAGCTTTTCTGTTCTCATAAACGGGGTCGCCGCACGCGGGACATGAACCGATTTTAGCCGAAGAAACATCATCTGTCTGGAAATTTTTCGGTTCAAAGGCCGCCGTTTTGAGTTCAGCCACGGCATCGGTGACGAACTTTTTCATATTAACAAGAAATTGCGGGTCCGTATCATCTCCAAGTGCGATTCTGTTGAGATTCATTTCCCATCGCGCGGTCTCCTCGGGTGACGTGAGAACAGACGAGATCGGGCATTTATTCAGCATCTCAACAAGAAAACAGCCTTTGTCCGTTGCAATCAGTTTTTTACCGGTCCGGTTGATATATTTTCGGGCAGCAAGCGTTTCAATGATCTGAGCTCTGGTGGACTGGGTGCCGATACCGATATCACCGCGGTAGAATTTTTTGATCTCCGCCTCGGTTACATATCGGCCGGGGTTTGTCATGTCTTTTAACAGCAAAGAGTCCGTGTAATCCGGCGGCGGCTGGGTCTGTTTCTCTTCATTGGCTATTTCTTTGGCAACGGCTGCGTCACCGCAAACAAGGGGCGGAATCGTTTCAACCGTATCTTTATCCCGGTCTTTTTTATTTCTCAGGTAGACACGCCGCCATCCGGAATCGAGGATTATTTTACCGTTTGTCTGAAAGGTCTCTTCGCTAAACAGCGTCACAACCCGGGTGTTTTCAAACTGGCAATCCGGATGAAATGCTGCGGCAAAACGCCTCATCACCAGGTCATATATTTTTTTCTCGTCCGGTTTTGCACTTTGGGGCAGCGGTTTAAGGGGAATCAGGGCGTGGTGGTCGGTAAGCTTTGCGTCATTGAAAACCCGCCTGTTTGAAAGTGATACGCGCTGGTGCTCGATCGTGCTGAATATTTCCGGATACGCGATGCCCAGTTTCGTAATAATGGTATTGACCATCTCAAGGCTCTGGGTGCCCAACACCCTGGAATCGGTTCTGGGATATGACAGGCACTTTTTGTCCTGGTACAGAGCCTGGGCAATATCCAGGGTCTTTTTTGCCGGAAAACCAAATTTTACATTGGCTGTCTGCTGGAGATCCGTAAGAGAAAAAAGGGTCGGCGGCGGTTCTGTTTTTTTCTCCTTTTTGACAGACAAAACCTGTCCGGGCGCATTTTCTGCGGTCAGTTTTGTGTAGAGATTGTCTTTGTCCTGCTTGTTTGTCAGGCGGGTGTCTTTGTTTTTAAACCAAAGACCGGTCCAGCTTCCCTTGTCATTGGCAAAGCGGACTTTCAGTATCCAGAATGTCTCGGGTACAAAACTGTCCCTGAATTTTTTACGAGCGACAATCAGTGCGAGCACCGCCGTTTGAACACGTCCCACGGAAAAAAGATCCTTGAGCCTGACGGTCAGCACCCGGGTGCAGTTCATGCCGATCAGCCAATCCGATACCTGCCGGTAATACCCCGCGCGCCATAAGCGGTCAAAATCAGCCGCCGGCCGCAATGCGGCCATGGTCTTTCGGACCACATCCGGAACCAGCGCCTGGCTGGTCCAGAAGCGGGAGATGTGTTGTTTGTCTGTAAAACCGGACTCAAGAAGAATGGTCCGGGCAATGACTTCTCCCTCCCGTCCCGCGTCAGTCGCTATAATGACCCGGGTGTAGCTGTTTTTTTTGAGAAGGTTTTTGATTACTTTAAACTGCTTGAACGTTTTTTTAATGGGTTTATAACGGAATTTCTCCGGGATGATGGGCAGTGCTTCAACCTGCCATTTTTTCAGGCGCTTGTCATAATCGTCCGGCGCATAAAGTTCGACAAGATGCCCGACAGCCCAGGTGATCACATACCCGCTGCCCTCAAAAAAACCGTCCCCCTTTTTTTTCACATTCAGGGCTTTTGCAAAATCAGATGCCACGGAAAATTTTTCGGTCAGTATGAGTTCGGTCATTCAATACATCTACCGCTTCTTGGTTCAGAATAAAACATTTTTTCCGATTATAACGGATTTCGGGAAGGCGCTAATATATTATAAACAGGCCTTGATCATCGTTTCGGGCACTCAGAAAGGTTCCGGTCGCTTACGCTCGCGCCTCGGATTGGACTTTTTACGAAGCCGTCAAATTTAAACATCTTTTTCCACCCTTTCTCTTCTGGATAAAATGGTCTCCGGATCAATTTCCCCAAGATGATCGAATATATAATCCGGCTGATAGGGAAAACGGTTCATGGTTTCCCTGTCCGTTACACCGGACAATACCAGGCAGGTGGTCATCCCGGATTCCAGACCGCCCATAATGTCCGTATCCATTCGGTCCCCGATCATAAAACAGTTTGCCGAATGCACGCCTAATTTTTTTCGCGCCAGAAACATCATGACCGGATTGGGTTTTCCCACAAAATATGGGGCAACACCGGTAACTTTTTCAATCGGAGCAACCAGAGCGCCGCATGCCGGCACAGGTCCTCGCAGGCTGGGACCGGTTAAATCCGGATTGGTGGCAATAAACTTCGCGCCTTCCTGAATCAGCAGCGTTGCTTCGATTATTCTGGCATAATCATATTCCTCGGTTTCGCCTATGATGACATAATCGGGGTTTTTAGTGGTTATTTCAATACCCGCGTTTTCAAGTTCCTCAAAAACGCCTTTCCCGCCAATCACATAAGCCGAGCAGCCATTGGGCCGCTGCACCGCAAGAAAGCTTGCAGTGGCCATGGCCGAGGTATAGAAACAATCATCATCAACTTCTACTCCCATATTCAGTAAGCGGTCTTGCAGTTCCAAACGTGTATAATACGAGTTGTTGGTTAAAAATATAAAATTATAATTACCTTGTATCAGACGGTTGATGAATTCCTTTGCGCCGGGAATCAATTTTGAACCGGTATACACGACTCCATCCATATCCATTATAAATGATTTTTGATAACTTCTTTGATTCTGCATCATTAATACCTTTTCCTTGGGTGTAATAGTTGCTGTGGTCCGATCGCGATCGCACCCTGCCCTGATCGCAAATTGACCCCTATTTCGAAATCAAAGCGCGACAGCGGTTGCATACCAGACGTATTCGGCCGCTGATGTCATGCAGAGAAGACGGACGAAAAAAAAATCAAATACGGTCACAATTAATTAAACTCTTATTCCTGACTAATTATCAGGATTTGCATGTGTTTTTTGAATTGCAGCCTGATATACAGATAAAATTCGATTAAAAACCTGTTGCCAGGTATAATCCATGGCAATTTTTTCTGCTTGCATATCGTTATAATCAGGATGTTCTTTTACTCTGCAAATCATTTGATCGATTTTTTGGCATAACTCTTTTTCCAGCCAGGCCTCATCTTTTGAGAACGGCTGATCAATGGTCTTAAGGGGAGGCAGCTGGATTAAATCGACCGTCTCTCTTTTTACCGCCCCGAAGATTTCCGTAAATCCGGATAAATTGGTCGTAATGATCCGGCAGCCGGATGCTAACCCTTCAAACAGTACAAGGGGCAGTCCCTCAAAAAAAGATGGCAGCACCTGTATATGCGCTTTTTTCATTATGGCTGATAATTGATGGTGAGTCACGTAACCATGAATGGTAACTTTTTCGCCTAATTTTTTTGCAAGTGCCATGCATTCATCAAATTCAGGCCCTTTGCCGCTGCCGGCCATATGAAGGTGCCAGTCATGATCCTTAATATCCGCAAGAGATTTTAAAAGCCAGAAAACCCCTTTGCTCCGGTTAAATTTACCCGCATAAAGAATATGAATTCTGCTGTTGAGAGACTTGGGAACACGGTTAAATATCTTTTCATCATAACCGCCGCCAATGACAGAAATTTTATCCGGTGAAATATCATATAAACTTATGATATCTGTTTTCTGATCATTGGTTAAGGCAATAATCCTGTCGAGTTGGCGGCAGTACTTTTTTACAAAATCCCTTAAATGTTCACAGTTGTTATATTGCCGGAGATCTGTCCCATGGCAGGTCGAAATGATTGGCAGATGGGGAAAAAGTTTTCTTGTCAGGGCTGTCAGGACTAACAGATGATGGGTATGGATTATATCCGGTTGATAAAGGTCCACTGCTTTGTGTAAAATTTTGGAAAAAGCCATTTTATAAGCAGCCAGACGGTCATCTTTCAATTCTTTAAAAAGCGAACTCTTGTAGGGCATTACATCGGACATGCCGGTTACCGGAAATTGCAGATGATCATCAGATCGGTGATCGGATCCAAATTGAACATATTGACAGCAGTCACGTGAAATGTTCGTCAAATCAGGTATGTCATCAATCGGTACGCCGGCAACCATGTAATTGCACAGCCCCTGCTTTTCTGATTCATGTGCAATTGCCTGGAGATAGATCCCGCTGCCTGTCTTTTCCGGTCTTTGTCCGATTACATGCAATATTTTCATGGGCATCTTTTTTGGGTTAAGGAAAATCTGTTTTAATAACGTTGAACCTTCTACTCATCACGATGAACAGTTTCAGGAGAAAACGCGGGTAAACAAACAGCGATGTATTCAGCGCCTCCGGAATCAGGTGTGCTGTATTGCACCCATTCACCTGCAGAAACCAGAATAGCCTCTCCGGCATCAACCTCAATTCTTTTTTCTTTGGTCTTAACACTCAACCGCCCGCTAAGAACAATTGTATACTCGTTGAATTCGGGTGTCTGTCCTGGTTCGGTCCAGCCACCCGGGCTTTTCATTTTAGCGATACTCACTTCTTTGGTTTGGGAGTTTATGCGGCCAAAATACTCTTCAATCATTTTTGGTTTATTACCTTCTGACTCTATGACTGAAGGCTTTGTAATTTTTTCAATCATCTTAATAACTCCCTTTTGTGATCGATGGCTTATCTATCGCTCGCCCCACGACTGACAAACGTGTTTTTTTTTAAGACGCTCTTTGATTTATAAAAGGCTTTTTATTATTCATATCATAGTTATATTAATTAAATGATTAAATTATTTGGTTCGAATTCACAAATCAGGATTTTACACGTTTCTCCCTGATCCGGTTAAACACAGGCTGAGAGGTGAAAAGAATGAATTCCGTATCAACATTTAAGGATCGGGCAGCAGGGGCTTTATATGGATTGTTTATCGGGGATGCCCTGGCAATGCCGGTACACTGGTATTACAATACCGAAGCCCTGAAAAGGGATTACGGAACGGTAACAGATTATCTGGCACCACGGAACCCGCATCCTGATTCCATTCTCTGGCGGTCTTCTTATTCGCCGCAAAACGCGTCCGTTGACATCCTGCACCATCAATCCGAATATTGGGGCCGGCGGGACATACATTATCATCAATTTCTCAAAGCCGGGGAAAATACCCTGAATCTCAAACTTGCCGGGGAGCTGCTGCGGCTGCTTCAAAATCAGGGCGCATATTCGGCAAAACAATGGCTGACGCACCTGGTTAATTATATGACCACACCGGGGAATCATAACGATACCTATGTGGAGGAATATCTCAGGCATTTTTTCACACAATACGGTCAGGGATGTAACCTGATGGAATGCGGCAGAAAGGATGAAAACCATATTGGCGGATTGAGTCTCATGCTGCCGCTGCTTATCGTATTTGCCCGGGATCGGGAATATGCGGTTAAAACCGCCTTAAACCATATGGCCTTAACACATGGCGGCCCTGCCATGCATTCTGGCGGGAAAATAATGGCCCGCATCATTACTGATGTGCTCCATGGCAGAAAACTGGAGAGTGCTGTTTTTGATCATTACCGGAATGAAAATCCCGGTGACATAAAACAACCCCTTGAATCTTTGTTTGAATTTCCGGATCAGGTGGTTGTTGGAAAGCATTTTTCTTCCGCCTGCTACATGGACCAGTCGATTCCGGCAACGCTTTATCTGGCCCTGAAATATCAGCAGGATCCTGAACAGGGACTGATCGCCAACACCATGTGCGGCGGTGACAATGCCGGCAGAGGATCTGTTTTAGGAGCATTGCTGGGCGCTGCCAATGGTTTAAGCTGCTGGCCTGACAGATGGCTCAACGGTTTGTGCCATCCCCCGGTGAGTGTCTCTTTAACAAGCTGTTGAAAAACACATAATAAAAAGGAAATTAAAAATGAAACTAAACGATTATTTTGAAAAAACAACGGGTACCGGTGTATTATCAACCGCAGACGGTAACGGTCATGTTAACGCGGCAATTTATTCCCGACCGCATTTTATCGAAGGCGACAAACTGGCTTTTATTATGCGGGATCGGTTGTCTCACAAAAACCTTGAATCTAACCCGCATGCGGTTTATCTGTTTATCGAAGATGGTCCCGGCTATAAGGGGAAACGGCTTTACATGCGCATGGTCAGAGAAGAAAAAAACGCCGATCAGATTGCATCACTGCAGCGCAGAAAATATGTGAAAGAAGTAAATGAAGACAGGTTCCTCGTATTTTTCGAACTTGCCAGAGAACGTCCGCTGGTGGGGGATTAAAACAACGGTCAATAAATGGTTTCAACAGCCGGCTAAGCCATTTTTAAGTCTGCCATGAGTTTTTCAATGGCAAGTTCCTTGGCTTTTGCCTCCACTTCCACGGTAATATCCATTGAAAGCCACCCGGGTGGCATATCGTTTATGTCTATATAATCATGGTGCTTTCTGGTGTTCGATGCTTGCCAGCCGTCTTTCGGGGAAGAGAGATGAAACAAGGGTTCCCGATTCCAGGTTTTCAGGCAGCGTTCTGTCGCCTTTTCGATTGAAAGGTCATCGGGAAGACATCGATGGTGGTGCACATCATAGACCAGGGGGACATTCAAGTCAGCGCAAACGGGCAAAAGATCCCGGGGTGAATAACTCCGGTCATCATTTTCCAGGGTCAGCCGTTTTCTGACCGGGTCCGGAAGCGTTTCAACCGTATGCACAAGCCGTTTGACTGCCGATGATTTATCACCGTAGACCCCGCCGGCATGAATATTGAGGACATCCGCATTCACCCATTGGGCGACCTGGGCCTGGTATTCGAGATCCGCGATGGATCGTCTGACCACATCCGGGTAGGGAGAAGAAAGAACGATAAACTGGTCCGGGTGAAATGTTGTTCTGATATTATATTTCCGGCTGTATTCACCGCAGGCTTTGAATGCCTGAATGATCTGATCCGAACCGGGCAGGTCCCGGATGTCATATCCCAGATCCGGGTGTGTTTTTAACGGCAGGATCTGGCTGTTAATCCGGAAATCCCCGATTTTATTATGCTGACAGTACTCCAGTGCTTTTAAAAGATTGTCAGCATTGATCAGGCAGAGTTCCGACAGGCGATTTCTCTGTTCTTCGTTTGAACGTTTTAAAAGAAATGCCGCCGTTGTTGTCCGGAATTTTATGGGTTGTTCTCTAAATATGCAGCACAGGCCGAATCTGATCATCACAGGTCCCCTGGATTTTTATCTATTCCGGATGAATAATCAACTTACTCTTTATCTGCTTCTGCCGTATCCTTAAACGCTGATGCCGGAAAAAAGCAGTAGGGGCATTTATCAGGCGCTTCCTCCCCGTAATGAACATATCCGCAAATCCGGCACCGCCATGCATGGGAATCCGGATCTTCTTCCACATTCACCTCAGAAGGATCTTTTTCAATATGCAGCGGCAGATCTTCCAGCGGCGGCATGACCGGCTGGTAGCCTGCCATTGCGTGACCGGACACTATCATGCGCTGGATTTCGCTGGTCCCTTCATAAATGCGGTACAAACGCGTATCCCTGAACAGCTTTTCAATGGGGTACATACGGGTATATCCGTACCCGCCAAAAATCTGAAGCGCTTCGCTGACCACCTCCAGCGCCGCTTCGGTGGCATAGAATTTAGAGATGGATGCAGTTATGGTCGGGTCAATGCCATTATCCGCCTCCCACGCTGCTTTCCATGTAAGCAGACGGGAGGTCTCCACTTTCTGGTACATTTCCGCCAATTTAAACTGGATGGCCTGGAAATTGGCGATTTTCGTACCAAATGCACGTCGTTTTTTGGCATAATCAATTGCGTATTCCATAGCGGATCGCGCGGCTCCCACTGCAAAAGCGCCGATGGCCGGGCGGGTGTGGGAAAATGTACGCATGGCCAGGATAAATCCCTTGTCCGGACCTGCCAGCATATTCTCTTTTGGAACACGAACATTTTCAAAATGGATGCCGCACGTATTGGAGGCCCGCTGCCCGAGCTTGGGGATTGCTTTACCCACTGTTACGCCGTCCCATTCTTTTTCCACCAGAAACGCACAGATGCCCTGGTGCGCTGCTTTGGGATCCACAGTGGCAAAAATGGAAAAATAATCAGCAATCCCGCCGTTGGTCACCCAGTACTTGGTGCCGTTTAAGATGTAATCATCCCCGTCCTCGGTGGCGGTGCAACGCAGGCCCGAAACATCGGATCCCATTGTGGGCTCTGAGGTGGCAAAACTGATCAGCCTGAAATCATTTGCAATTTTGGGAAGGTATTTCTCTTTAGCCGTTTCATTGTCGCTCAGAATCACCGGTTCCATGCCAAGGGAATTGTCAAATACGGATGTTGCGATGCCCGGGCAGGCAGCCGCGATTTCTTCAACAATGACCACGGCCTCCAGCACGCCATGGCCTTTGCCGCCGTATTTTTTCGGAATGTCGCCATTGATGATGCCGATATCAAATGCCTTCCGCAGTATGTCAATAGGGGTTTTACCGATTTTATCATAATACGCTGCAACCGGCAGTACTTCTTTTAAGGCAAATTCACGGGCTTTTTTCTGGATCTCAAGTAGTTCGGGGGACAGGTTAAAATTCAGCATACTAGCCTCCTCTGTTGTGGGGGTTAATAGATGAAAGTTAACTATACAGGATTTACCGGAAGGGGGAAACAGAAAATAAAAAAGGCAGCGGCTCAATCGCCGCTGCCAATATTTTTTTTAGCTGATCAGTATTTTTATTTTAAAGGCTAAATCCAGAGCAACCCGTCCCCGATTAGATCAGAACCAAGCTTTTCAAGGGTTTCTTTCAGTTCATTTTCAATATCTTTAAATTCTCTTATTTCAATGCATTGAGTATTCATAGCGCTTCTCCTTCATATGACATATGCCGATGAATCGCTTTTATTGCTATCGGCCAGTTATCTATATATTAACCGGAAATAAATGTGTCACAAAGTGGCATTTCCACTTATGAATAAGTTAACGTTATTCAGGGATATGTCAAGCCGGCGGGTAATAAAAAAATATGGTTATCCACTTCGCTCAAGTAACAAATTTTGGCTATAATTTCAGGATTTTATTTTAGAAGCTCCGTGTCATAGCCTGTATTTAAAGGCTTTTAATTTTTTTTACCATGTGTGACCAAAACCGCACACATGGGATGC
>JAQYVU010000044.1 GCA_030145385.1 Desulfococcaceae bacterium
TCATCATAATCTTAATCCGTCTTTTGATGAAAGACTTTCGCCCAAAAGATTATGATTAAGAGAAAGATTACGATTAAGAATTTAACCGAATCATCGCTCAGGGCAGAGCCAATATCTCTGACCTGGCCCAAAGGACCAGATTTTCAACATTTAAATAAAAAAACCTGGCCCAGAAGGCCAGGTTTTTTATTTTAAAATAAATCAGGATGTGAAAACTTGATTTAACCCTATCGAACTTCCTCCCATGAAATGAGCGATACATCATTTGACGGGGCACTATATTTTGTACTCAACGCTTCATCATAAAAGAGATTAAATGAATTATGAAAAACTATCTCTTTACCCCATACCGCACCATAAACAGCTGCACTGTTTTTCATCTCAAGATTTGCTTTGGGAGCATAAATAACCCCCTGGAATTCACTACTGTTGTGCAGAATAACATCGGCAGAGCCTGTTGCTGATTCTGCATTTGAATAAATGGCAAAATCCAGAGGACTTCCACCCGAATTCGTAATCGAACCATTTCTGGCATCAAAAGTACCACCGTCAACAAATATGTTTACCGGTCCGTTTGTTGTATCAACGTCCAGCGCCACACTATTTTTTAATTCAACATCCGTAAAATAAAAATTGGAGCCCCCGGGTTTTCCCTTCAAGGTCACGGTATCCCCATTCTTGGTGGATATTACAGTGCCGATAGGATTTGTTCCCCACTTGCTGGTGATGGTGCCATGCGTTGCATTGTCGTTGATGGTACTGTAAGTCGTGGGATCATATTCTCCTCCGGAATCAATACCCAGAGGGTCCGGATCGATTCGATCAACACTCAAATTGGAATCCCCATTGAAAGTTGGTCCCGGACTACCGTAATAATTCACATCTCCAACCGTTGACCCATCATCCTTCACGCCAATCACACCGTTTCCATCCACCAAAGAACCATTATGTGCTATGAGCAAGTCATTTGACCCCACATCCGCCAAATGATTAGATATAAGTGATCCCGGATTAGTAAAATCATTTCCCGGGTTTGTGCTGTCATAACTCCAGGTCACCCCTGAATTTTTTATATCCATTTTTTTATCACCAAATGCGGCAAACCTGAAAGGATTTGATATACCTTTTCGAAACGTTGCATTGATTAAAGCCTGGGCATTTATATGTGCATTGCCGGCGTTGCCGGTGCTGGTAAACGAGTAGACATCAAAATTCGGGGTGGAAGCGGTCATTTCCAGGTCTGAAATCTGAAAAGAAAATCCGGCCGGTGTGCCATAGGAGCAGGTAACCGTACTTCCGACAGAAGTGGGCAAAACAGAGTCATTGTCTATTGTATTGTCTTTCAGATCCCTTTCAATACAGCCCAGGGTATACTGTACACCGGAATCAGCATCATAAAATGCCGTTTGCTGCGTCTGAGCATTGACGGTAATCTGCTGTTCCGTGGAGGATATACCTATTGCATGTATACCGATGATGCTTAATATGGCCATAATCATCAGGGCCACGATCATCATGCTGCCGTCCTGCTGCGTTAATATTTTTGTGCATTGGAAATTTTTCATGGCATTATCCTTCCGGTAAATGATTTTCAATTTCTGTTTCATGCATGGAATCAATCAAATCAGAATTAATATTAAAACTTAATTGAGATCAGCAATGATATAGCTGAAATCAGCGTTCCGCGATCCTCCCCGATCATTCCATGTGGCGGTCACCGTAACTGTTCGGGTATCGCTTACCGGCGTATCGTCAGCCACTGTCCATAAAATATCGATTTCTCCTTCTGTCGCAGACCCACCAGAAATTGTGTCATACCCCTGAGTAACCAGGTTTTCCATGTATTCAGCGGCACGGGTCACAGCCTCGGTCCTGAGACGGGCAGACCGGTTGCCCTGAAATGCCGTAATCTGCATGCTGGCCACGGCCAGGATACCGACGGCAAAAATTCCCATTGCAACCATCACCTCGATTAGCGTAAAGCCTTTTTCATTCTTTGACCTTGCACTTGACTGCTTTAGTGTTTTCATAACTTGCCTTTCCCTTTGCCCTGCTTGAACGATAGCTATTTACAAATCCAGATTACGGCAATAAACCTGTGTTTCAAGTGATCGGGAAACCGGATCACCCATCCCCGCCGGTTCCGTGACTTCAAGTTCAATATTTACATTGCAGTTATTGGTCCCGGAATAGGTAAACCGCAAATTCGTGACATTGTCGATCAGCGGCTGGATACTAATCTTGTCGATGTTGGTTTCATAAAGAATCCGCCTCAGTGCTTGACCTGAAAGATCATAACTTATTATTTCAAAGTCTTTATCATTATTAATTATGCCATCTGCATTTCTGTCTGACGTCACCCGAATCTTGCCGGCCTGGTCTATCTCAATAGATGCACCGGCAGTTCCCAGCGGATCAAAGCCGGCCATGCGGATATCCTGAACCATGAGATCAATTCCCAAACGCACGCCCTGCTGGGCTGCGGCTGAGGAATTTTGAACGGTGGCCGTTCGGCTGTATGCGATATAAACACCATAAACAGAAACCATCACTATAGAAAAAATAACCATGGCGATCATTAACTCGATCAGGGTGAACCCGCATTTGTTATTTTTTGTCATCTTAATACATAACCCTTATTTATAGCTAAACTGTTTTCACGCGAATTCGACCGACAGTACTGACAATTACATTCATACGCGGACCGCTGCCGCGGCTGAGCGTTACGGTACCGGCGGGACTGACCGCGCCGGATCGGGCAAAAACCGTCCGGCTGTTGGTAAATGTAACGGCACTCATGCTCACGCCGGCCGGATATTGAATGTTTCGGAGAACCTCTTCACCCGCGTCCACAGCGTTATTTTTGTCATCATCAATAAAAACCGTATATCCATTGGCGGCAAATATAACTTTTACCCCAATGCTGGATGAACTATAGGACTTGATGGCAGTTATTCGGGCCATGGACAGGTCCGACATCAGTGCCCGGGTAGCGCTGTTAATTTTTGCTGATTGCCGCCATGAAATAAAATTGGGAATAGCGATAACCGACAGGATTGATATGATGGCAATGACTGTCATCAGTTCCATCAGGGTGAATCCGTTGACGGATCGAACACGTTTTATTTGGTAAATTTTCATTATAGAACCCTTTAACATCTACCTGAATAACAAATTACTGTTTCGATTACATTTATAGATCAATAATAATTAACGCCTTCTATATATACTACAATGTGACAGATCGTTTCATCATACGAATAAGGCTTGGCAAGTTAAATATAAATTCATTATTTTTTAAGATTTTGATTCTTTTTTATTAATAAATTTTTTTTCTAAAAATTCACCTGATTTGCACTAAAATATAAAATTTAACTGAGGATTAAACGATTCTTTAAATATTGTTTTGGCAATGTGTCCTTAATTGGGACACTATTTTCATGTCATCAAAACACAATTAAAAGATTAATTAGCTTTTTATACTGACAATATAGGCAGTTAATAAAAATAACGCCTGCGGCCAGAAAACAATATTGTTTTTTTAAGTCATTTATAGTTATTTTTAAACTTTTTTCCCGAAATAAGCGTTTATTTTCCATTTAATTTCTTCAAATTTTCATCTATAACCGTTTAAAACAACAAACAACCAATAAAACGGATAATTTCCGGCCTAAAAGGATCCGGCATTTTCTGCTGTAGCTAACTGACATTAAAATTAAGTTATATTAATAGATAGCAATAAACATGCCATTACTTTACTAACAATAAAATCGGAATATTACCTACGAGATACAAAACGAATTGTCCCCTTTTGGGGCACAATGATTTTATGAGTGCCCCTATTCAGGACAGGATTGAATTATGGAAAGGTTTGCGGCAGGTCCGGCTTGATTAAAATGCCGGTTTATCTATTATTTGCGGTAAAAACGTTTACGGTTTATTTTGAGCATCTCAGCGGCTTTGGATTTATTGCCATCACATTGATTCAAAATAATATCCTTGATTTTCTCTGTTGCTGCATTCAAAGAAAACTCGCGGGTGGGAACCTTAATGTCTAAATGAACCAAGTCCTCATCCTGCATATGAGAAAAATTCTGATTAATATCCAAAGAAGCCGGACAGATGCTTTTACCTGCCGAGACGATCGCAGCCCGTTCCAGGATGTTTTTCAACTCACGGACATTACCCGGCCAATGATGGTTCTTTAAAACATTCATGGCGGCTTTTGAAATACCGGCAATGGGCTTTCCCAGCTCCTGGTGAAATATTTTAATAAAATGATGCACCAGAAGGGGAATATCTTCTTTACGGTCTCGTAATGGCGGCAAAAAGATCGGGAAGCGGTTAATACGGTGAAAAAGGTCCCTTCTGAATTTTCCGTAAATGATCAGTTTTTCAAGATGGTGATGTGTTGTGGCAATCACCCGGAAATCAACATTTACTTTTGTATCGGAACCGACTTTTTCGTAGCATCGTTCTTCCAGCACTCTTAAAAGATTCGGCTGAATATCTATCGGCATGTCTCCGATTTCATCCAGCAGAATGGTTCCTTTTTGGGCCATACCGAACTTGCCATCTCTTTCAAAATCCGCGCCCGTGAAAGCCCCTTTTACATGACCGTAAAGTTCGCTTTCCAGGAGCGCAGAAGGTATACCGGCACAGTTGACTGCCACGAATCTGTTTTCCAAAGACCCTGAGGCGCTGTGAATGGCTCGGGCAAACAACTCTTTTCCAGTACCGCTTTCACCATATATTGCAACTGCGGCATTTGGTATACCGGCGACCTTTTCAGCCAATTCTATCGCCCGGCGCATTTGATTCGACTGGGTAATAATATTTTCAAACCCATGGAGACCGGATACATATTTTTTTAGTTCCCGGCGCTCCATAAACAGTCGGGCGATTTTCATGGAGCGCGTGATAACAGATTCCAGTTCCTCTTTTTGACAGGGCTTTGTCAAATAATCCACAGCACCCTTGCGCATGGCAATAACCGCCTTGTCAATGGAACCGTGACCGGTCAACATAACAAAGGGTATATCCTCAAACTGTTCTTTCATGCAACGTAAAAGCTCAAGACCATCCATTCCCGGCATATTCTGGTCGGACAGCACCAAATCCACATCATTGGAATCAAGCATATTCAGTGCATCCGACCCGCTGAAGGCAGTCAGGATTTCGTATCCCAGGGATTCAATCATGCCTTGAAGTGACAGGAGTAATTTGGGTTCATCATCAACAATAAGGATGGTTGGTTTATGCATCAGTGTTTCCGCTTAAATTCAGTCATTAATCAACGATTGATTTAATTAGTTTTGTAATGCTATACCATAGGTTGTTAATTTTTAAAACAATTTATCATAATGTCACCTGGACTAAAAAAAGCGACCAGAGTACATTGGATGCCGGCAGGGCAATTCCAATATTTTTCTCTGTCGCTTTTTGTTGCTTTTGATATTTTGTTTAAAAAAAATTAACCGGACGAAGAGGAGATAAAATTGACCGCATTTTCAAATATGCGGATTCCGGTGACCGGAAGGGATTCAGCGTCAAGTTCACCGCGTTTGATCTTTTCTTTTAAGCAAGACCAGTCCGGGTGATTGGTGAAATGGTTAAAAGCTTCCGGATGCGGCATGAGGCCGAACACCCTGCCGCTGGGATCACAAATACCGGCAATATCAAGCATTGATCCGTTGGGATTATAGGGAAACTTTTTATCAGCCGGCGTCCCGTCAGGTATTGCATACTGGCACGCCACTTGTTGATTATCGATTAGCCGGCTGATGATTTTTTCATCTGCAACAAACTTTCCTTCCCCGTGACGGACAGGCAGTTCAATAGTTGTCAGATTCTTTGTAAATACACACGGTGAATCAGAATTGATCGCAAGCGTGACCCAGTCGTCTCGGAAATTTCCGCAGTCATTATAGGTCAGTGCCACGCTGCGGTTTTGATAATCATTGTCAAACCCGGGCAGCAGGCCAAGGTTGACGATGGTCTGAAAGCCGTTGCAGATACCGATCACCAGATTGCCGTTTTCCACGAACCGGGTCAACCGTGAACCGATATTGTGTTTCATCCGGACCGCCTGGATTACGCCGGCCCCGTGATCATCCCCCCAGCTGAAACCGCCGCCGAACACCAGGATTTTATAATCGTCTAAACTGACCGACCCGTCGATGATGGCGTTAATATGCACCCGGTCAGCAATGGCTCCGGCAAGTTCCAGCGCATAAGCTGTTTCAATATCACAATTCAGACCGTATCCGGTAAGAACAAGGGCTTTGATTTTCAAAGTTGTCATTTTAATTACTCACCACAAAGATCACAGATTAATTATTCACCACAGAGACCACAGAGGTCACAGAGGTCACAGAGAACTAATTATATTATAATTTATAACGATGGCCCAATTAAATTCCAAAAAAATTTCTCCCGCAGAGGCGCTGGGACGCAGAGAAATTTATTCTTTGAGGCCATTGACACAACGGGTGATCCCGGTCTTCATTAACGCCTCGCCAAAATTCAGCAGGTATCCGAGCTTACATCCAGTCACGGTCAGCCGCAGGGGAAAAAATCTTTTTGCGTATCTCCGCGTCCCTGCGTCTCTGCGGGAGACACTTTAAAAAAACAGATTTACACCAGCGTCCCAAACGGTTTTTTCCAGGCTGCTTTTAAATCCGCCACCGCAACTGAAATCAATGGATTACCTTGCGCATCCCTGATGGCAAGTGTGGACGAAGGGGTAACCGATCCAATACAGGCACAGGAAATGTCTGCGCAGATTTCTTCAAATTTATCTCTCAATTGAGGCGCAACCGTCACCAGAAACCGTCCGGCGGATTCTGAAAACAACAGTGTGTCGTTTCGCAATATGTCGCCTGCGGGAACACAGGCAAGGTCTATATCAAGACCCAGATTCCCGCCCATGGCGATCATGGACAGATGGATACCAAGTCCGCCGCGGTAAATGCCGTGGGCCGACGCCACCAGTCCTTTTCCAATGGCAGAAAACAGCGCATTATATGTGGGGATGAACTTTTCCGTAAACACCTGCGGAACGTTTTTGCCGATGCAACCGAACAGATCATAATATTCAGACCCGCCCAGTTCGTTTCTGGTTTCTCCAAGGATGTACACCAGATCTCCGGCGCTTTTCACATCCATGGTCACGCACTTTTCAATATTATCAGTCACACCCACTGTGGAAAACTGCATGGTTTCCAGAGCGGACACCTTGTGGGATTCACCATATTTTCCCGGCAGATGACCATCCACATACATACTGTCTTTTCCGGACAGCAAAGGGATGCCGTACGCCATGCACATGTCATAAAGTGCCCGGCAGGATCGGACCAGTTGGGCGGCCTTGAAACGGCCGTCCGGATTTTTATCCGGATCATACTGGATGCTCGGCCAGCAGAAATTATCCACACCGCCGATATGATCGGGATTTCCCCCGACAGCCACCATCCGGCGAATCGCCTCGTCAATGGTGCAGGTGGTCATGTGATAGGCGTCAATCGCTGAATACATGGGCAAAAGTGCCTGGGAAAAAACAAGTCCCTTAGATGATGAAAGCACCGGCCGGATCACGGTTGCATCACTGTAGACATCCCGGTCTTTTCCCACCAGCGGTTTAATCACACTGCCGCCCTGCACTTCATGATCATATTGGCGGGTAATCCATTGTTTTGAGCAGATATTGGGCCGAACAAGCAAATCAAGCAGTACGGCGTTGAAATTTTTCGGCTCAGCAATGACCGGTTCATAAAGGCCCCGCTGTTGAGGCGGATACCATTGGGCTTCAAATTCCCATTCGGGGAAACCGGATTTGAGCAGATCCATGTTGACATAGGCGCAGGTCTCGCCATTGTATGAGATATGGAGTTTTCCGGAATCCGTGTATTTGCCGATGACCGTGCTTTCGACTGCGTGCTTTGCAGAAAGTGCCATGAACCGGTCAATATTTTCAGGTTTCACCGACACCGTCATGCGTTCCTGGGATTCGGATACCCATATTTCCCATTGATCCAGACCGTCATATTTTAACGGTACTTTTTCAAGGTAAACCTCACAACCATTTGACATCATGGCGGACTCCCCGATGGAAGACGACAGACCGCCGCCCCCGTTATCCGTAATATGGGGAATCAGCCCTTCATCTCGTGCTTCCAAGAGAAAATCATGCATTTTTTTCTGCGTATACGGGTCGCCGATCTGAACGTGGCCTGCCGGTGTGTGCGCGGAAAATGTTTCCGAAGAAGCCGTAACTCCATGAATTCCGTCCTTACCGACCCGGCCGCCGCACATAACAATCAGCTCTCCGGGAGACGTTGTTTTCAGCTCAGACGGTTTACCGGCGGCCAAAGCCGGCATAATCCCCAGAGCGGTGACAAAAACAAGGCATTTTCCCATATATCCCGGATGAAAAGTAACCTGTCCGAAACCGGTCGGGATACCGCTTTTATTGCCCCCGTCTCTGACCCCTTCTATCACGCCGTCGAGCAGACGGCGGGGATGGAGCCTGGGCTTCAGATCGCCGCTGTAATCCCGGTCGCCCACACAGAAACCGTAACTGCCCATGACCAGCTTTGAACCTAAGCCGGTGCCCAATGGATCACGGTAAACACCGACAATACCGGTGATAGCCCCGCCATAGGCCTCCATGTTTGATGGAGAATTATGGGTCTCGCCGGTAATGACATAATAATGATTTTCATCAAAACGGCCGACACCGGCATTATCCCATAATACTGATATGACCCAGTCTTTTTTTTCCTTAAGAAAAAGTGTCGGGGCTTCGATATAAGTTTTAAACAGATTATCAACTGTTTCCGTTTTTCCGGTTTCAAAATCCGTATAGGTAAACACGCCGCGAAAAGTATTGTGATTGCAATGGTCACTTCTGGCCTGGGATATATATTCCAGTTCCACGTCCGTGGGTTGCGTCAGACCGATATGTTTTCTTTGAGACCGGACCTCCGGATTATTGAAATAAGAACGGATGACCGGCACATCATTTTCATTTAACGCCAGGTTCCGTTCATCACTGACCTGCATAAGTGCGGCATCGCTATCCATGGGGATGGTTGACACCGTCGGCGTATGGTCCAGTTTGACCTTGGGAATAATATAGCCGATCCCGACATTTTGATCCCATTCTTCTTTTGCAAATACCCGTACCTGCTGAATGATATCATTTGACAGCAGTTCATCAGCTACCATTTCTGCATCCGACCGGTTCAAATGATCGCCGGAAAGACAAAAGCGGCGGGAGGTGTAGACATCTTCACCCGGAGCCAGGCGAATATTTAAAACATCCTCAATCGCCTCCACTGCGGTACTGCCGGGATTATCCTTTACACCCGGCCTGTAACCAACCCATATGCACCAGTCAAATGCCAGCGACAGCGGATCATAGGAGGATATTTGGGTTACCGGATTGGTAAAAATTTCCGTCCGGACTGTTTGCAGCTGGTCTGCGGAAAGGTCCACATCCATGGTGATGACATGTACCGTGCGAATATCGTCAATTTTAATATCAAAATAGGAAGCGGCTTTATTACAAATGCCCTTCCCTTCAGCATCCAAAAGGTCCGATTTTAATGTAATTTCAAGTCTATGTGGCATTTTGTTAGGTATAAGGTTGAAGGTTGAAGGTTGAAGGTATTCGATTTTAAGGTTTTGGCTGAAAACTCGGAATCCTCCTTCAGCCTTCTACCTGAATACCTATGTATTTATTTTTCAAAAAAACGCATTATATCATTATAAAAAACAAAAACCATCAGCATCATCAACAAAAAAATGCCCACCTGCTGGGCAATTTCCCGGGTTTTTATACTTACCGGCCGCCGGATAACCGCCTCAATGCTGAAAAAAAGGATATGACCGCCGTCTAATACAGGGATGGGCAATAAATTCAAAATCCCTAAGTTCACGCTGATCAACGCAATAAACGCAAGCAGGTTCACCAGACCCTGTTCCACCTGTTCACCGGCCATCTGGGCAATTAATATCGGACCGCCGATTGTTTTTGCCGGGATGCTCCCCTGAAAAACCTTGACGACACTGAGAATGGTCAGCTTGCAGATTATATAAGTCCGGTTCAAGCTTTCAGTAAAAGCTTTAACCGGTCCCAGATGCTTGGTTATGACCTCCCCGGTTGAACTAACCCCGATCATATAACGGTGCTGTTCTTCACCGAAAATATTTTCCATCACATCATCTGCCGGAGTTACTGAAAGATTAATATGGCGGCTGTCTCTTAACATGGTAAACTCTAATGGAGAGCCGTTGCTGTCCATAATCGTCTCCGCCATTTCAGACCAGTTATCAATGGGTGAACCGTTGATCGTTAAAATTTTATCACCGCTGATGATACCGGCCGACTCTGCGGGATAACCAGCCTTGACTTCCCCGATGACCGGTTGGAGCATCATCAGTCCGGAAAACCAGAAAATACCGAAAAATATGAAAATTGCCAGAAAAAAATTAAAAACCGGTCCGGACGCCACGATAAGTATTCGTTGAAAAACCGGCTTGTGGGTAAATGAAAATGGAATATCCGCCGGATCCAGTTCTTCATCCGGCTGCTCGCCGACCATCTTCACGTATCCGCCAAGAGGTATTGCCGACAGCCGGTATTCTGTCCGCCCGACAGTTTTAGCCAGGATCTTCGGGCCGAATCCCAGTGAAAATTTTTCAACCCCCACGCCAAAGGCTTTGGCAACAATAAAATGACCGAGTTCATGAAAAAATATCAAAACACCGAGTACGACAACAAAACCGATTACAAAGCTCATACGCCCCCTTTTTCTCGAAAACAATCAATCCATTTTCCTGCTGTTTTCCTGGCCCATTTGTCTGCCAGCACTATTTCCTCAATTTCCGGGGTAGTTACAACATTATGTCTGCCCATTGTATGATCTATCACCTCTGGTATTTGAACAAAACCAATGTATTTATTTAAAAAAGCAGCGACCGCCACTTCATTGGCTGCATTTAAAACGCACGGCATCGTGCCGCCGGTTTCACAGGCGGAAAATGCATATGCCAGGCAGGGAAATTTTATCATGTCCGGTGTATCAAAAGTCAATGACCCGATTCCGGCAAAATCAGGCAGCGGCAAATCCAGGGGCAAGCGTTCGGGCCACGATAGCGCGCAGGCAATGGCCCCTTTCATATCGGGGGTTCCCAGTTGGGCAATCACAGATCCGTCAATATATGCGACCATGGAATGAATGATACTCTGGGGATGAATCACCACTTCAATCTTTTGATGGGATACATCAAACAAATGTTTTGCCTCAATTACCTCAAGGCCTTTGTTCATAAGAGTGGCCGAGTCAATACTGATTTTTTTTCCCATCTCCCAGGTGGGATGAGCCAGAGCGTTTTCAGGAGTAATGAATTCAAACTGATCAGCCGGCAGATTGAAAAACGGACCGCCGGAAGCAGTCAGCAGTATTTTTTTTAAATCTTTTTTACGGTTTCCGGCAAGGCATTGAAAAATGGCACTGTGTTCACTGTCAACCGGAAGGATGGAAATATTTTTTTCTCTGGCCCGCTGCATCACAATATCACCGGCCATGACCAGGGTTTCTTTATTAGCCAGGGCAATATGTTTACCCGCAGAAATCGCAGCAAGGGTGGGCAGCAAACCGGCAGCCCCGACAACCGCAGAAACCACCGTATCCACATCCTGATGAACGGCGGCAGCACGATACCCGTCTTCTCCGAACATAATTTCGGTACGGTTATCAGACGGGAGAAGTTCTTTTAAAAGATTGGCATCTTTTTCAGTGTAAACAACCGATAGTTCGGGTGAAAACTGTTTTATCTGTTCTGCCAGCCGGGCGATATTATTTTTTGCAGTCAGGGCTTTTACACAAAACTGATCCGGAAATCGATCCACAACGGCCAGCGTATTTTTTCCAATGGAACCGGTTGCCCCTAAGATGGTTAGATACCGCATATTATAGACCTGTTAAAACAAATTCTTTAAAATAATAAATCACAGGGGCAGCAAAAAGCAGTGCATCAATTCGGTCCAGAATTCCGCCATGCCCCGGGAGGATATTGCCGGAATCCTTTATTTTTCCGACTCGTTTCAATTGGGATTCAAAAAGATCGCCGGTTTGCGCACAAATGTTGACAATGATAAACAAAAGAAAAATCATCGGTTCATTGAGATGGGGCAGAAACAAACGCATAAAAACATACCCGATGATCATGCAGAAAATCATTCCGCCGATGGAGCCTTCAATGGTTTTACCCGGGCTGATCGAAGGGCTCAGCTTATGTCGACCGAAAAATTTTCCGGCATAAAACGCCCCCACATCCCCGGCAAAAACTATAAATAATAAAAAGAAAATCCATTCAACACCTTGGGGAGCATTGCGCAGCAGGACAAGCATGGACAGGGACACGGGAATGTAAATCACGGCCTGAATTTCTTTTTCCACCACATTTAAAATTTCAGGACTTTTTTTATACTGCGGCATAGATAAAATGGCCGCGCCGATAAAGTTCAGAATAAGCAGACCGATAATAAGCTGAAAAGAATTGACATGCGCAGCCCCGATGATCAGGAGGCCGCACAAAGCGCCCCACATGGGAATTGATGAAAAAACAGCCTGTTTCTTATCTGAAAATACTATCCGGTAATATTCGTAAAGGGCGGCCAGGGACACCAGAGCGACAAAGAAGGTAAATAATAGAACCGACCCTTTGAAGACAAGCAGGGAAAGAAGCGGAAACGCGACGATACTCGTTATAAACCGTTTTAAATGCATGTTAACTCTTCCACCTCATGATTTTATCAATAAGAACAGGAAATTCATATGGAGGCTACAAAGCGCAGCATTACAAACAGGCTGCTGAACGAGGCCGTCAATAATTTGGTTAAGAAGGGTTTAAATTAATCAATCAGATTAAACGCGTCCGAAACGACGGCTTCTGCCCTGATATTCCATTAAAATCTGAATTAATTCATTTCTTGTAAAATCCGGCCACAGGGTATCGGTAACGGCAATTTCGGTATAGGCAATCTGCCAGAGCAGAAAATTACTGATCCGCATTTCACCGCTCGTCCGAATCAAAAGTTCCGGGTCCGGAATATCCGCCGTATAGAGATGACGGGTAATCGTATCTTCCGTAATCGCATCTACAGGCAGACGGCCGGCTTGAACTTCTTCGGCAATTTCCCTTGCCGCCTTGACGATTTCTGATCTTGCGCCATAGCTCAGCGCCAGATTCAGGTTCATGCCGTCATTATTTTTTGTTGCGTCCTTTGTCCGCTGAATTTCTTCCTGCACATCACGCGGCAGTCTTTCTTTTTCTCCGATCACATTGAATCGGATGTTATTGACCACCATTTCCTGTCGTTCGGAAACAAGAAATTTTTTCAAGAGGACCATCAGCGCGGAAACTTCCGCTTTCGGCCGCTGCCAGTTTTCCGTGGAAAATGCATAGAGCGTGAGAAAAGAAATCCCGATCTCCCGGCAGGAACGAACCACCATACGGACAGTATCAGACCCTTTTTCATGACCTTTGACCCGGTTTAAGAATTTTTTCTGGGCCCATCGACCGTTGCCGTCCATAATCACTGCAATATGCGATGGCAGCGCTGCTGTGTTCAGACCACTGATATTAATCGTATCAGACTTCAAGAATTTCCTTTTCTTTTTGCTTGAACGTATCGTCGATCATTTTGATGTGATCGTCGGTAAATTTCTGAATTTGGTCCTGAGCTTTGAACACACTGTCTTCGGATGCATCCCCGTCTTTTTTCAAGTCCTTTAACATATCATTCGCATCCCTGCGGACATTACGGACAGCCACCCGATAGTCTTCACACATTTTACTGACCTGCTTGACAATGTCCTTACGTCGTTCTTCGGTCAGCGGCGGAATATTAATCCGGATGATTTTACCGTCATTTGACGGGGTCAGCCCCAGGTTGGATTTTAAAATCGCTTTTTCAATATCCTTGAGCACGGAAATATCCCAGGGCTGAATAGTGATCTGGCGGCTTTCGGGAACCGCCAGCGTGGCCATTTGGTTTAAAGGAGTCATTGTGCCGTAGTAATCAAGCCGGATATCATCAAAAATATTTAATGACGCACGACCGGTCCTGACCTTTTTCAATTCATTGTTCAGCGAATTGATGGTTTTTCCCATCCTGTCTTTTGCTTCATTATTGATATCATCAATCATGAGTTCGTACCTTAATGCAGTTTATTCGAGTTTTAAGGAAAATATCAGAATTAATTACAATTATTTCTTTTCCGGTTCATATATCCGGGTCCCGATCTGCTCACCGCATATCACCCGTTTAATGTTTCCCTTGACCTTCAGATTCATTACATTCAGTAGCAGGCTGTTATCCATTGCCAGCGAAATGGCCGTGAGGTCCATCACGCTCAAACGACGCTCAAGGACTTCCATATAACTGATCTCTTTAATAAATTGAGCATCAGGATTCTTTACCGGGTCAGAATCATACACGCCGTCGACTTTAGTTGCTTTCAAAAGCACATCGGCATGGATTTCCTCAGCCCGGAGTACTGACGCGGTATCGGTGGTAAAGTATGGACTGCCGGTACCGGCGGCGAAAATAACAATCCGCTGTTTTTCAAGATGCCGGACAGCCCGGCGCCGGATATACGGTTCTGCCATCTGGTGCATGGATATGGCTGACAAAACACGGGTCTGGACGCCGTTTTTTTCCAAAGCATCCTGAAGGGCGATACTGTTCATAACAGTTGCCAGCATTCCCATATAGTCAGCGGTAGCCCGATCCATCCCCTTGGATGCTGCGGACATTCCCCGGAAAATATTACCGCCGCCAACAACAATCGCCATTTCCACACCGAGATCATAGGCTGACTTTACTTCGTCAGCCATGTATCCCAGCATATCCGTGCTGATGCCATACGGTTGTTCCCCCATCAGGGCTTCACCGCTCAATTTTAAAAGGACTCTCTTATATTTTGGTATCGTCAAAATTAATTACCCGCCAATCTGGTACCTTGTAAACCGGTTGATGGTTATTTTCTCACCTGTTTTACCGATCATATCATTTAGAAGGTCAGTGATGGTCAGGGCGGTATCACGGACATAAATCTGGTTCATCAGACAGCTTTCCTTGTAAAATTTGTTCATTTTACCTTCGACGATTTTATCCAGCATCTTTTCCGGTTTTCCCATTTCCAGGGCCTGTGCCTTGTATATCTCTTTTTCTTTTTTAATCACGTCTTCGGAAATGTCTTCAGGGGCAACACCAAGAGGGCTTGCTGCTGCAATATGCATGGCAATATTTTTAGAGAACTCAAGGAAACCATCAGTTTTTGCAACAAAATCGGTTTCACAGTTGATCTCGACCAGTACCCCGATTTTTCCTCCCATGTGAATATAAGATTGAACAACGCCATCAGACGCCTCCCGGCCCGCTCTTTTCTTGGCCGTGGCCAATCCTTTTTTTCTCAAAAAATCTGCTGCTTTATCCATATCAGCGTTGCATTCTGTTAACGCTTCTTTACAATCCATAATACCGGCTCCGGACCGTGCCCGAAGCTCCTTGACCATTACTGCGCTAATTTCCGTCATTTTTTATTCTCCAGTATTTTCAGAAGCAGGTGCTTCGTCTGTATTTTTTGAGTCAGGTTCTACTGCTGTTTCGTTTGTCCCGGTTTTTCGGATCACTTCAACAATCGGTCCTTTTGAACCGTCGGAAACAACACGTCGCTCAACCGGTCCTGATTTCTTCGGAGTTTCTTTTTCAGCAACCTCGGCTTCACCGGCTTTATCAGCGGCTGCCTGCTGTTTTTCTTCATAACGCTGCCTGCCTTCAATACAAGCTTCGGCAATTCGGGAAGTCAGCAGTTTAACCGCTCGAATAGCGTCATCATTTCCCGGAATGAGGTAATCAATCGAATCCGGATCGCAGTTGGTATCAACGATGGAAACAATCGGAATACCAAGGCGGCGGCCTTCATTTACGGCAATCGATTCTTTTTTGGGATCCACAACAAAAATAGCGCCCGGCAATGATTTCATGCTCCGGATTCCGCCCAGCGTATTGTCCAGTTTTACTCTTTCTTTTTCAAGTTTTAACCGTTCCTTTTTCGGATACAGGTTAATTGTGCCGTCGGCAGTGATTGTATTTAAATGATTCAGGCGATCGATACTTTTTTTGATTGTGGGAAAATTTGTCAGCATCCCCCCCAGCCAACGGTTATGAACGTAAAACATTTCACATCGGTTAGCTTCCTCATAGATCGATTCACGGGCCTGTTTTTTAGTACCAACAAAAAGGACCGATTTCCCGCTTTCAACAGTATCTGCTATAAAATCACATGCATTCCGAAACATCTTAACTGTCTGCTGAAGATCGATAATGTAAATACCGTTTCTTGCGCCAAAGATATATTTTTTCATCTTCGGGTTCCAACGCCTGGTTTGATGGCCAAAATGCACACCGGACTCCAACAATTCTTTCATTTTTACATAATTCATTGTTTTTCCCTTTCATGTTTGGTTTTTCTACCGCCGCCCGCATCCACCCGACCGCCGACTTTTTATCTATGATCGATCTAAAACCACTCTTTTTTCAATTTCGGTATCGGACTGAAAAAATTTCAGGTTCTGATTCAAGCACTAAATAAAAAAGCACCAGGCGCCCGGTCGTCAGGCGTGAGTAATATAAAAATTAATTAAACAAAAATTATTAACAAATTTTTTCAGGTGAAGCAATCTTTTTCACCCATTTTTATGATAATTAAAAATTCATATCATTTCTTCATATCCGGCGCATCATTTCAGACGCATTTGGGCCACACGGTCATGACCGCTGTAATCGCGGATAAAAGTTAATTCAGCATATCTGCTGTCATCGGATACGATTTTTTCCATGCGCTGCCTTTGATCAAATCCGATCTCTATCATTAATATACCATTTTTTTTCAAAAACAATGGTGCGTCTTTAATAATTTTTACAACAACATCAAGACCGTCCGCCCCGCCGTCCAAGGCCAGCAAGGGTTCATACTTTCCGACTTCCGGGGCAAGCCCGGCAATTTGATATGACGGGATATACGGGGGATTTGAAACAATCAGGTCAAATTTCCAATCATCAGAATTCAATGCACAAAACAACTCCCCAACAAAAAAACGGATATCTTCTTTGACATCGTTTTGAAAAGCATTTTTTCCAGCAACAACAATTGCTTTTTCAGAGATATCGGAAGCAAAATAGCGGTGCCCCGGCCGGTTGACAGCCAGGGCAACTATCAATGCACCGGATCCCGTACCCACATCAATCACCCGGAAACATCCGGAGGAAGTGTCAGCCGGAATCAGCTTGAGAGATTCTTCAACGATAAATTCAGTTTCCGGCCTCGGGATCAGCACATCCGGGGTAACATTAAAATCAACCCCAAAGAATTCACGACTGCCGGTAATGTAAGCAACCGGCTCACGGCTTATGCGTCTTTTGATGAATCCCTTGTACTCAGACAGTTCGTGCCTGGTCAGGGGCTGATCAAATCTT
Source organism: Desulfococcaceae bacterium (assembly GCA_030145385.1). Classification (GTDB taxonomy): domain Bacteria; phylum Desulfobacterota; class Desulfobacteria; order Desulfobacterales; family Desulfosalsimonadaceae; genus SURF-3. The sequence continues at coordinate 17,555 of JAQYVU010000044.1, forward strand.
AAATACAAATCAATGCGATTAATATCAAGGACATGGGACAGCAGTAGTTCTGCTGTCAGCCGGGGACTGTCAATCGGGTGCGACTTAAAGTAAGAAGTGGTCCACTGGAGAATTTTAAGAATAGTCCATTGCGGATTCATTGGATTCTCAGGTAAATTCTTGGATGTATTATCAGGCGAATTTGGCTGGCTCTGCATTCTTCAACGCCTGGGCCTGATAAAAAGTTGACAATCCATCAATAATTTCCTTGATGTCGCCCTGCATAATACTTTCAAGCTTATACAGCGTCAACCCGATGCGATGATCGGTCATTCGCCCCTGGGGGAAATTATACGTGCGGATCCGCTCGCTGCGGTCCCCGCTACCCACCTGATTTTTTCTTTTTTCAGAAATTTCTTCCTGCTGCTGGCTGCTTTGCAGGTCATACAGCCGGGCCCGGAGAACCGTCATTGCCTTGGCTTTATTTTTATGCTGTGATTTCTGGTCCTGGCAGATTACCACAAGACCGGTCGGCAAATGGGTAATCCGAACGGCTGAATCAGTCGTATTGACGGACTGCCCGCCGGGACCGGATGACCGGTAGACATCGAATTTCAAGTCATTGGGTTCAATATGCACCTCAACATCCTCGACTTCGGGAAGTACGGCTACGGTGACGGCAGACGTATGAATGCGGCCCTGGGTTTCTGTGGTCGGAACCCGCTGCACCCGGTGGGTGCCGCTTTCATATTTAAGATGACTGAAGGCCCCTTTTCCTTTGACCAGGACGATAATTTCCTTAAAACCACCGGAATCCGTAAGGTTTTGGGAAATTATCTCAAGCTTCCATCCCGTAGATTCCGCATACCGGTTATACATCCGAAAAAGATCCCCGGCGAAAAGTGCGGCTTCTTCACCGCCGGTACCAGCCCTGATTTCAAGCAAAACGTTCTTGTCATCATTGGGATCTTTCGGAATCAGAAGCATCCTTAAGCCTTCTTCCAGCTTGACCATTTCGGCAGACAGGGTCTCCACTTCACTTCGGGCAAGGGCTTTGATTTCCGGGTCACTGTCAGAAAGAAGTTCCTTACTCTCTTCAAGCTCATCAATCGTCTGTCGATATATCCTGAAAACAGGAACGATTTTGCCCAGATCACCATGTTCCCGGACGTACTTCGTGTACAGCACCCGATTCTGAACAACCAAAGGATCACTTAAGAGCTGTTCCAGTTCCGAATATCTTTCTTCAAGTCCTGATAACTGTTCAAGCATTTATTTTTTAGACCGATTCTCTTGAAAAAACGAGGATAAAAAAGGCATTATTATTTTTCATCATTCTGAAATTTTGCATATTTTCTGCGAAAACGTTCTATTCGTCCGGCAGAGTCAACCAGTTTCTGCTTGCCCGTATAAAACGGATGACATTTAGAGCAAATTTCAACCGTGAGGTCGGATTTTGTTGAGCCGACTGTCACTTCACTTCCGCATGCACATTTAATCGATGTTTCCTTATATTCGGGATGAATCTCTTTTTTCATTGTTTTCTTCCTTTTCTATGAATTCATTGCATCAAGAAATTCTTTATTAGTTTTTGTTCCATGCATCTTATCCAGTAAAAATTCAAGACTGTCAACAGGATTTAATGTGGAAAGTAATTTTCTTAATATCCATATCCGGTTTAAAATCTCCGGTTCCAGGAGGAGTTCTTCTTTACGTGTTCCGGATTTATTGATATCAAAGGCCGGATAAATTCGCCGATCTGCCAGGCGTCGGTCCAGCTGGATTTCCATGTTGCCGGTACCTTTGAATTCCTCAAAAATAACTTCATCCATACGGCTACCGGTATCAACCAATGCAGTGGCTATAATCGTCAGGCTCCCGCCCTCATCAATGTTTCGGGCAGCACCGAAAAATCGTTTGGGCCGATGCAGCGCATTAGAATCCACACCACCGGAAAGGATTTTCCCGCTGGGAGGAGACACAGTATTATAAGCCCTTGCCAGGCGGGTAATACTGTCTAACAAAATGACCACATTGCGCTTATGCTCGACCAGGCGCTTTGCCTTTTCAATGACCATTTCCGCTACCTGAACATGCCGTTCCGGCGGTTCATCAAAAGTGGAACCAATCACTTCCGCATTGACGGACCGCTGCATATCCGTCACTTCTTCCGGACGCTCGTCAATTAACAGCACAAACGGAATCACATTTTTGTGATTGGCAATAATACTGTTGGCCAGATTTTTAAGAATCATCGTTTTACCGGCTCGTGGCGGGGACACGATCAAACCGCGCTGACCAAAACCGATGGGTGTCATCATATCCATGATTCGGGTAGTGTAGTTATCTTTTGTGGTTTCAAGTTTGATTTTTTTATCCGGAAACAACGGCGTCAGGTTGTCAAAAAGAATTTTATCCCTGGCAATTTCCGGCTCCTCATAATTGATCGCTTCAACCTTCAACAGCGCAAAGTATCTTTCCGACTCTTTTGGCTGTCGAATTTGACCGGAGACCGTATCACCGGTTTTCAGGTTAAACCGTCGAATCTGAGAAGGTGAGACATAAATATCATCAGGTCCCGGAAGATAGTTACAACCCGGAGAACGCAGAAACCCGAATCCGTCCGGCAATATTTCAAGTGTGCCTTCGCCGTAAATAAGCCCGTTTTTTTCAATGTGGGCCTGGAGGAGCGCAAATATCAGCTCCTGTTTCCGCATCCCGCCGGCATTTTCAATATTGAACTTTTTTGCCATTCGGGTCAGATCGCTGATCTTTGTTTTTTTTAACTCTAGAATGTTCATTAAGAATAAAACCCCACTAAATTTTTTTTTAAATTTGATATATCGCTATGCAATCATACCAATCAGAATTTATAAAAAGAGTATTGCAATATTTTTTTCTTCTGCTGAAGACAGATATAGGAAATATGATTTTAACCAGATTGGGAACGTTGTATTTTTTTAATTATAATAAAGAGAATCAAAGGCCTGGATTTATGATATTTTATGAAGGATAACCGACTTCAAATAAGATTTTAAGCAAGAAGATAAATTCGAAACGATCCAATGTGGTTTAATAATAACAACAGGAAGGTTCTTTTTTAGAAAAAATATTACATATTTTATTCTATGTCAACTTTTTTTAATCAATAATTTATCTTATCAACAAAATTTTCATAAAAACGATCAATCAGAATTTGTGTTTCTTTTAATGATCCGTTATTATCAATGACAAAATCAGATTTTTTAACCTTCTCTTCTTCCGGCATCTGGATATTCATCAGCGCCATGGCTTCTTTTTGCGATATTTGATCACGATCCATGACCCGCCGGACTCTGACATCCGTATTAACCGACACGGTCAATACATAATCAAAAATCACCGCCAATCCAGCTTCAAAAAGCAGGGGCACTTCAACTGCAATTGCCATGTCATGTCTTTTTTGCGACCTTTGTATTTCCAAATCCATCTGTGATAATACTTCCGGATGCACAAACTGCTCCAGCATTTCTTTTTTCTTCTTATCTAGTGTAATTAACCCTCTTAATTTTTTACGATTCAATGTTCTATCATCCGACAAAATATCTTTGCCAAAATAATCAACTATTTTCTTATAAGCCGGCATTCCCGGTAAAACAGCATTTCGGGCCAGTTCATCCGTGCTCACAACTGCCAGGCCTTTTTCTTTCAGATAATTGCATACAAAAGATTTTCCGGAACCGACGCCCCCGGTAATCCCGAGTTTTAAGGGCATAATGTTCGCATCACCGGATCTTTTCATATGAATCCATTGTAATTGAATGTCATTAGTAATATATACTTTAATTGCATAAAGGTGTATAACCCCGTAAAGTATGTACGGAATCCGGCCGGCACGTCATGGAAAAAAATTCAATATATTAAAAAATGATTCAAATCAATACAAATTTTATCCCGTCATCTCCAAAAACATTTATCGTCGGAGGCTCTGTCAGGGACATCATCATAGGAGTCCCTCCCAAAGACTGTGATATCGTCACACTGGAAGACCCGAAAAAACTGGCACACGACATAGCCTCAAATATCCGGGGACGAATCATAGAACTGGGTAAACCCGGGTTCAAAATTTTCCGGATAGTCACCAGAGAACAAACATATGACATTGCGCCGGCCAACGGCAAATCCATTGAAAAGGACTTAAACAAAAGAGATTTCACGATTAATGCGATGGCCATTTCGCTTGACAGTAGAGATGACAGCAAAAAAATTATCGACCCACACAACGGAATTAACGACTTAAACAATAAAAAAATCCGCATGATTTCTTCGGCCAACCTTCTGACCGACCCGATCAGGCTGCTTAGAGCTTATAGAATCGGATCACAGTTAAACTTTACCATCAGCGACAAAACCAGTCAGGCAATTAAAAGCGCATCTTCCCTTATTTACACATCCGCCGGAGAAAGAATAAAAGACGAGTTAATAAAATTATTCAACACGCCCCATTCCCATCATTATTTATTAATGATGAACGACACCGGACTCTTGAGTGCTATTTTTCCTGAATTATCCCCTTTAAAAGGCTGTTCACAAAATGCCTTTCATCAATATGATGCTTTTGAACATACCTTAAAAGCCTACGGTTTTCTTGAAAAACTTCTCCACGACCCGGATTCACTGACGTCGGAAATACTCAATTTAAAAGCATTTTTACCGGCACCAAAACATTATGCCATGCTAAAATATACCATCCTGCTCCATGATATCGGTAAGCCATCGGCACGAACCGTCGACGCAAAAGGCCGTATTCATTTTTACAGCCACGAAAAAACGAGCGCTGACATGGCCGCAAAAATCAACCGGCGACTGCGGCTGTCAAACCAGGAACAAAGCTATACTGACTTTATCATTCGTCATCATTTAAGGCCATTGTCATTATTTACCGCTTTCAGTCAGAACCGTTTGTCAAAAAAGGCGATTTCCCGTTTTTTTTTAAAATGTGACCAGTTGACAAAAGATATACTCATCCACACTACAGCGGATTTATACGGAAAAGGGATCAATAAGAATATTCGGAAAAACACCCGGGCGTTTATTGAATTTTTAAACCATATGATTAAACTTTATTCGGATTCATTTCTGCCAAAAAAATCAACCCCCCCGCTGATCAATGGTGATGATCTGATTAATGAATTCGGGCTGAAACCATCTCCCCTGTTTTCAAAAATTCTTCAGCATGTTGAAGAGGAACGGTTTTCAGACAATATCACTACCCGCAACGAAGCGTTTATACTTGTGAAAAATTTTTTAAATCTTGCATAACCCTTCTTGACATTGCGGGATCATTTATATATCTCTAATTTTTTCATAATGTAAAATTTCTTTGATATATTAAGCGTAATGATCGGCTGACGTATCATTAATATAATAAGTAAATCCAAACGGTAACCATATATTATTAAAGGAGTAGAAATATGAACGTATTGTTTTTCGGTCCCAACGGCAGCGGCAAAGGAACACAGGGTGCGATTTTAAAAGATAAATACAACTTACCGCATATTGAATCCGGCGCGATTTTCAGAGTCAATATTAAAGGCGGCACAGAACTGGGAATGAAGGCCAAAGAATTCATTGACAAAGGCGAACTGGTTCCTGACGAGATCACCATCCCCATGATCCTTTCCCGTTTACAGGAAGATGACTGCAAAAACGGATGGCTGCTTGACGGATTCCCGAGAAACAAGAATCAGGCAATCAAGCTGGATGAAGCATTAAAAGCCGCGAACATGTCACTGGATATCGTTGTTGAAATTCTGCTGGACCGCGAAATCGCCAAAAACAGAATTATGGGCCGACGTCTGTGCGTCAACGACAACAACCACCCGAACAATATTTTTATCGATGCCATTAAACCTGACGGAGATAAATGCCGGGTATGCGGCGGCGAATTATCCTCCCGTGCCGATGACCAGGATGAAGATGCCATTGATAAACGCCATTCCATTTATTATGATACGGAAACCGGCACCACAGCTTCTGCATATTATTTTAGAGATCTTGCTGAAAATGATGATTCCATCAAATACATTACCCTTGAAGGCAAAGCAGCCCTTCCGGATGTTACCGCCGAACTGGTTTCCAAGCTCTAACATCGCTGTAAAAACTCATAAAATCGATTTGTTGATTGTTTATTTGATGGGCTAAACGATTATCGGCATTGCCGCAACTCACAGCGGCAATGCCGTTTTTTTATATGCCAGCAAATAGACCCCTACCGAGAAGTGATTAATCCTGAGCGAAACACACACGCCAATTACAAATTTTAACCATAAAAAGAAATTTTTTACTTGCAAAAATCATTCTTTCTATTTAGTTAATATAGCTTAATAAAAAAATTCTTGTAAAGGTGGTGAAGTTTTTGAAGGAAATCACGGTTCGAGTAGATGATAATGATATTGAACGCGCCATGCGCATTTTGAAAAAAAAGATTCAGAATGACGGTCTGTTCAAACGATTAAAATTGAAAAAAAACTATGAAAAACCAAGCGAATACAGACGGCGTAAAAAAAGAGAAGCATTAAGAAGACAAAGAATTGCCGAGTCAAAACGAAATACCCGTCCTCGCCGTTATTAAACATTAAAGAGACAAGATTCGATAAAACCCGGTAAGAATTTTTATCAAAAATTCTTACCGGGTTCTTTTGTGATATTAAACCCATGACACATACTAATTATGAAAAATGCCTTGAAGAAATGTTTGGCCTGCACCGGTTCGGCATTAAGCTGGGCTTGGATGTTATCCGCCATATTTTAGATAACCTGCAAAATCCCCACAACAGATTTTCGTGCATTCACATTGCCGGAACCAATGGAAAGGGCTCGATTGCATCCGGCCTGGCAAGTATACTTCAGGGCTCGGGATACAAGGTCGGTCTGTATACCTCCCCCCATTTAATCAAATTTAATGAGCGGATTACCATCAACAATATTCAGGTTTCAGACAAAGAAATTGTTGAGTCGTATCAAGCGGTCAAAACAATTCCTAAAACAGACCGGGAACCGACTTTTTTTGAATATACCACTGCCATGGCCTTGTATCTGTTTGCCAGATCCGATGTCGACTGGGCGATCATTGAAACCGGTATGGGCGGACGACTGGATGCGACCAATGTGTTATCTCCCGAAATATCCATCATATCAAACATATCCATGGAACACCGTTTTTACCTGGGCAACACCATTGCCGAAATTACCGGTGAAAAAGGGGGAATCATCAAACACAATACACCGGTTGTCACCGGTGTGACACAAAAAAGCGCCATTGATGTATTAAAACAGATTTCAACGGATAAATCCGCCCCGCTATATCGACTGGGTGAGCATTTCAAAGTACGCCGAAGTAAAAACAACTGTTTTTCTTATTCAGGAATTGAGCATCAATGGAAAAACATGAAAACCGGTCTTCCGGGAAGCCATCAGGTCGATAATGCCTCACTGATTCTCGCGGCATGTGAAGTCTTGCAGCAAAAAGGACTTCCTATTGAACTCAGCCAAATAAAAAAGAGCCTGGAGACCTATTCATGGCCGGGAAGGCTTGAGATTATCCCCGCATCTCCGGACAATATTCCCGGGAGTATTCCCGAAATTATAATTGACGGAGCGCACAACCTGATGGCGGCACGAAAACTGGCCAACTTTCTCAAGCAGGAATATTCCCTTAAATATAGCACGTTAGTCATCGGTATCCTTGATGATAAACCGTTTGAATCGATTCTGCAGTCACTGCTGCCCAATTTTAACCGGGTCATCCTGACCGAGCCTGACATTGACCGGAGTCTTGCCCCTGAAAAAATGATGCCATTTACACAATCCATTGTCAGTGATACGGTCATTGTAAAAGATGTTGCAGCCGCTGTAACCCATGCGATTGAAACCGCGCCTCCGGATAGCGCCATTTGCATTGCCGGATCGCTTTATGTGGTCGGTGAAGCCAAGCAGGCCCTTAAAAATATCGGGGTATCAGATTCAACAGAAAAAAATATATAGAATGATAAATCTATTCAGGCTTGACTAATTTGCCTGAATTCATTAATTACATCAATATGCGCGCCCGTAGCCCAGGGGATAGGGCGTCAGCCTCCGGAGCTGAAGATCGCAGGTTCGAATCCTGCCGGGCGTACCATTTTGAATTCTATCCCGCAACTTCTCAAATCAACGTTACACTGCTTTCTGATGATTAATTTTGAATGCATCGGAATTGTCTGGTATAGAATACCAATAATTTTACATATTAAATCGTAACCACTTTATTTTTTATTAAAATTCAATTTTCAGGAGATAAAAGCATGGCAGTGAGTCAGGAATTACTGGACATTCTGGTCTGTCCGAAATGTAAAGGAAAAATTTATCTCAATGAAGCAACCGACGGGCTGATCTGTGATGCCTGCCAATTGATTTACGAAATAAGGGATGACATTCCCGTAATGCTGATTGATGAAGCAAAGCCGATTCTGGAATAGATAATGCCCGATCGAAAACCGCTAATTTTTTCAATTTCCGGTTTTAATTTTGGGTTGGGCTCAGATTTTAATCCTCAAAATACTCTATGTATTCAATCGGTTAAAATTTTCGCCCGCCTTGAACTTAAAAAAATTGTCAGATTTTCGTTCAAACATTAAAAAAAATCCATTTTAAAAAAAAACAGGTATATTACCCCGGATGAGTCAACCCACTGCACCGCAGCCCGCCAAGCTGGTTATTGGTGTTTTTACAAACGACCAGCAACTGTTCAGCCCTGTTTTGGAAGGCATGACAAAACTGTTCGGCGATATTGACCTGATAAGCCCCTGGATACCGTTTGACTATACAAGCTATTATGAACGTGAGATGGGCCCTGGTCTTATGCGTCGAATGGCTGCATTTAAACCACTGATAGAGCAGAACAGCCTGTCAGAAATAAAGATCAAAACAAATGCCATTGAACACGAATTTTCAAAAGATCAAAAACGCAGCATAAATATTGACCCCGGTTTTATGCTCCGCGAACGTTTTGTGCTGGCCACGGGGAAAAATTTTGCTCACCGGATTTATATTGGTGATCACATATACGCGGACCTGACCCTGATATTTCAAAAAGGTTCATTCCAGTCGCTGCCATGGACTTACCCGGATTACCAGGCCAAGGAAATGCAGTCGTTTCTTTATCGGGTGAGAAATAAATACATCAAAGACATCACGAAAACGGAATTTTAATTATGATAAAAAGCATGACCGCTTACGCTGGATCCGATTTATCCACTGATGGCCTGAACATCAGCATTGAAATCAGAGGCTATAACAGCCGGCATCTGGATGTTGCCTTAAAACTTTACCACCGCTACACCGCTCTGGAAGAAAAAATCAGAAAAGCAATTTCGGAAAAAATCACCCGGGGACGTGTTGAATTACGTGTAAGCATAAAAGATTCATCAGAAAATACTGAAATTTTCAATATTAATGAGTCCATGGCCAACGCCTATTATGAAACTCTGACCCAGCTGAAAAATAAATACCAGTTAGACGCTGAGATTCCCTTGGCTCTGCTTTCAGGTAAAAACGGAATTATCGAAACCGCTGACCCGGAAATCAATCTGGAAGAAATCTGGCAGGTACTGGAAAAATGTCTCCACTCTGCCCTTTCTGATTTTGACACAATGAAAATAAATGAAGGCGCATCTCTTAAAAAGGACCTGGACCAACGGCTCGGATTTATCGAGGACGCCATCTCAATCATAGAATCAAAAACAGACGGACTTTTAAGTATCTATCAGGAAAAACTGAAAACGCGTATTACAGCCCTGACCCAAGGAATGGTTGAGATTGAACCGGCCCGTATCGCGCAGGAAGCCGCGTTTATCGCCGACAAAAGTGATATTTCCGAAGAAACGGTCCGGGCGAAAAGTCATTTAAAACAATTCCGCCAATTAATGACAGACAAAGATCCGTGCGGACGGCCGCTGAATTTCCTGCTTCAGGAATTTAACCGTGAATTCAACACTATGGGAAGCAAAGCCGGGGATGCTGAAATTGCTCATATTATAGTATCGGCTAAAACCGAGCTTGAAAAAATTCGGGAACAGGTACAGAATGTTGAATAATTTTTGATGCCACCAGAGAGGAAACATGTCATATACTTTATTGAATATTGGATATGGAAGCAGTGTTGTCGCAGATGAAGTCATCGCCATTCTGGCACCGAATTCCGCGCCTATGAGGCGTTTAAGGGATGAAGCAAAAGATGAAAAAAGGCTGATCGATGCCACTCACGGCCGTAAAACACGATCGATCATTATTATGAAAAACAACCATATTGTACTTTCAGCCACCCAGACCGATACAATTGCGCAAAGATATGTGGCATTAAACGAAACAGATGAATAGAACCGATCTTTGGAAAAATGTCTGAACCCAGCAATAAAAATATCTATTCGGAATTATCCGGTAATTTAACAAGGGGGTGCCTGTTTATCATTTCCGCGCCTTCCGGTGCCGGCAAGACCACTTTATGCAATGCGATATTAAAAAAATTCCCAGGGCTATGCTACTCCATTTCACACACCACCCGGGAACCGAGAACCGGCGAATTAAACGGCGTGGATTATTTTTTCATCACTGACGATGAATTTAAAAATAATATCAAAAAAGACACCTGGGCGGAGTGGGCTCAAGTACACGGTCACTATTACGGCACATCCGCACAATTTATTGACCGCCATCTGTCTGAAGGAAAAAATATCCTGCTTGATATTGATGTAAACGGGGCCCGCCAGATTCTTTGCCGGTACCCGCAAAGCATCACCATATTTATCATGCCACCGACATTTGATACATTAAAACAACGTCTTCTAAAAAGAGGCACGGACAGTGAACAGGTAATTGCCAAGCGCCTGAAAAATGCAGAAACTGAAATCGCACAAAAAGACCTGTACAAACATGTTGTCGTAAATGACTCGCTGCCTGAAGCCATTAAAACGCTTTCCGCTATTGTATCTGCCAATCAGACCAGTTGATTTTCCGAAAAAAAACCTGATTTTTATAAATATTAAGCCTGACTATTATAATAAACTTTGAGAAAAACAGATGAAAACAGAAACAATTTACGGCATCCACCCGGTCCTTGAAGCCCTGCAGGCAAAAAGACGAACTTTTCATGAGCTCTTTATCATAAAAGGCAAGGCAAACCCCCGGATTGAAAATATTCTCGAGATCGCTCATTTATCCGAAATACCAGTACAATATCTGCCACGACAGAAACTGCAATCCCTTACCGGCATCGATACGCACCAGGGAGTTGCGGCCAGGGTATCGCCCTACCCGCTGCTTGACCTTTCCGATTTGATCAGCGATCATAATCTTGCCGGCTCATCTAACTTTTTTCTGCTGATAGACAATATTGTTGATCCCCATAATCTCGGTGCGCTGATACGCACGGCTTTGTGCGCGACATTGTCCGGCGTGATTATCCCCAAAGACCGGGCAGCCGAACCGTCTCCCACTGTTTCAAAATCATCCGCAGGCGCTCTTGAACATGTCCGGCTGGCAACGGTTGTTAACATGGTCAATGCCATCAAGGAACTAAAAAACAACAACATATGGATCATCGGACTTGACAAAGACGGGGATCGATCGATATATGAAAACGATTTTACAGGAAATATCGCCTTAGTCGTTGGCGGAGAAGAAAGCGGTATCCGTCCGCTGGTTAAAAAGAACTGTGACTTTTTAAGTTTTATTCCGCAAAACGGACCGGTCAACTCACTGAATGCATCGGTGGCCGGTGCCATTGCCATGTACGAGGCATACAGACAACGGCAACCTTCAAAATAAACATCAAAAAAGATTAGGATAAATAAGAAAGGACAATAATATATGGAAAATTCAGATATCATCACCAAAAACAGTGACGGATCATTAAATATTCCGGATAACGCAACCATTCCTTTTATTGAAGGCGACGGCACCGGCCCGGATATCTGGCGGGCCACCCGGACAGTGATCGACGGGGCAATTGCCGCAGCCTATAAGGGATCAAAAAAAATAAACTGGCTGGAATTATATGTCGGAGAAAAAGGGTTTGAGAAAACCGGGGAATGGCTTTCCGATGATGCCTTAGCCAGCATTAAAAAGCATGTGGTGGCCATTAAGGGCCCGTTAACCACACCGATCGGAAAAGGAATCCGAAGCCTCAATGTCACCATCCGCCAGAAACTGGATCTGTTTGCCTGCGTCCGTCCGGTCAAATATATTGATTCGGTTCCCAGCCCTATGAAACAACCTGAAAAAATCGATATGGTGGTATTCAGGGAAAATACGGAAGATGTGTATGCCGGGATTGAATGGGAATGCCAAAGCGATGAAGCCAATGAGGTCATCTGCTTTCTGACTGACAAAATGGGGGCAACCATTGCTGAACACTCCGGGATCGGAATCAAACCGGTAAGCGCCAAAAATTCCAAACGCCTGGTTGCCAGTGCCATCTCTCATGCCATTGACAATGGATATTCCAGTGTCACGCTGATGCACAAAGGCAATATCATGAAATTCACGGAAGGCGCTTTCAATAAATGGGGATATGAAGTTGCCAAAGAAAAATTCGGCGATGTCACCATTACCGAGGATGAACTCTATAAATCCTTTGACGGCAAACTTCCTGAAGGTAAAATTTTAATCAAAGACCGAATCGCGGATATGCTTTTTCAGCAGGTCCTGCTGCGGCCGGAAGAGTTCGACGTTATCGCCACCCCGAATTTAAACGGAGATTACATTTCCGATGCCCTCGCAGCCCAGGTGGGCGGGCTTGGCATGGCGCCCGGGGCGAATATCGGCGAGGACTGCGCGGTATTTGAAGCGACCCACGGCACAGCACCGAAATATGCGGGTCTTGATAAAGTTAATCCGAGTTCCCTGATTTTATCCGGTGCCATGATGCTGGACTATATGGGATGGAAAGAAGCCGCAGACATCATCCGCACAAGTCTCCAGAAAACCGTCAAATCCAAAACCGTTACCTATGACCTGGCCCGTCAGATAGACGGTGCGACTGAAATTTCATGTTCGGCATTTGGTAATGCGATGGTTGCCAATATGTAAAACGGAAAGTGCTTAAAATTGATTATCCTTTAAAAAGTCAGATTCGGATGGCAAAGAAAAAAAGCGAAATGTTCCGACGCATACTCCAGACTTTTAAAGTTTCAATTTTTCCTTCAAAATGTCTTGCATGCGGGCTGTTTTTTCATCAAAAGCAGGACAAACCAGCAGGAAAGACGCCTTTTGATCAAATTGTTCATGACCCGATAGAAACCGTCTTTTATCGGGTCATGACACCGTTTCTCTGCTCCTCCTGCTTATCAGATTTTTCTCCGGTTCAATCCCCTTTCTGCACACAATGCGGCCGGATGTTTGAAAGCAAATCCGGCGATAACCATCAATGCGGCGACTGCATTCAAAACAAGACCTTGTGTAGCGGAATTCGTGCTGCAGGCATTTATCGCGGGGCTTTGAAATCAAATATTCATGCATTGAAATACAACAATAAAGTTCATCTGGCCCGTCCCCTTGGAAGGTTGCTTTTTTCTTCATTTATGAAATACTATAATGCCAGCACCATTGATTATATCATGCCGGTCCCGCTTCATATTTCGCGTTTAAAACAACGGGGCTTTAATCAGGCCGCCATGCTGATCAGGCAGTGGCCGGTTTTATTCAGTCAGACAGAACACCGGTGCATTCCGATTGATTGTAAGAATCTGGCGCGGAAGCGCAAAACATTGTCTCAGACCGGATTGGGCAAAAAAAAAAGAAAACAAAACGTAAAAGACGCATTTGCCGTAAAAGATAAATCTAATATTTCCGGAAAACATGTGCTCCTGATTGATGACGTATATACAACCGGATCTACTTGTGATGAATGCGCGAAGACATTAATCTCGAAGGGTGCAAAGACCGTCAGTGTGCTGGCACTGGCCAGGGCGGATTGAAATATTTAAGGCTGCTATCTGATGAATAACTTGGAAACCATTATCGCGGGGATTTTCCAGTTTGATGTTAAAACCGGAAATATTGACGCGAACCTTGCATCTGTCGTCGACGGCATTCATCGTTTGAGCGAAAAAGGGACGCAGGTCACCGTGCTCCCTGAACTGTGGCCCTGCGGTTTTGACAAACCCGGGATGCTCATTGAACATGCCAAAAGAACGCCTCAAATAATCGAAAGGCTTAGCACGCTGGCAAAGAAACACCGGATGATCATTGCCGGATCCCTGCCGGAAAAATCCGGCAACCATTTATACAACACCATGGTTGTTGTTGACAAAGACGGAGCTGTAGCCGGTCAGTACCGAAAAGTCCATCTATTTTCATTCATTGATGAGGACAAGGCCTTTGCCGCCGGCAATCAGGCGGTGGTATGCGACACTTCATACGGACCCATCGGCCTGATGATCTGCTATGATCTTCGTTTTCCCGAACTGTGCCGATCCCTGGCGCTTGCCGGCGCCCGAATCGTGATCGTCTCCGCCCAATGGCCGGAGACGCGAATTGATCACTGGAATACCCTGTTGCAGGCACGCGCCATTGAAAATCAAATATTTATTGTCGCATCAAACCGGGTGGGACAAGATGGGAATCTGGCATTTAACGGTCATTCCCAGATCATATCACCGGACGGCGTGATTTTAACCCGGATTATCAACCATGCCTCAGAAGAAACTGTACCAATAAACCTTAAAGAAATTGATGCTATCCGCAATCGTTTTGACTGTATAAAAGAAAGGAAGCCTGATGCATATAAGATATAAAAATCAGAATATTGACTCTCTTTATATCAGGTAACACTTGATAGTTCTTACAAACCAGTTCCAATGCCAGACAATCACAACAAAACAGCATTTTTCAATTACCTATGATTTTAAACAATAAAAACGGACTTCAATTTTTTACATTTTCAAAATTAAGTATTTTTGATGATATTCGGCATGCAATATTCACCCGATACAATGGTTTTAGCGCAGGTGATTATCAAAGCCTGAACACGGGCCTCGGTGTGGGAGACCGTAAAGACTCCGTCAAAAAAAACAGAACAGCCATTGCCCGGTGCATGGGCACTCAACAACTTATTTTTTCAAATCAGGTTCATGAAACCGGCATACTGGTTTTCAAAAAAAGCGATGCTGACCGGCCATCAAAAAGCAATACGTTACCCCTTTCAGCAGATGCCATGATCACAAATATTCCCGGCAAATTCCTTGCTATCCAGCTGGCGGACTGCCAGGGAATACTTTTGTATGATCCTCAAAACAAAGTGGTGGCCAATGTACATTCCGGCTGGCGCGGCAGTATCAGAAACATACTCGGCGCATGTCTTACAACCATGCAATCCGAATTCGGGTGCCATCCGGAGAATATTTATGCCGGAATATCCCCTTCACTCGGCCCCTGTTGCAGTGAATTTATTCATTATCAGCAGGAAATACCCGAAAAATACTGGTGTTATAAAAACACGTTAGATTATTTTGATTTCTGGAAAATCAGCCGACAACAACTTCTGAGTGCCGGACTTTCTTCCCAACATATCGAAATATCAAATATTTGCACAAAATGTAACAGCCACCTGTTCTTTTCTTTTCGCAAAAAAAACCAGACCGGGAGATTTGTTTGTGTTATCGGCTTGAAATAACAATTTAAATATATTAAATGAATTTGCATATGAAATCATCTGCCCAAAAACATCAGGAAATTGCAAAAGTAATCTGGAACAAGCCGGAAAGCCACTCCTATTACCGGATCGGCCTGGCCTGCAGCACTATTTATGAAAACGCCCGGCCCGGCCAGTTTATTACACTTCACCTGCCCGGTAATTTGACGCCCCTGCTGCGCCGGCCGTTTTCCATTCACCGGCTGATTAAAGAAAACGGTCATGTTTGCGGCTTGGAAATCCTGTACAAAGTTGTTGGGGAATTTACTGAAAAACTGACCCGTGCCGCAGCCGGAGACCCAATCGATCTTCTGGGGCCTATTGGACAAGGTTTTACAGTTTCTAGCAATTTTCAAAAAGTCGCGCTTGTCGGCGGCGGTATCGGCATCGCTCCTTTGGTTTTCCTCGCAGATGCTATTTCAGAAAACAGCGTTTGTTTATCCGACTCCATTGCCTGTCTTGGAGGCAGAACGTCCGATGACATCCTGTGCAAAACGGTTTTTCAGTCGTTTGACTTGACCATCCGCACAACAACGGATGATGGTTCTGAGGGCGAACAGGGTCTGGTCACCCGGCCGCTGGAAAAATGGATCACATCCAACCGTCCGGACATGATCTATGCCTGCGGTCCTATGCCCATGCTCAGGGCAGTGGCTGACATTGCAAACAAAAACGAACTGCCTTGCGAAATTTCCATTGAAACCATCATGGCATGCGGACTTGGCGCATGCCTTGGCTGTGCGGTGAATAAAAATGAAACCACTGAAAAATACCAGCACGTCTGCATTGACGGCCCGGTGTTTGATGCCAAAACACATATTTTCTAAATGGCTTCGCAAAAAGTCCAATTTCTGCGTTGCGCTGCATTTTTCGTTTCTTCATAGTACGACAAGTACGAATCATCACGAAAAATTTGCGCGCCTTGAACTTGTGACTTTTTTCCTTGCCATTTGGACCTAACTCTTTACAAGTAAAATATGCCAGACTATTTAACTGAAAAATATGAATTAACGCAGAAAGTGCGGGCGGCCGGTTGAGCGGCGAAACTGAGTCCGGGGGTCCTGGACAGGGTTATTTCTACGCTGAAGATCAAACCGGACCCACGACTGCTCGTGGGGTTTGAAACAGCTGATGATGCCGGGGTTTATAAAATTTCCAACGATACGGCACTGATCCAAACACTTGATTTTTTCACGCCCATTGTTGATTCTCCGTTTGCTTTCGGATCCATTGCGGCCGCCAATGCGTTAAGCGATGTATATGCTATGGGCGGTACACCGCTGACCGC